>CAZFCK010000249.1:0-6725 GCA_964517355.1 uncultured Desulfovibrionaceae bacterium | reverse complement strand
CAATTGGAAATTGTTTCAGGGGAGAGCCTTGTTTCAAGGCGAAAATGCGCTAGGCAGCGCGGTTTTGGAACTCACCCACGTTTCTTCCTCCCTCAAAACACTGGCCAAAGGGCTGGACTATGAAGATTCCGCGACTTGGGGCTTTGGGAACATTCTTGAGCTTCTGGCACGGCAGATGGACCAAAACCTGGAAGTCCTTGATGACGGGATAGTCCGTATGGTCATCGGGGGCGTTGTTCCGGGACGCGGAGCGGCAAGTGGAGCGCGGACTACGCGAATTCTCCGGGAGCTGACCACATCGGGGCTTGTCTCAGGGCAGGCCCCTTTTTTTACACCCCCGTTGACCTTGTATGACACGAAGGTTATATTATGCCTGTGAGCAAATGGACCGTTGAGTTCTTGAACGAGACCGTAGAGGCAGAGTTCCAGGCTATGCCTGTGGACATCCGCGCCCGCATGATGCGCCTTGTATTCTTGATCGAAGACAAAGGTCTTCCCGAGATTGGCTTGCCCTACGTTCGGCACCTGGAGGGCAAGCTTTGGGAACTGAGAGCCAAGGGTAAAGATGGCATCGCCAGAGGGCTCTACGTAACCGCCAAAGAAAAGCGCGTGGTCGTGCTGCGCGTGTTTCAGAAGAAAACGCAAAAGACCCCCAGGAAGGAAATTAAGCTCGCCATGGAGCGGGCACGCGAGGTGAAAAATGGGCAAGAGAGTAAGTGACCTGCACCCCGAGATGATGCGAGAGCCAGAATACCGCGAGGCATACGAGGCTCTGGCCGATGAATTTGACCTTGCTGCTGCCATGATTGAGGCCCGGAAACGCGCCGGGTTGACACAGAAGGACGTTGCCGAGCGTATGGGCATCTCACAGCCTGCAGTGGCAAAGTTAGAGTCAGGCCGCAACCTCAGCACAGCTACATTGCAGCGCTATGCACAGGCCACTGGCACCCGCCTGCATGTGAGTTTCGAGGCGTTGCGGTAGTCCCATAAACGACACACACACATTTCCACGGGCTAGGAACTGCAGGCCGAAAAGGCGGCACCTCACCGCCCTGCCCGTGGTCACTTTTACGGGGGGTCGCCAGGAGGAGGTTGTGGACATGACGGGTGAAGCCAAGAAACCAGCGCAAATTGATTCGTGGGATAAGGAAATTGAAGAAAGGTTGCGCCGCCTAAAATTAATTACAGAAGCACAAAGCAAGGACGCTGGATTTATACCAAGCAAGATCAATGAGACTTTTCAACTTATAACTTCTGGTGATGATTTTACAGCAGGCTTTCTTCTTACAGCCCTTTTGGACATAGTTGATGATAGAACAAAAAGCGCCTTTTCTGACGCACATGAGCGTGAAGCCCTTTTCGCCATACGGGACAAGATCAACCTTTGGTATGTGCGAGGCAAGACGACAGGGGGTGACACCAACAACTCATTGCTTAAGGATTACCCTGGACTTGCAGGGTGGACACCAGAGAACCTAAACGCTTTCGCAGAGAAATACACGGGAACTGACCGCCGTGCCTTGGGTGTTGCAGCACGTCGCCTCGCTGGAGAGAAAAGCGCAGTTCTGGCCGCAGAATTTTGTGTAAGCGAGAAAACCATTCAGACCTGGACCCACAAAGCAGAGGACACCATTTCCGAGACTTCCGCCACTGCTTCCGTCGAATGATCCCACTGGAAGATATATACCAACAAAAGCAGTCGCTTATAATAGCAAAACTTTCACCGATTGTTCTTGCTTCCGCCATAGGCGGAACCCTCAAGATACCTCCATTGGCAACCACATCCCAACGGAGGTTTTTTTATGCTTACCCAAGAAAAACGCGCATCAATTTCAAATCGACCTGCAGCCTATTTGAGGGAAGATTTATTGGACTGGCTGAATGAAAAATTCGATACGGACTTTTCATTCCTGGCTGACGACATGCCCCGCGTGGTGCTCCGATATAAATACTCGGAGTTAGCCGCGAAGCTCGGTCTTCCACTGTCAACCAAGTATCTGCAAAATCTGGATTCTTTGGGTGTAGGCCCGCGCCGCTTCATGTGAGGGAGGCCCGACATGCAAAAAGCACAAAAGGCCGCGCTCTCGGCAAAGAGCACGACCCCCAAAAAAGTGTCAATCGCCGAACGTCCCCTACCGCAATTGCCCCCCGAGCGCAAATGCCACGATTGCCCACGGTGGCAAGCGTCAGTACGGCGCCGGGGTTATGGTCTTTGTGCTTATGGCGGTTTTGTGACCTACGGCGAATGGGCTTGTCAAGCTGTCGCCATGGCGTTGGCGGGGGTGCGGTTATGAACCAGGTTCCGCACGCCCGCAAAAAAAAGAGTAAACAGATGTGCGCTTTTTGCCCGGATTGGCAGCCACTCAAAGACGGAGACGCCGGTTATTGTTGCAGGCTTCGCGTTGTTCGTCGCGGGACTGCCCGCTGCGCTGTGAGCTGGAGGGAACATGCCTAGCCATTTCCGCCTATCAAGGTTCACAACCGTGAATCCAGCGCGTTTGAGCAAGGCCTTCTTGTTGCAGGATGGAGGCTTGGTAAAATCCCCAGGCGGCAACATGGTTAATGGCGAGGTGCAGACCATGAGCTTTGAGAGCCTGGCCGACTTCGCCGCGCTGCTGCCGACGCTCACGCCTGCGCAAGCGTTGGCCTATGGGACGTGCCCCCATGACCAAGCGCGGATCGTCACAGCGGCCAAGGTGGACGCCGCGCCCAAGGGCGACTTGCCTACACTGAGCCGGACACGCGACCACTTCCGCTATCCCGATGTGCCTGGTCTGCTTATGGTTGATTACGATCCACCGAAGAAAACGGACCCGCTTTCGCCGGAGCAGTTGCGTGAGGCGCTTTACGGCGTGTGGCCCGCTTTGGAACATGCGCCGCACGTCCTGCGCCCCAGCGCGTCGAGCTACATCTATAATAATGAGTCTGGCGAGTGTCTGAAGGGCCAAGGCGGTTTGCGCGTCTGGGTGCTGGTGTCCGACGCTCAAGACATCCCGCGAGCTGGAGCCGTGTTGTTCAAGCGCTTGTGGCTTGCGGGCTATGGCCGCATTGACGTGTCCCGCGCCGGTAGCCTGTTGCTCCGCACCCTGGTGGATGACGCCGTATGGCAGCCCGAGCGCCTGGACTTCTGCGGAGGTGCCGCTTGCACCGCGCCGCTTGAGCAGCGCTTGCCGGATCCGCAAACATTCAACGCGAACGCCGAGCCGTTGGACACCCGCGCTGCGCTGCCGGATCTGACCGAAGCCGAGGAGCGCGAATTTCAAACACTCGTGAGTCAAGCCAGGGTCGACGCCAGACCCCGAGCATCCGAGCAGCATGCAATCTGGATTGAAGACCGCGTAAAATCCGCCTTGGCCGGTCAAGAACTTGAACCTATAGAGCGAGAAAAGCGCGTTGCACAACTCCGCGAGACGCTACAGCAGGCAGCGCGGAAAAGAATCCTGCTTGGCGACTTTGAGTTGTTGCCGGACAGGGGCGACCCTGTGACCGTTGGCGAACTGCTGGATCACCCCGAGAAATGGCACGGCCAGCGCTTTCACGATCCGCTAGAGCCCGAATACGGCAACGATGCCCGGATAGCCGTTATGAATCTGCGCAACGCTGGAAAGCCGTATCTCTATTCACACGCTCACGGAGGCACACGTTTCGCGCTGCACCGGGCACGGCATGAGATCCAAGTACCGGCAGGCGAGCGCGTACACATCGTCGCCAAAGCGCTGGAGCTTATGCGCCTGGACGGCGGTGTTTTTGATCGCGGCGGCGAACTTGTGCGTCTGGACGGCGGCGGCAGCGTGCATCCCCTTGGTCTTGAAGGCTTGCGCTTCTATCTGGACGGTCTAGCCCGCTGGATGAAGTTTGACGGACGCGCCAAAGATTGGCGACCATGCGACTGCCCGGAATCCGTAGCAAAAGGTGTTGAGGCGTCACGCGGCAATTGGGCGCTGCCGACACTTAAGGGTGTGGCAACCGCACCTTTCATGGACCCCAGCACGGGACGCACCGTGGAACAGGACGGCTATGACCGGGAAACCGGCATCGTTCTGTACTGCAACATTCTGGACCGCTGGCCAGGGGTGCCTACAAAACCGACGACCAGCCAGGTGCAAGCGGCTCTTGATGCATTATGGAAGCCTTTCGAAAACTTTCCTTTTGTTGATGAAGTGGCAAAAGGCGTGTGGCTGGCTGCAATCCTCAGCGCGCCAATCCGCGCCGCGCTGCCAACCGCACCGGCCTTTTTGTTCAGTGCGCCAACGGCTGGCAGTGGCAAAACCTTGCTTGCAACATGCATAGGTGTCTTGGCTGGCGTGAAAAATCCGCCAGCTATGACCATGACCTCCGACGAGGGAGAGAACAGAAAGCGCCTGTTCTCAACGGGCAGGACCGGAGCGCCTGCCGTGTTGTTGGACAATCTGACCGGGACCTTCGAAAGTGACTCCATTTGCGCATGGTTGTCCTGCCAGAAATTCACGGATCGCGTTCTTGGGCAGAGCGAGATGATGGAGATTCCTACCAACACGCTCATGCTCTTGACCGGGAACAACGTGCTTTTGAAAGGCGACCTCTGCCGCCGTGTGCTTACTTGCGAGATTGATCCGCAAAGCGAGCGGCCATGGAGCCGCGCTTTTACGCTCAACCCTGAAGGGTATTGCCGTGCGCATCGGTTGGAGATGGTGGCCGCCGCGCTGACCGTGCTACGTGCCGCGTTTGGGCAAACGACTCGGATGCAAGGCCGTACCGCCTCTTTCGAGGTCTGGTCGGACACGGTGCGCCGAGCCGTTGTCTGGGTCGGTGAGCAAGGATTGCTGGGTGTTGCCGACCCCATGAAAAGCGTTGAGGCCGCATATGAAGCCGACCCTGAAACCGGGAAGCTGGAAGCGCTGCTTGGTGCCTGGCACGCCGTGTACGGCGATTATCGCGCAACTGTAAATGAGGTTATTCAGCGTGCAGATCGCGACCGAGAAGGCGACCTTTACGCCGCCTGTGAAGAAATCGCGGGACAAGGGCGCGAGATTAACCCGCGTATTCTTGGACGATGGATAGAGCGCATGCGGAACCGCGTGGTTGGAGGCATGCGGTTCGAGGAAGCCGGGAAAAAATCGCGGCGCAAAGTTTGGCGAGTAAAAGTGAGTTTAGTGAGTGATGTGAGTTTCCATCCTACTAAAGAGCAAATTTGTCATTTGACAAATTATATAAAGAGTGCGGGACCAACTCACCAGACTCACTTAACTCACCAATCCGGCAACTACGTGGAAGGCCTGATATGAAATGTCCTGCCATCCTAAACCGCATCTGGGCTACTGGTCTTGACCTCACAGTGGTAGGCGACTCGTTACGCTTCACCGGCAGTAGTCGCCTGCCACAGGAAGACTTTGAACCGCTGCTCGCGAACTCCGGGCGCACAAGGCGGAATGCATCACCTTCCTTCGAGAAGACGCATTCGCCTGCCTGCAAGAGCTGGTGCGGCACCACGGCTTGCGCTTCGGCGTCCATGAGGGCGGAGCGTTATGGCCGGATTGCCCGAGACGATTCACACCGCATGATCGGCTTTACGTCCAAGACCTTTTTATGCAGGCATCGCCGCTACCGCATGAGCGGGCGCATGAACTGCTTGGCCTGCAAGACCAGGTGGAACGGAAGCAACTCGTACAATACGGGTGGCGCGTATGAAAATCATCATCGACACCCGCGAGCAACGCCCTTTCGATTTCAAGCGGTATAAAATTGAGGTGATAAGAGACACCCTTTCTGTGGGGGACTATTCGATTGTTGGGTTCGAGGATCGCGTATCCATTGAGCGAAAAGAGCTTGGTGATTTGATTAACTGCTTGATGGGCAGCAACCGTGCGAGATTCGAGCGCGAGCTTCAGAAGCTCCGATTTTTTGAGATGAAAGCCGTGGTGGTGGAATCCAGCCTCGAAGATATCGCTCAAGGCCAATATCGAAGCGAGATGAAGCCACACGCAGCGCTTCAGTCCATCAGCGCGTTCATGGTGCGCTATCAAGTCCCGTTCCTGTTTTGTGGTGGCCGGGAGGGCGCCGAGTACATGACGCATTCACTGCTGGCAAAGTACGCCGCAGAGATTGAGAAGCGTTATCGGAAATTAATAAAGGAGGTCTCATGATTTCTGAAAATGCAGGGAAAAAGCAGGATACTCGATTCAAGAGGGGGCAATCCGGCAACCCTGCAGGCAAGCCCAAGGGCACCCGCAACAAGGCCACTCTCGCCGTTGAGGCGCTGCTCGACGGCGAAGCTGAAGTCTTGACCCGCAAAGCCGTTGAACTGGCCCTGGAGGGCGATGTCACGGCGCTGCGTCTTTGTTTGGAGCGCTTGTGCCCGCCACGCAAGGAACGCCCCCTGGAGGCGGGTGCCGTGCGCCTGCCGACGTTGAAACCAGAGAACATGGCGGAAGCCTCTGCGGCTATTGTCCGCGCCGTCGTAGGGGGGAGGCTCGACCCCACACAGGGAGAGAGTTTAGCCAAACTGCTAGAACAGCACCGCAAGGCTTTGGAGTTACAGGATATTGAACAACGTCTAACCGCCATTGAGCAGGCAATGGAGCATAGGTAATGAGTATGCGCAGACGAGTTGAAAAGGTTGAAGCGGACTCTCAGTGGCGGCAAGAGCCACGGATCATTATCCTTGTGGATAATGAACCTTGCCCTAAGGACTTAACACCGTGCGACATCGTGTTGCATGTCACCGCAGAGCAGGAGCGGCAGCGCCG
>CAZFCK010000248.1:0-6748 GCA_964517355.1 uncultured Desulfovibrionaceae bacterium | reverse complement strand
CAAAGCCCGCCTGCAATCATTTTGCGGCAAAGAGTTGCAAGCAAATCTTTGCAGAGCCTTTCAACTTTTTCAAAGTTTCAATGCTCTAGCGCTTTTCAAGCGTGAGATGCTCTAAACTTTGTCGCCAGACAAGTATCTTCGTAAGACGTTGAATTTATAGGCATTTATGCAAAGAGTCTTTGGAAGGGGGGGTCCGGGGGGAGAACCTTTATCAAAAACTTCAGCCCTTGGGCGCGGTCGTATCGCGCCTAAGGGCTGAAAGTGGCAGCGCTGGATTTTTCGCGGAAGTATTATGCTACTTATGCCGCATTGTCTTTGTTCTTTTTGCCAAGGCCACGTAAACGCTCGATAGTATCGTAGAGCACCGGGGTCATGACCACCCCTATGAATGTGGCGAAAATCATACCGGCGAAAACCGAGGTACCCAGAGAATGCCGGCTGGCTGCGCCCGCACCGCTGGCAATGACAAGGGGCAGCGTACCGAAGATGAACGCAAAGGCGGTCATCAGGATGGGGCGGAAGCGCAAATGCGCCGCCTCCAACGTCGCGTCTCGCGTTGAAACGCCCTGGCGTTTACGGGTTATGGCGAATTCCACGATGAGGATGGCGTTTTTCGCCACCAGGCCGATGAGCATGACCAGGCCGATTTGCGCGTACACGTTGTTGTCCAAGCCTTGAATGAACTGCCCCAGCATGGCGCCAAACACTCCCAGGGGCACGGCCATCATTACGGAGATGGGAATGAACCAGGATTCATAGAGCGCGCAGAGGAGCAGAAAGACCATGACCACGGCCAGACCGAAGGCCAGGGCCGCCTGCCCGCCTTGCTTCACTTCCTGGTAGCTCATGCCGGACCAGTCGAATCCGTAACCGTCCGGTAAACTCTCGTCGGCAACTTCACGCAACGCCTGCAATGCTTGCCCCGAACTATAGCCGGGGGCGGCGCTGCCCGATATCTCGACAGTCTGGTACAGGTTGAAATGCTGGATATACTGCGGTCCCAGGATTTGCTGCTGCAACGTGAGCGTGGAAAGCGGCACCATCTCTCCCTCAGTGGACCGGACATAATAGCTGCCTATTTGGTCCGGCCGTGAGCGGAATTGGGGCGATGCCTGCAGCATCACCTTGTACGTTCTTCCAAATTTATTGAAATCGTTGACATAGTAGCCGCCCAAAAAAGTTTGCAAGGTGAGAAAGATGTCATTGATAGCAACCTTTTTGGTTTTCGCTTTGTCACGATCCACATTGACCTGGATTTGGGGCACATCCGCGGAAAAGGTCGTATATACCCGGGTGAGCTCTGGGCGCTTGGATGCGTCCATAATGAATTGTTGCGCGACCTTGGCCACCTCAGCAATTTCGTGCCCACCTCTGTCCTGCAATTCAAAGGTGAAGCCGCCGGCCATGCCCAAACCGGTAATGGCCGGAGGGTTGAAGACCGTGATCACGGCTTCAGGCAGCTGGTTCAGATCCTTGTACGATGAGGCCAGGAGATACCCCAGCGATGTTTCCTCTGTGGTGCGCTTGGACCAATCGTCCAGAATAATGAACATACTCGAGGTGTAGGAACTGGTGGAACTGTTGAGCAGGTTCATGCCGCCCAGGGTCAGGGCGTCCTGCACACCGGGCTTCTTCTGGAAATACTCTTCCAGCTTTTTCATGACCGCGTTGTTGCGCTCCAAGGAGGCGGCGGGGGGGAGCATGACGTTGACCATGAAGTATCCCTGGTCTTCTTCAGGCACAAAACCCGTGGGCACCTTTTCCATGAGCCCCCATGTGCCGACCAGCAAGGCTCCGAGTACCCCAAGCGTCAAAAAAGTCCAGCGCAGAGCGCCGCGTACGCCGGCAAGATAGCCGCCTGTGACCTTTTCGAACATCGCGTTGAACATGCGGAAAAACCAGGCCAAGGGCCCCCTGCCTTCCCGTGCAGGCACCAGCAGCAAGGCGCAGAGCGCGGGGCTCAGCGTGAGCGCGTTTATTGTGGAAATGGCCACGGAAACCGACAGCGTCAGGGCGAATTGCTGGTAGAGTTTACCAGTGATGCCTCCTAAAAACGACACGGGGATGAACACCGCGATAAGGACCAGACTCGTGGCCACCACCGCGCCGGACACTTCCTCCATGGCTTTGATGGTGGCTTGCTTCGGGGGCAAGCCTTTTTCATCGATGTTGTGCTGTACGGCCTCCACCACGACAATGGCGTCGTCCACCACCAGGCCGATGGCCAGGACGATGCCGAACAGCGACAAGGTGTTGATGGAAAAGTCCAGGACGGTGAAAAAGGCGAACGTACCTATGAGCGAAACCGGCACGGTGACCATGGGGATGAGCGTGGCGCGCCAGTTTTGCAGGAAAATGAAAACCACGAAGAGCACCAGGGCCAAAGCGATCCACAGGGTTTCCATCACTTCGTCAATGGAGACGTTGACGAATCGCGTGGTGTCGAAGGGGATGCGGTACTCGAGGCCCACGGGAAACTTTGAGGACAAGTCTTTGATGGTGGCGCGGACTTTGGCCACCGTGTCCAGGGCGTTGGCGCCTGGAAGCTGGTAGATGAGAATGGAGCAGGCGTCTTTGCCGTTGAGCCGGCTGAAGGAGTTGTAGGAAAAGGCTCCAAGTTCGGCGGTGCCCAGGTCTTTGATGCGGATCATGGAGCCGTCCGGGTTGGAGCGTACGATGATGTTTTCGAATTCCTGAATGTCGTCCAGGCGGCCTTTGACGCGCACCGAATACTGGAATTGCTGCCCTGGGGGCGTTGGGGGCAAGCCCACTTGTCCGGCTGGGGCCTGAACGTTCTGTTCCTCGATGGCGTTGGACACCTCGCTGACATTGACGCCCAGGTTGGCCATTTTTGCAGGGTCCAGCCAGATGCGCATGGAGTAATCGTCGGCGCCGAAAACGGTAACGCTGCCCACGCCCTGGATACGCGCGAGCGCGTCGCTGAGGTTGATTTTGGCGTAGTTTGTGAGGAACAAACTGTCGAAGGTGTCGTCCGGACTGATGAGGTTGATGACCAGCAGGATGTCGGGCGATCTTTTCTTAACGCTCAGGCCTTGGCGGATAACGTCTTGCGGGAGTTGCGGCTGGGCCAGGCTGAGGCGGTTCTGCACGTCGACGGTAGCCATGTCCAGATCGCGCCCCACATCGAATGTCACGGTGAGGTTCATGGTGCCGTCATTGGAAGAGATGGATGACATGTAGGTCATCTCTTCGGCGCCGTTCACCTGCTCTTCAATAGGGGTGGCCACTGTTTCGGCGACGACAGCGGCGTTGGCTCCGGTGTAGGTGGCGGAGACCTGGACAGTCGGGGGCGTCATTTCCGGATACTGCGCAATGGGCAGCGACATGATGGAAAGAGCGCCCAACAGCGTGATGATGATGGACACCACAGCCGCGAAAATGGGTCGTTCAATGAAAAAGCGGATCATTGGGCCGCTCCGGCCTTGGTGTCTGAAGCTTGAGGCGCCGTGGCGTTTTGCTGCATCAATTCGGCGTTTTTACCGGCGACATCCTCCCCATCTTCTTCGGCAACTATGGCCTTGTGCAGGGTTGTCATGTCGATCTCTGTGATTTCGGGGGTAATAACGTCTCCGTTTTTGATCTTCTGCAAGCCTTCCTCAAGCACCAAATCGCCGCTTTGCAAGCCTTCCGTAACGCCGATCAGTTCGTAGATATCCTGGCCCAGAGTAATTTTTCTGGAAGAGACTTTGCCGGACGCGTCGGCCACCAGACACATGGACATGCCTTGCACGTCCATGACCGCGCGTTGGGGAATGAGAATGGCCTTCTTGTTCAGGTTGACGGCCATGAACAGATGCGCGAACTGCCCCGGCTTGAGCATGCCCAGGGGGTTGGGGAACGTGGCGCGGATGCCCAGCGTGCCCGTCTTCGGGTCCACCGAGGGGTCCACCATATTTATGGTGCCTTGGTGCTTGTAAATCGAATCGTCCGAGAGTTTAAGCAGCAGTTTGATTTCCGGCTGGGGGCCGCCGTTTTCGATATAGTGCATGAAGCTCAGGTAGTCGGTTTCACTGATGCTGAAATTGACGTACACGGGATCCACAGTGGTAATGGTGGCGAGCAGGGTGTTTTCGCCCTTGCCGACCAGATCGCCGTTTTGGGCGAGGGCGCGGCCGATGAGGCCGGTAATGGGCGCCGTGATCGTGGTGTAGCCAAGATCGAGTTCCGCCTGCTTCACAGCGGCTTTGTCCTGATCGACCATTGCTTCGTATTCTTTGACGTTGGTGTTTTTCGTATCGTATTCTTCGCGGCTTACGGCGCCCTTTTCATAAAGTTCGCTGAACCGTTTCAGGTCGACCCTGGCTTTGTCCAACGTAGCCTGATCGCCCTGGAGTTTTGACTGGGCTTGCTTCAGATTTTCCTGATACTCTCTGGGATCGATGGTGAAGAGCAACTCACCCTCCTTGACCAGGGAGCCTTCCTCAAAGTGTCTTTCCAAGAGGTAGCCCGCCACGCGAGCTCTGATATCCACGGATTGCTTGGCTTCAATGGAGGCGGCGTATTCAGCGAAATACGGAATATCCACGGGTTCGACTTTCACCACCTTGATTGTGGGGGGCGTTTGGCTTTGCTGCGCCGTCTGCTGCTTGGCATCGGCTTTTTTGCCTTTGTCCTTGTCGTCGCCGCAACCTGTGAGAACCATGCCGGTAAAGAGGAGCAATGAGAGCGCGATAACAGGAAGGCGACACGGCAGAATGAAAGACATCATAGTATACTCCTTATCTCGGTGCGCAAGAGGGGCCAAAAGGCTTTATATTTTGTGATCAATTAAAAAAAATGAACTTTGTTATTATGTTATGCGGAGAATCTTTGCAAGTGCCCCTATTTGAGAAACAGAGACAAGATGCGCGCATCGTTAGAGGAGGCGTTATGAAGGAGTCTCCTCATTCATAATTGTAGACAGCACGCGATGCAGCGTGCGTTTGCTTCGGGCTTTTTGCTCCATGTCGCGACCCGGCCCTCGACGTGCCCGGGCGTTGCGTTGCACAATGGATTGGGCGAGATTTTGGACAAAATCGCCATATTCCGCGGTAGATGCAGAATCGTTGCCAGCCGGCGTCCGTGTATCGCGGTCAGATGTAGATGTTGTGGAGTCGCGCCGGTCGGTTTGTATTTCAGAGCCAAGTACATTGGTGGGGAGTTTCATGCTTGTTACTCCTAAGCATTACAACGAAGGACATTCATTATTATTCGATAAGAATGCACGAGTAACGCTGATCAAGCAAGGGCGAGATGATGCTAAACGAAAAAAAATAAAGCGCCGCTCGATATAATCGAAGCGGCGCTTTAGAATATAAATGAATTAAATGTGTTATGACAGTGCGAGAAGCGGTTCCACAATCTTGCCGATAGCCGCCGCGGTGGGGCTTTCCGTTTTCACGCGCATGAACACGTAGCCTTCGTCAGCGGCGCGAACCATCTCGGGGTCCAGGGGAATGCGCCCCAAAAAGGGGACATTCATTTCCTGCGCCAGACGTTCGCCGCCGCCCGTATTGAAGAGGTTTTCCTCCTTGCCGCAATGGGGGCACACATAGCCGCTCATGTTCTCCACGAGGCCGATGATGGGCGCGCCCACTTCGCGGCAAAAGCTCACGGAACGGCGAACATCGTCAATAGCCAGGTTTTGGGGCGTGGTGACGATGACCGCCTTGGCGTCGCTGCCCAGAGTTTGCAAGGCGGAAAGAGGTTCGTCGCCTGTTCCTGGAGGGCAATCCACCACCAGATAGTCCAGATCGCCCCAGGCCACGTCGCGGACAAACTGCGTGATCAGGCCGATTTTAATCGGGCCGCGCCAGATAACCGCCTGTTCCGGCGAAGGCAACATGAATCCAAGCGACATCACCGAAAGATTGGCATTGTAACGCCAGGGCACGGGTTCTATGACATTGTCGCCGATATGCGGCTGTATGCCTTGCAGCCCCAACAACCTGGGAATGCTTGGGCCGTGAACGTCCACGTCCAGCAAGCCGGTTTTCTTGCCTGCCAAGGCCAGGGCCACGGCAATGTTGGTGGCCACGGAGCTTTTCCCGACACCGCCCTTGCCCGAAAGAACCACTATTTTGTTTTTGATGCGGGCGACGGCTTTTTCAAGGCGGTCGTCTTTGGGACCTCCGCAGGTGCTGGGATCGCTGCTACAGGAACCTTGCTCCGAGCAGCCATTGCAACCAGAATCACTCATTGACCTTTCTCCTGAAAAGTATGCAAGTTATCCGCCGGCTGGCGCCAAACGGTCTGTGATAATAACCCGAATTTTTGGAAGTGTATTGTCACTTTCGCGAAAGTCAAGTCCTGCTTGCGCAGCGTGGAGAACAATTACTTGTTTTTTTTAGGAAAGTAGTTTGAAAAATGATATATTTCGGGATTTCGCCCAGCGCATTTACGTCTGGGAATAACGTTCAATCCTGAAACAATTTCCATTGGTTCAGAGAAAAGCATACGAGCACCAGAGCGCGGCTTCCGGATTAAAAGAAAAGAATAACGTCGCGGGTTTTCGCGCCCGCAGGACGCCCAGGGGAGGCCTTTGGACGCCGGAAAAACGACTTGTCTTTTTTTTTGAAAAATACGCGATGTTGTTGTGCGCGCTCAACTCGCCACGTAGGGTTTCGTAGATAAACAATATTGGAAGATTGATTAACAATCATATTTCAGCATAACAATGCTCTATGCGGCGTCATTAGCGCATTTTCGCCTTGAAACAAGGCTCTCCCCTGAAACAATTTCCAATTGT
>CAZFCK010000247.1:0-6799 GCA_964517355.1 uncultured Desulfovibrionaceae bacterium | reverse complement strand
CTTTTCAAAGGGTTTCCCCCTCGCATATCCAGTGAATTAATCAGCGTTTCCTTAGAAAGACACGGCCTACTCTTTACACAGGGAAGTCCCTGCAAAGGGAGCCGGGGCGACGTCCTGCCGCAAAAGGCGCGGCAAAATCGGCCCCTGCACACGCGGCCGCCCCACAAGTTGAGGGAAATAGCGATTGAAAAACCACAGCGCGGGCAGGCAAGCGGCCATACTCACCACGGTCATGGCGGAACAGACGAGAAACACGCTCAGTCCGGAACCGGAAAAACCGGCAACGTACCATTCCGCGAACGGACCGTTGAAGTAGTGATAAAACACGCCGTTCAGGCAGAAAAAAATGATCACGTTGCGCCCCATATATTGCAGCAACGCGGATGCGCCGCTGGCCTTGGCGAGCAAGAGCAGCCCCAGCGAGCCGGCCAATGCCGTGAGGGGAAACAACCAGAAATTGCCGTGGGCTCCAAAAACGATGACCACGGCCTGGATAAGGCGGAAGGGTCCGTGGTTCAAATTGTAGGTGAAGAACACCAGCGCCATGCAGCCGAGGCCCCAGAGCAGCGCCTTGCGGCGTGTAATCCGCCCCAGCAATATGCCGCGCCGCCGCATGAGAACGCCCACAAGATAAAAGCTGTAGACCACGGGCACCTCGTTGATAAACCAGAAGTTCATGCCTTCGAGAAGGAAACAGTATTCGCTGTTGAGCCAGTACCCCCCGGCGTAGCAGACCAGCGCCGTGAGCAGGAGCCCCTTGTCCGTGCGCGCCAGCGGAGCCAGGGCCCGGTGCGCCACTTCCACAGAGACAAGGCAGGCCAGAAACCACAAGGGAATGTTGAAGGCCGGAAATCCCATGGCCGTGGCAACGAGCCCTTTTACATAGCCTGCGAGAGTGGAGAGATCCACGGCGACGAAATGTCCCTTCCAGAAAAGCGTGGTGCAGGCCAGCAAGAGGGAAAACACCACATAGGGCACAAGACGCGAGGCGGCCAGGCGTTTGAGACAGCGCCCCCATGGCTGCTGGGCGTACTCCGGCTTGGCCACGAAACCGGAGAGCAGAAAGAAAAACGGCATGTGAAAGGAGTAAATGAACTTGTAGTCCAATGTGGCCGCGGGATTCTGCAAGTACATGACACGCTCGACGATATGGCCGTAATAGACCAGCACCATGCCGTAGAAGCGGGCGATATCCAACATGGCCACACGCGGAAGAATGGGAGCATTTTTGTTCATGGTCATGACTCGTGGCGTATGCGGTTACAGTAGAGAAAGCCATCTCTGCCGGTGGAGTGCGCATTCTTGGAACGCGGGCCGGCAGAATGCCAGAGACGTGCGGCCCGCAAACGAAACATCCTGCTTTGCGTACACGCTTTCCGGCTTTTCCACTGGACCGTCCCTCGCGGTCTACTGTATAATATTACGTTCAAGGTTTAAAGCTTAAGGAAACGCTGATTAATTCACTGGATATGCGAGGGGGAACCCCTTTGAAAAGGGTTCTCCCCGGAAAAACCTAACAAGTCTTTAATCAGTGCCTCCTTAACGATAATGGCGGACAGGGAGGAAAGATGCGGGATTTTCAGGTCAGGGCGATGTTTGAGCGCATCGCTTTTTCATACGACTTTCAGAACAGCTTTCTCTCCCTGGGTTGCGATGTCTTGTGGCGCAGGAAATTGGCGCGTCTTCTGGCCTTGCGCCCCAATGATCTGTGCATTGACGCGGCGGTGGGCACGGGCGAGGTCTCCTTTGCCGCGCTCGCCCGCGAACCCGCGGCCCGCCTGATCGGGGTGGATTTTTCTCCCGCCATGCTGCGCAAAGCCCAACGGAAACAACGGCGACGCGACGCGGGGCAACGCCTGGAGCTGGTCTGCGGCGACTGCCGGGCACTGCCTCTGGCCGACGGTTGCGCCGACGTGGTCACCATCTCCTTCGGCATACGCAACATCGCCGAGCGGGTGCGCGTGCTGGAAGAATTCCGTCGCGTGCTCAAGCCTGGGGGGCGGGTACTGGTTATGGAGTTCGGCTTTCCCAAAACACCGGTGTTGGGCGCGCTGTACCGCTTCTATTTCACGCATGTGCTGCCCCCCGTGGGCAACTTCATCTCACGGACCGATTACGCATACACTTACCTGATTGAGAGTGTGACCGCGTTTCCCAACGATGCCGCGTTTCTGGAAGAAATGCGTCTGGCGGGGTTCGCTCATGCGCGAGTGCGCAATCTGACCCTTGGGGTGGCGAAAATCTTCAGCGCCACGAAATTGGATGCAATAACTGAGGCACGACACAATCGATGAATTTTCCTGAAGAGAATTCCTTTTCGCAGCGCTTGCCCATCGTAGAACCAACAGGTGGGAAACAACTCCCCCCTTGATTCTTATGGACAATCCATAGTGCCGTGCTGTATTTCCGACTTCCCCAAGCAACCTGGTTGTGGTACGCAAATCTCTGGTGGTCGCCGCGATGAATGTGAATTTCCCGGAACGGCTTTGGTGCAACAGTCTGTTGCGCCGTATGGTGCAACAGCGCGAGGTGCGTTATTGGCAACGTCTGCGCCCGTTCAGATCGGCGGAACGTGTGTTGGAAATCGGCTGCGGCAACGGCGCCGGAGCCCTGATGCTCTTGAAGGCCTTTGCTCCGAAGCAAATCCAGGCCCTGGACCTGGACCCGGCCATGTTGCGGCATGCAAAAAAGCGCGCCACGGAAAGGGAACACCGTTTGGGGGTGCTGCAAGGCGACGCGCAATGCCTGCCGTTTCCCGACAACTGTATGGACGCCGCCTTCAACTTCGGCATTATCCACCATCTGGAGGACTGGCGCAAAGGCATTTCTGAGTTGGGCCGCGTTCTGAAAAACAACGGCGCGTTTTATTTTGAAGAAATTTTTCCACCGCTCTATGCGAACTGCATCATGAAACACCTGGTGCTGCACCCCACGGAAAACCGCTTTCACGGTCCTGAATTCAAGCAGGCGCTCGCCGCGGCTGGGCTGGCGCTGCAACCGGGTTACAAGGAATCACGTTTCGGCATCGTGGGCGTGGCCGTGAAAAATGCGAGCGCCCTCCCCATGTAATGAGGCGGAGGCTCTCACACTTTTTCAACCGCAACATTTTCTTTCAGAACAACGCTGTGTTGTAAAATGATAATGCGCTAACCCTCTCGTCCGGGGGGCGCCCCGGGCAGTAAAGGAGCGACCATGGATTTTTTAACCGACCATGTATTTCTCTCCAGACTGCAATTCGCCCTGATGACCATCTTCCATATCACCTGGCCCATCTTCAGCATCGGGCTGGCCTTGCTCCTTGTTTTTCTGGAAGCCATGTGGCTTTGGAGAAAAAATCCATTTTATATCCACCAGTTTAAATTCTGGTCCAAACTTTTTCTGCTCTGCTTCGCCGTGGGCGTGGTCAGCGGCATCCCCCTTGAGTTCGCCTTTGGCGCAAACTGGGGGCCTTTTTCCCGCGCCGTGGGAAACTTTTTCGGCCAAATCCTGGGCTTCGAAGGCACCATAGCCTTTATGCTCGAAGCCGCCTTCCTCTACATCATGGTCTTCGGCTGGCACCGCGTAAAGCCGGCCATGCATTTTCTCGCAACTTGCATGGTGGCCCTGGGCACCTCTGTTTCCGCCTTCTGGATAATGGTGGCCAATTCCTGGATGCAGACACCGGACGGGGGGCACCTGGAAAACGGCCTCTTTGTGGTTGACGACTGGTTCGCCGCCACGTTCAACACGGACCTCTGGTACGCGTTTGTCCATATGTGGGTGGCTTGCCTGCAAAGCACGATCTTCGCCGTGGGCGCCGTCAGCGCCTGGTATCTCCTTAAGGGGCGCGATACGCAATTCTTCTTGAAAAGCTTTAAAATGATGGCCGTCGCGGCACTTGTCGTCACGCCGCTGCAAGCCCTGATCGGCGATTTGAACGGCCAGGAAATCGGGCGCATCCAGCCCGCGAAAGTCGCGGCCATAGAAGCGCACTGGGAGACCAACGCCCCCGGCGAGGGCGCATCCTGGAACATGCTGGCCTGGCCTGATACGGAAAATGAAAAAAATCTCTTCGAAATTCCAATCCCCTATGGTCTCAGTCTGCTTATCACCCACAGTTTCACGGGCACCGTTCCCGGACTCAAGGACTTCCCCAAGCAGGACCGCCCCCCAATTGTAATCCCGTTTTACACGTTCAGAACCATGGTCGGCATCGGTTTCGGCATGGTCTTCCTCGCCTTGTACACTGTCTGGGCGTGGTATAAAAAACGGCTGACCCCACAGCGGGCGGGAAAGCAAAAGCGATTGTTGTATCTGTGGATGCTCATGCTGCCCCTGAGCTGGGTCGCCGTGGAAACAGGATGGATAACGCGGGAGGTGGGGCGCCAGCCCTGGACCGTCTACGGACTGCTCCGCACGACGGACGCCGCGTCCACCCTGCCCCCTGATTCCGTGGTCATGACGCTTTTGGCCTATACCTTGGCCTATGCGCTGCTGCTGGCCCTTTTTCTGCATTTTGCCCGGCGGGTGATCCGTACAGGCCCCGACCTTTCGCCCGTCGCTTCCCACAAGCAACGTCCCGAACCTGCAAGGCGGTAGATCATGGACATCGGCGCACAACTCGCTCACGTGTGGTTCGCCATATTGGCGGTGCTTCTGTTTCTGTATCTCATCACCGACGGGTTCGATTTCGGCGTGGGCATGATGCTCCTGTTGCAGCCGGACGAAGCTTCTCGCGATATCATGACCCACAGCATCGAACCGGTCTGGCACGCGAATCAAACCTGGTTGGTCATCAGCGGCGGCGTGCTGTTCGGGGCGTTCCCCGCCGTCTACGGCAGTGTGCTGGCCGCCCTGTACCTGCCCCTCGCGTTGTTGCTCTTTGCGCTCATGTGCCGGGGGGTGGCCCTGGAGTATCGCGGCCAGGCCACGCAAAAAGGCATTCCCAGCGTTCTCGTGGCCCTGGGCAGCCTGGCCTCGGCTTTTTCCCTGGGCCTTTTGCTCGGGGGGGCGCTGCAGGGTCTGCCCCTGGAAAACGGCGAATTCACCGGGAGCGCCCTGGCCTGGATGCGGCCTTTTCCCCTGGTGTTGGGGCTTGCCGTCTGCGCCATGGACCTCGTGCTCGGGGGATGTTGGCTGGCCATTAAAACAGAAGGCCGATTGCAACAGCGCGCCATAGGCTGGACCAAGGCGGCCGTGCTGCTCACGGGAGTGTTGATCGTCGTGGCGATTTCCCTGGCGCTTTTCGACGACAACGGCGCGACATTGCAACGCGGATTGCTCGGCGCACTGCCTCTGGCCTGTTTATGCGGGGGCATTGTGGCCCTGGGGATGGTGCTACCCGCTGTGGGAGGCAACGCTCCGGGCAAGGCCTTCGCCCTTGCCGCGCTCGCGGTCCTGCTGTTCATGCTGACCTTCGCCGGCGCGGTCTACCCCTTTCTCGTACCGCCCCAACTCGGATTGGTCGCATCTGCCGCGCCTCCTGAAATGCTGCGGATCATGCTCTATGTCATTGGTGGGCTGCTGCCCGTGCTCATTTTCTACAACGGCTACCAATACCGTGTTTTCCGTGGCAAAACGCGCCTGGAAAACGAAATCTAGCCCCATATTCCAAGGATAACCATGAAACTGCCCATTATTGATTCCACCCTCAAAAATATGAAACTCTATCTGGCGCTGTCGCGCACGCCTCACGGCGTTCTTGACCTGGCAACTCCAATCGTGGCCATGCTGCTCTGGCTGGATGGCTTCCCTCCCTTCAGCGTGGTGCTGCTGGGGCTTGTCACCGTATTCTCCGGTTATACGGCGGTCTATGCCCTCAACGATATTGCGGACTACAAAACCGACAAGGAAATTTTCGGCAAAGGAGTTAAGAAAGAAAGCACGAACTATCTGGATGCCGTTTTCGTCCGCCACCCCGTGGCCCAGGGATTACTGACGCTGCCCCAGGCATATGCCTGGACCGCTTTCTGGGGCGGGCTGGCCTTCTTGGGAGCCTGGATGCTCAATCCCTTTTGCGCCCTGCTGCTGATCGTGGGCGCCGTGCTGGAAATCATTTACTGCAAATTGCTCCGCATTACCCATCTGCGCGTATTGATCAACGGACTGGTGAAATGCATTGGCCCCCTTGCCGCGGTGTTCGCAGTGGATCCATTGCCCGAACTCTGGTTTGTGGGCTTGCTTATGCTTTGGGTTTTTACCTGGGAAGTCGGGGGGCAAAACATTCCCGCCGATTGGCACGACATTGAAGAGGACAGGACCCAGGGCGCACGCACCGTTCCCGTGGTGCTGGGTGAAAAAAACGCCAGCCGCCTGGCCCTGGGGTGCCTGGTATGCACGCTCGCGGTTTCCGTGCCCCTGTTCACCATGGCGCCGCTGGGCATGAACCCCATCCTTATGCTCGTGGCTCTCTACTGGGGGTGGAGACTCACAGTGCGCCCCGCTCGCCTGCTGGAGCAAAGCAGAGAGCGCCAGGACGCCTCCGGACTCTTCAACAGCGCCAGCCGCTACCCCGCCGCAATGCTGGCCGTGGTCCTGCTCAGTGTTATTTTTTAGGGAAGCACTGATTAAAGATTTGTTAGGTTTTTCCGGGGGGAAACCTTTCTGGAGAAAGGTTCTCCCCCCGGCCCCCCAGCGCTGCTATCTTCATCCCTAAGGCGCGATACGACCGCGCCCAAGGGCTGAAGTTTCCAAAGACTTTTGGCGGAAATACCTATAGATTCAATATGTTACAAATATACCTGTCTTGCGACAAAATTTAGGAATGGGGAGCGCGAGGGGGAGAACCCTTTTCAAAGGGTTTCCCCCTCGCATATCCAGT
>CAZFCK010000246.1:0-6801 GCA_964517355.1 uncultured Desulfovibrionaceae bacterium | reverse complement strand
TGCCGCTAACAAAGGGTTTCCCCCTCGCATATCCAGTGAATTAATCAGCGTTTCCCTAAATTAATTTATGATAATTTCCTGGGAGAAACCTTTTGCTGAAACTTCAGACCTTGGGCACGGTCGTATCGCGCCTTAAGAATGAAGATAGCAGCGCCGGTTTCCCCCCGGAAAAAAACAAAGGTCTTTAAGCCACCAGAGGCATAGCTATTTTCAAGTTAGCGCATTTTCGCCTTTGGAAAAGGCTCATCCCTGAAACAATGTTCATCGATTCAGGGAAATGCATAAGAGCTTCTATACTTTTTCAAGGTTCAGATCTCGATTTCCAGAGCAGGATGCATACTGTAACATTGTATATTTGTTGAAAAATAAGAATCAAATTGTCCGTCCACCGGCGTCCAGGGGCCTCCCCTGGCCGTCGTTCGGGCGCGAAAGCCCGCGACTTTATTCTTTTTTCTTTAAGTCCGAAAGTCGTAGTTAAGACGCTATTCTTTCTCGCCCCATCCGCCGCCGCCCGGGGTTTCGATACGCAACACGTCGCCCGGCATGAGTTTTGAGGTGAATTTTCCAGGCAATTCGATGGGGTCGCCGTTACGGACCACCACGTTTCGCCCGGGGGTTCCGGCTTCGCCCCCCTGCACGCCGTAGGGGCCGCGCACTCTGCGTTCGGAGAGCACCGTGGCCTCGGCTTCCGCCAGCAACTTGATTTCACGCACCATGCCGTCGCCGCCCCTGTGCTTGCCTTTCCCTCCGGTCCCCCGGCGGATGGAATATTCCGTGACAATAAAGGGGTAGGCGTACTCCAGGGCTTCCACCGGCGTATTCAGGGTGTTGGTCATGTGCGCGTGCACCGCGCTCTCGCCATCCTTATGGGGCGAAGCGCCCATGCCGCCGGCAAGGGTTTCGTAATAGGCAAAGGCCCGTTCCTTGCGCGGGTCCCAGCCGCCCACGGTCACGTTGTTCATGGTGCCCTGGCTCGCGGCCGGCATCTTGCGCGGCATGGCCATGGACAGCGCGCCGAAGACCACGTCCACAATGCGTTGCGAAGTCTCCACATTGCCCCCCGCCACGGCGGCGGGAAATTTGGCGTCCACGATGCTGCCGCTGCGTGTGAGCACGGTCAAGGGGCGCATGCATCCGGCGTTGGCCGGAATATCCTCCGCCACCAGGCAGCGGAAGGCGTACAGCACGGCGGAAAGGGTGATGGCGCGCACCGCGTTCACGCTGCCAGGCACCTGATCGTCCGAGGCGCAGAAGTCCAGCTCCGCCTCTTCACCGCGCACGGTGAGCGCGACACTGATACGCACGTCGTGAGCGTCGTGGCCGTCGCCGTCCAAATAATCCTCGAAGCGGTAGACTCCGTCCGGAACGGCGGCAATGGCCATACGGGCCATGGTTTCCGCGTAATCCATGAGACTCGCGGAATAAAAGCAGACCGTCCCGATATCGTACTTCTCGATGAGTTCCCGCATACGCCGCACGCCCGTGACATTGGCCATGACCTGCGCCGCGAAATCACCCTCGCGTTCATGCGGGGTGCGCACGTTGCTCAGAAAGAAACGTAATATCTTTTCATCGATCTGCCCCTGTTCCACAAACTTCAGGGGCGGAATAATGACGCCTTCCTGAAAAAGCGAAGTGGACAAGGGCATGGAACCCGCCGCCATGCCGCCCACGTCAGCATGGTGCGCCCGGTTGGCCACGTAGAAACAGGGCTTTTTCTCGCCCGGGGCGAACACAGGAGCCACCAGCGTGATGTCGGGCAAATGGGTGCCGCCCTTGAACGGATCGTTGCATATGGCCATGTCCCCCTCGCGCAGATCCACGGCTTCAATGGCCGCCTGCACGGAAAGAGGCATGGAGCCCAGATGCACCGGAATGTGCGCCGCCTGGGCCAGCATTTGCCCCTGGGCGTCGAAGAGCGCGCAGGAGAAATCCCGCCTCTCCTTGATGTTGGGGGAAAACCCCGTGCGCATCAAGGTCATGCCCATTTCCTCGGCAATGGAGGAAAACCTGTTTTTAAACACCTGCAACAATATCGGATTCGCCTGCATGCGTACTCCTTACGTTTTCCGCGCCTGTGCCCCCGTAACCTGGGGCTTTTGGGCGGCGGAAGAAAATCTCCCAGAAAAATTATACCGGCTGAAAAATTCACCGGAAGCCGGACGCCGGGATAAAAAATCGATCGCCGTACGCGGCCGTCACTCTTCCTGCGCATCGATACGCATAATCACATTGCCGTAGCCGTCCACACGCATATTCGCGAACGGGGGCACGCACACCGTGGAGGAATATTCCACCAGGATCGCCGGACCTTCAACGACGTTGCCGGGCAACAGGCGGTCCCGATCGATAATGGCCGTCCTGCAGGCCTTGCCCGCGAACACAGCCTCGCGGTGCGCGAGTACGGCTTCCTTCGGGGGCGCGGACGCGGCCAGCGGCCTGGCCTGAAATTCCGGCTTTTCCGGCAAGCCCCGGGCGCGCAGGCGCACGTTGACGATCTCCACGGCCTTGGCCTGGTTGCGGTAGCCGTAGGTGCGCTCATGCAGCGCGTGAAACGCCTCGCTCTGATCACTCCCCTTAAGGGCCAGGGGCGTGACGATTTCGAAGCTCTGCCCCTCATAGCGCATGTCCAGGTAATGTTCGAGCACGATGCGCTCCTTGTCCACGCCCTCTTCAAGCAGCTCTTCCAGGGCGCGCTTTTCAAGAGGCGCGAAATGGCCCGCAATCTCCTGGGGGTGCGTTTCGCCCGCCACGAGCATCACGGTCTGGGAGTAATCCTTGATCACGTCGGCCATGAGCATGCCGACCGCGGACAGGATGCCCGGATTGCGCGGCACGAAGACCTGCGGCATGTGCAGCAGCTTGGCCAAGCTGGCGGCGTGCAACGCTCCGGCGCCCCCAAAGGTGAACAGGGTGAATTCCCGGGGATCGTAGCCCCGCTCCACGGAAATCAGCCTGATGGCGCGCTCCATGTTGGTGTTGGCCACGTCCAGCACGCCTTCGGCCAGCTCCGCGGGGCTCAGCCCCAGTTGCGCGGCCATATCCGCCATGGGTTTTTCCAGCCGCTCGGTATGCAGTCGCATGCCGCCGCCGAGAAAGTGGTCGGCCACCAGGCGTCCCAAATAAAGGTTCGCGTCCGTGACCGTGATGCGTTCGCCCTTGCCGTAGCAAATGGGGCCGGGATCGGCCCCGGCGCTTTCCGGTCCCACGGCGAGGGAGCCGCCCGCGTCTATCCAGGCGATGGAGCCGCCGCCCGCGCCCACGGTGTGGATGTCGAGCATGGGCGTTTTCACGGGATAACCGGAAATGGATGTTTCCAGGGTCATGGAAAGGGCGCTGTCGAGCAGTGAGACATCCGTGGAGGTGCCGCCCATGTCGAAGGTGATGAGCTTGTCGAAACCGGCAAGCCTGCCGATTTCATAGGCGCCCACCACGCCTCCGGCCGGGCCGGAAAGAATGGTGCGCACCGACTCGTGCATGGCGGTTTCCGCGGAGATGCTGCCGCCGTTGGACTGCATGATGCGCAGGGAATCATCCCCGCTCAGGTGTTCTTGCAGAAAGGAGATGTAGCTGTGCATCTTGGGGCTGACATAGGCGTTGACCACCGTGGTGGAGGTGCGCTCGAATTCCCGGAATTCCGCTAAAATTTCATGAGAAAGGGATACGGGCACGCCCGCCTGCTCCCGCAGCATGGCGGCGAACCGCTGTTCATGTTCGGGGTTGGCGAAGGAAAAAAGCAGGCACACCGCCACTGAAGCGGCGTTTTGCTCCCTGATGGCCTTGATGACCGCCTCTGCGGCCGCGGCGTCGAAAGGTTCGTACTCCTCGCCTGTCTGGAGCATGCGGCCGGGAATGCCGAAGCGCAGTTCTTCCGGCACAATGGCCGGTTCGCGCCGAAACGCCAGATCATAGAGCCTGGAGCGATTCTGCCGGCCAATGGCGATAACGTCTTCAAATCCCTTTGTGGTGACCAGCGCGGTGCGCACGCCCTTGCGCTCGAGAATGGCGTTCGTAGCCACGGTGGACCCATGCACTATGCGCCGCTGGCGCGTGTCCCCGGAGACCGCGGCCAGGCCCTCCAGCACCGCGCGAGCCGGGTTGTCCGGCGTGGAAAGCAGTTTGTACACATGCCATCCGGTGGCGTCCCGATATATCAAGTCCGTAAAGGTGCCGCCCGTATCAACACCAATGATCAGCATTGTCGCTCCTTCATTTTTCCCGCCACTATACGACGTTCGAATTATGGATTACCGAAGGGAAAACCGCATGAAGAAGGTTGCGGTCCTTAGGTTCCCTTCCCGGAGGTATTGGGCCGTGGAAGACGTAAGTGTTTCATTACTCTCAAACGAAAAAACAAGACAAGGGAGAGGCGGAGGCGTTACCCACATCCGGGGGGTTCCCCCGCGCATGAAAAAAATATAATAACCGCTCTCAACGTCCGCCCCTCTCACCTGCTTTTCATACTTTTCTTTTCAGGAGGCGTCCATCATGCATGTTGATCCATCGGCTCCATCGCTCGCGCCGCGAGAATTACGACAAGCAGTGCGTGCCGGCGTCCATGCGGCGCCCACCGCGGGATACTGCTCCGGTTTTGTCCAGGCCAACGTGGTTATCCTGCCGCGCGCCCATGCTTGGGACTTTCTGTTGCTTTGTCAACGCAATCCGCGCCCCCTGCCGTTGCTCGAAGTCTACGATCCCGGCGCCGTGGCCGGTCCGCGCTTTGCGCCTGAATCCGACATCCGCACGGACTGCCCGAAATACGTGGTGCTCCAAAAGGGGCAAACCTCGTATGTTACCGACATCTCACTCTATTGGCGTGAGGATCTCGTGACGTTCCTCATCGGGTGCAGTTTCACGTTTGAAACAGGGCTCCTCGCCGCCGGAGTTCCCGTACGCCACATCGAAATGGGGCGCAATGTGCCCATGTACCGCACGTGCCTGCCGATGACGCCCGCCGGAGTCTTTTCCGGGCCCATGGTGGTCAGCATGCGGCCCGTGCCCGCTTCCCTGGTGAGCGCGGCGGTCCTGGCCACCGCAGCTTTCCCCGCTGTGCACGGCGCGCCCGTCAGCGTCGGGCGTCCCGAAACCCTGGGCATAGCGGACATCAACAAACCGGACTACGGCGACCCTGTGGACATATTGAACAACGAGCTCCCGCTGTTCTGGGCCTGCGGCGTATCCGGGCTTTCCGCCGTGACGCACAGTAATCTGGATTTCGCCATTACGCACGCCCCCGGACATATGCTCGTCTGCGACGTGCGCGATACGGAGTTGGCGCGGTAAACACGCCGCCCGTGAATAGCAGGTATTCCGGCCTGCCCCTCAGTCGTGCACTTTCCTGCGCCAGTCCTTCTTGCGCGCCATGCCTCGCGTGACCATACCGCGCAGACTGCGCAGCAAACCGAACCATTCCTGGGCCGGAATGCCGTCCACAGCCGGTTCCGGCGAAACGCTCACCCCGTCCACCGCGCCGGTATTGGCGCACAATTCTATGGCGCGCTGCTCCCGCTCGGGTTCCTGCAGCACGTCCATATCTCCTGTGACCGCGGCCAGGGCGGCGACGATTCCCGCCGCGCCCCAGTTCGAGACGCTGGCCACCACCAGGTAATCAGCGGCGAAAGCCGCGGCCGTACCGCCCCCGCAAGGGCAGCCGCAGGACGCGGCCTGCGGCAGAAACGCCGGAAGGTCATCGCGCACCAGTCCCATGCCGATTTCATTGCCCCCGTCGCCAATAGCCAGCACAGGCACGCCGGCCTCACGTCCCAGCTCAAAAAGCCCCTCCACATCCGAAAGAAAGCCGGCCAAGGGGCGTCCGTTCATGCCGTGGTACACGCCCAGATGGTTCTTGCCCGGACGTTCGATGGCGATGAGCATATCGGGCTTCAATTGCATAATTCTGGCGCATGCGTTCGCGGCCGAGGCTTCATCCCGCGGCACCGCGGCCACATATACGGGGCGCAAATAGCGGATGCGCTCCACGCCGTTCTCCTGCAGGGGCATGGGCGACAAGCCGGCGCCGATGCAGGCCGCGCGCAAGGATTCCTCCCAGCCCTGATCCGTGACCAGCACCGTGGTCACGCCCAAGGCCTGATGCAACGCTCGCGCCAGCATGGCCGCGCCAACAGGGCCGTCTGTCTCCGGCACGCCCCCGCCCATGGGAAACCCCGTGGCAATGCAGACCAGGCCGTCTTCAGGGGGCAGATTGTCGAGTAAAAACCGCGCTGCGCCAAGACACATGGGACCGGGTTGATGCCGCTGCAACGCCGCGAACAACGGACCGGAAACACCCAGGCAGGCTAAATCGAGCGTGATAAAATCGTCTATGGCCGCGGCAACGCGCAGCATATTCCCATTTTCGGACATGCATTCTCCCTGGTTATCCCTATTCCGCTTTTCATACCATTTCCAATTTTCAGTATGTTTAACGTTATACTGGTGCCTTGCGCTGTCACCGGACACCGTGAACAGGAAACGGTATTACTCGATTGTTTTTGTCCCCTTCCTTGGGGAATGTTTTGACGAACCGGATCACGATGGTAGCGCATTTTCGCCCTGACGTAATATCCTTTTATTTCAATTAATTATATAAAAATTTCTTAACTATTTTGCAAAGTAAGGATGCTCCGAACCCCGCCAGGGCGAACGCCCTCCCCGGTCCCACGGTTATCGCAGGCAAGATTGTTAACATATTCACAAGCAGTACCTGTCACAACGTTCTGGATACTCTTAAGAACCTGTTCCAAAAGGTTCTTAGCGCATTTTCGCCTTGAAACAAGGCTCTCCCCTGAAACAATTTCCAAT
>CAZFCK010000245.1:0-6852 GCA_964517355.1 uncultured Desulfovibrionaceae bacterium | reverse complement strand
GGTCGTTTCGCGCCTTACGGATGGCGACAGCAGAGCTAGGGTTTCCCCTCTCGCACTTTCTTGTCTTTGCGGATGTAAAATCACGGCCTAATCAGGCAATCCGAAAAAGGCCCGGGCCGTATCGCCGCAGCTTTTCCAGAGCGCGGCGGTGTCCAGTCCTTTGCATGCGGCCACGGTCTGGGCGGTGAACACGAGATATGCGGGTTCGTTGCGTTTGCCCCTGTAGCTTTGCGGCGCGAGAAAGGGGCAGTCCGTTTCCAGCAGCAGACGCTCCAGCGGAATCGCGGCCACGGCATCGCGCAGAAAAGCGTTCTTGGGATAGGTCACGGGTCCGGGAATGGAGATATGCCAGCCCCGATCCAGGAGTTGCGCGGCGAACTCCGCATCGCGGCCAAAGCAGTGCCAGAGCACGGGGCGCCCCGCAAAACCCATGTCGTCCAGCACGGCCACCGTGTCTTCCTCGGCTTCGCGGCTGTGGATCACCACGCGCAGGTCAAGCTCCAGGGCCAAACGCAATTGCTGACGAAAAACGTCTTGCTGCACGTCCTTCGGCGTCTCCATCCAATAATAATCCAGCCCGATCTCACCCAGGGCCTTGATGCGCGCGTCCTCCGCAAAGGCCTTGCGCATGGTGTCCAGGGTCAGGGCATCGCAGGCCGCGGCATCGCAAGGATGCATGCCCAGGATAAAGAACACGTTATCATAGGGGGCGAAACGCTCACGCCCCTTGGCGTAGGCCTCGGGCCCCAAAAAGACCTGCCCCACCTCGGCCACGCCGCATGCGGCGGCCCGCGCAAGCACGGCGTCCATATCTTCGGTAAACTCTTCCAAATCCAGGTGCGCATGCGATTCCACGCCCACGCGCGGCAAAGCCAGGCTTTGCGGGTCCGGGGGCGGCGTTTTCTTTTTCTTGCTCATAATTCACTATTTGAAAAGACGGAAGTTTTCCTCATATTCATAGGTGCGGGAGAAAAGAGGCTCATGGTGAAAAAGGAAGAGCGCACAGCCGGTCACAGCGTGTCCCAGATCTCCAGGCAACGTTGGCGTTGGCGCTCCAGACTGTAGCAGAGGGCGGTAGCCCGGGCATTGCGCAGCGCCGTGGCGAAGCGCGCGTCTCCGGCGTTTTTCCAGGCGGCCGCCTGCTCCAGCCCCAGAGCCAGGGCCATGACGTCCGCGTCCGCGCACCAAATGCCGTTGCCCCCAAGTTGGGGCGGCGCGTCCGGCCCGTCCGCGACGGGCTCGTTTTCCGGCCACCAGGGCGCCGCGGCATAAGCCAGGGCGGGCTCGATCTGCCGCATGTAATCCCACCCCCCGAATCCGGCGAAGCCCACCACAAAACAACCGCTGGCCATGGCCTCCAAAGGAGGCAGGGGGCAGCCTTCGGGAAACCCCGAAGCCAAAAACACATGGCAGGAAGCCAGGCGCGCCGCGACTTCATGCTGGGGCAGTCCGCTGATCTCCACCCATTCAAAACCGTTGTTCCCTGACAAAGGGCCGCCCCCCAAAGCCTCGCGCGCGGCGGTAATCTCGCGCACCCGCTGCACGAGGGCCTTGTTCTTGCGCGGCATGTAGGCCACGCGCAACGGACCGTCCGGCTTTTTCTCGGGAGGCGCGAAACGGAGCACGTCCACGGCCGCGCGCAGCACCGGGGCCACGCGCCCCGTGCATTGCGCCACAAACCAGGCCACGGGCTGGGACACGGCCAAAAAATCCACCGGCAACTGCGCCCAGGCCACGTTCTCCGGGAGAGCCGCCAGCAGATAGGCCCAATTCTGGCAGTACACCACGCAGCGCGCCTTGGCCCGCAGGCCCGGAGCCAGAGCGTTGACCCAGCCCTCCGGCACCAGCCAGAGGTCTCCGGGGCCCAGGTCCAGAGAATCCCAAGGGAGCACGGGCGCCTGCGCGTCTGCGGCAAGGCCCGGACCTTTTCCGGACTCCCGGGGCACCAGCCGCACTTCGCGGCCCGCCCCGTGCAGGTGCGCCGCCAATTGCATGAGCACGGCCACGCCGCCGGTGTGTTTGGCCAGGGGGGGAATAAAAATGCAGGTGCGCATGGGGTAACAGCCGGTGTCAGAGGTTCTGGCGATGCAAAAGGGACTGTCTGAGGGTTTCCTTGTCGATGTAGCGGACTTCCGCCCCCAAAGGGATGCCCTGGGCCAGGCGTGTGAGGGCGACGTGGGGGAACTCCCCGCGCACCATGTTGGAGATGTAGGACGCCGTGTTTTCCGCGTCCAGGGTGGTGCCCAGGGCCAAAATAAGCTCCCTGACCGTTCCCTGCTGCAACCGTCTGCGCAAACGCCCCAGTTCCAAAGCTTGCGGTTGCACGCCCTCCAGGGGGGCCACCAGGCCACCGAGAATCATGTACAACCCTTTGTAAAAGCCCCCGTGTTCCAGAGCCAGCAGGCTGTCCCACTCGGAGACCAGGCACAACGTTTCCTGCTCCCGGCCGGGATCGCCGCACAGGCCGCACGGGTCCGTATCGCTCAGCCCGTTGCACATGCTGCAAATGGTGAGCTTGTCGCGCAGGTCCAGAATGCTTTGCCCCAAGCCGCGCGCCTTGGCCTCGGGCCATTTAAGGATAGCCAGGGCCATGCGCAGGGCGGACTTGGGTCCCAGGCCCGGCAGGGTCATGAGCTGCTGCACCAGCGCTTGCAAAGGTTCGGGAATATCGTTCAACAACCGCTCCTCGTCGCTTCAGGGCAACGTACCGGTTACATGGTGTCTTTTGGGGTTCCGCCAGGGGGGAACGCCCCCCTGGACGTCGGAAAAACGACCCTTTTTATCCTTAATTTTTAAACAAATACAAAATGTTAAAACACATGGTCTACTCAGAAAGTCGTTAACAGGTAATACCAGCAAAAAAGTTTTGGAGATTCTTAAGAACCTATTCCAAAAGATTCTTAAGCCGCCGGAGGCCTTCATCTTTTAAACGTCAATACTCCCGGCGGTCCGCGGCTCAGAACATGCCCGGCATACCCGGAATCTTCAAGCCGCCGGTAAGCTGGCCCATTTCCACTTCCACCATTTCGCGCGCCATCTTCAGGGCTTCGTTGGCGGCCGCCAGCACCAGGTCTTCGAGCATGGCCACGTCGTTGGGATCGACGGCCGCGGGATCGATCTTGATGCTCTGAATCTCTTGTCCGCCCGTGGCGACCACAGTGACCATACCGCCCCCGCTCTTGGCTTCCACGGTCTTGCTATTCAGTTCTTCCTGGGCTTTGGCCATTTTTTTCTGCATGATCTGCGCTTGGCGCACCAGGTCGTTGATTCCTTTCATTGCTTCCTCCAGTTGCGATGCCTGGGATTGTCATACGCCGCGAAAAGCGGTCGCATGCCGGGCCGGATCATTGCCGGGTCGTCTCCACGGCATTCCAGTTGACGATGCGGGCCCCGAACTCGTGCTGCAGGGTCTGCACCAAGGGGTGTTGTTCCAATTCCTCTTTGCTCTGCTGCCGGTCCGGAACCCTGTTGTCCGGCTCCGAGACATCCATGAGCACGTCGTCGCCGAAATATGCGCGCACCAGCCGCTCCACCCAGACGCCGTATTCGCCTTCCGTGATCTTGCAGCGCTGCATGGAGCTCAAACAGCGGAGCTGGAGCCGCCCGCCGTCGTACATACCGCCGATCTGGCGCAAATATCCCATACTGTGTCCGTCCTGTTCCCCGGCCTGGGCCGCGAATTCCAGGAACCCCTCCCAGGATCTGCGACCGGCGGCGGGCGGTGCGACAGCGGCCTGCCGCGCGGCAGGCTCCTCTTTCGCAGATGAGGGAACGGACGATGGAGCGGGTACGGGAGCAGGCATTGCGGCAGGCGTTTCCGGCGCAGGGGCGCTCCGCCGCCCCGGGGGGGTCCGCTCTTCATCCAAATCCTGGGGCGAAACGGCCTGCTCCGGCTCTCCGGGCTGTTCGTCGCAGGCCGGATGCGGCGCTTCCTCGTCCCAAGGGGGCGGGTCGGACATGTCCCGTTCCGCCGCCTGCGGCGCGGGTTGCGGCGCGGAGCTTGTTTTCAGGGGCGCGGCCGTACGCTGCGCGCCGGAAGCGCGGCGACCTGGCAAAGGACGCCCCGGAGATGCGCCGCCGCCGGACTGCGGGGACTGTCCCCCGCCCGGGGCGCTGCCCGCGCCTCCCGTGCGGGGCGGCGCGGCCACGTTCTCCAAGGAGACCAGGCTGGGCAGATAGGCCAGGTTCAAAAGCAACAGTTCCAGAGCCAGGGCCGGTTCCAGGCTGGTGAGCACGCGGCGCTGCCCCTCCAGGGTCATCTGCCAGGCCGCGTGGATATGGGCGAGGCTGAACTTTTCGGCCCATTGCAGCCAGGCCGCACCCTCCTCCGGGGGCAGTTCCAGCAGAGGAAGGGCCTTGTCTCCGGTCTGTTTCAACAGAAAAAGATTGCGCCATGTCTGGGCCAGCTCGCGCAAAAAAAAGCCCAGGTCCAACCCCTGGTCCAGCAACTCGCGCAGGGTGGCGTTGATGGCCAGAGGGTCCTGTCCGGCAACGGCTTGCAGCACGTTGAAAAAGACCTCGCTGCCCGCCAGCCCCAGAATGGAGCGCACATCGTCAACTTCAAGCCGCTCGCGCCCCAGGGCCAGGGCCTGCCCCAACAGGGACATGGAATCGCGCACGCTGCCGGAGGCGCGGCGCGCGATAAGCTGCAAGGCCCGGGGATCATAGGCCGCGTTCTCTTGCCGCAGCACGTTTTCCAGATGCGCGGCCAGATCCGGCTGAGTCAGCCGTTTAAAGGAATAGTGCTGGCAGCGGCTGACAATGGTGGGCAGAATCTTATGCGGTTCCGTGGTGGCGAGAATGAACGTCACGTTGCCCGGCGGCTCTTCCAGGGTCTTGAGCAGGGCGTTGGAGGCCTCTTTGGTCAGCATGTGGGCTTCATCGATGATAAAGACCTTGTAGCGGCACTGCATGGGCGCATAGCCGATATCCTCGCGGATGCGCCTGGCGTCGTCTATGCCTCTGTTCGAGGCGCCGTCGATCTCGATGACGTCCACGGCCACGCCCTGGGTGATCTGCATGCAATGGACGCACTTGTTGCAGGGCTCCGCGGTGGGCGCTTCAAGGCAGTTCACGGCTTTGGCCAGGATGCGCGCAATGGTGGTCTTGCCCACGCCGCGCGTACCGCTGAAAAGATAGGCCGGGGCGATGCGATCTTCCCTGGCCGCCCGCGAAAGAATGCCTTTGATGGTCTCCTGCCCGGCGACATCGGCAAAGCGCTGCGGCCGGTATTTCGCTGTGAGTGCTGATTGGCTCATGATGTGGGATTGAAAGGGAGCGACGGGAAAGCAACCGCTTTCCCGGCGCCTTTCCACAAAAGGTTTCGCATGCCGCCGGAAAAACCGTCACATGCCCGGTATTGGCGTAAAACGGCGAATCCCCGTCCGGTAAAGGCGGGGATCCGCGCTGTGCTCTCTTTTCAATACCCGATCAGGGTCTTGCTATGCAAGCATGTATGTGTGCAGCCACTGCTTGTAGGCGGGATTTTTGCCTTCAACCACCTTGAAGAATTCCACCTGCAGATTCTTGGTAATGGGGCCGGCATGGCCTGCGCCGATCTGGCGGCGGTCCACCTCGCGGATGGGCGTGAGCTCCGCGGCGGTGCCGCAGAAAAAGGCCTCGTCCGCGCTGTAGAGTTCATCGCGCGTGAATTGCTGTTCCACGACTTCGTACCCCAGGTCCCTGGCCACGGTGATCAGGCTGGCGCGGGTGATGCCCTCGAGGATGGAGGTCAACGGCGTGGTCTTGATGATGCCGTTGCGCACGATAAAGATGTTTTCGCCGGAGGCTTCGGAGACATATCCGTTAACATCGAGCATCAGGGCCTCATCGTACCCGTCGGCCACCACTTCGGTCTTGGCAAGCACCGAGTTGACGTAGTTGCCGGAAATCTTGCCCTTGGTCATCATCACGTTCACGTGGTGGCGCGCGAAGCTCGAAGTTTTGACGCGGATGCCCTTTTCCAGGGCGTCCTCACCCAGATACGCGCCCCAGGGCCAGGTGGCGATGGCGGTATGGATGGGGTTGCTGCCGGGGTGCACGCCCATGTTGCCCGCGCCGATAAAACTGATGGGACGGATGTATCCGGCCACAAGCTTGTTGGCCTTGAGGGTCTCCACAATGGCGTCGACGATCTCGGCCTCGGTGTATGGGATTTTGAAATTCGCGATAAGCGCCGTATTGAACATACGGTGCACATGCTCCTTGAGCCGGAACACGGCAGAGGTGCCGTCCGCGCATTTGTACGAGCGAATCCCCTCAAAGGAGGATACGCCGTAATGCAGGGTGTGCGTGAGCACATGGACGTTCGCTTCATCCCAAGGAACCAGTTTGCCGTTGAACCAAATAAATTCTGTCTTTTCCACCTTCTTATCCCCTCGTTGCCGTACACAACACGGATATCGGTTATTCGGATGCGTCGAGTACTATGGCGCGTAGCAAATTAACGTAATTCATGCGCCAAATGAGGTCAAGGCGAAGAGATATAATTTATGATTTTCAACAATTACGCATGCGAGCAATCCCCCCCTCGCACTGTAGACACGCATGACGCCGCACGCTTCCCGGTCAAGAAACCGCATGCGCGAAAAAGGAGGCAAGCCGGCCGCTGAACGCTGTGGGGATATGGCTTCGGGTTGGAAGAAAAAAAATAACGTCGCGGGCTTTCGCGCCCGCAGGACGACCAGGGGAGGCCCCTGGACGCCGGAAAAACAACTTTTCAGTACTTATTTTCAATAAATTTTAAAGTGTTATAGTACACACTTTACCCAGCACGTCGAATTAACGAATATATCAAATTTAGGAGATTCTTAAGGAAACGCTGATTAATTCACTGGATATGCGAGGGGGAAA
>CAZFCK010000244.1:0-6918 GCA_964517355.1 uncultured Desulfovibrionaceae bacterium | reverse complement strand
GATCGCGTAATTTGAAATAAAGGCTATTTCGCTTGACAAGGGGCCACATAGGAAACTTTAAATTTCAGAATATCATGTAGATATCATAGCGTTACTGGCATCGTTTCAGGCCTGTAATTCCTCCAACAATGTGGAAAGCGGTGCCTTGCGCCGACACTATGAACAGGAAACGGTATGATAATTTTCCGGGGGGAAGCTTTTTTGAAAACATCAGCCCCGAGGCGCGGTCGTATCGCGCCTTGGGGCTGAAAACGGCAGCGCCGGTTCTCCCCGGGGGGGATGGCGTTTTTCTTATGCGAAACGGCGATCGGAGCGGGTCTTGGCGATACAGTCCTTGTCCTTGCACATCCAGCCGGTGCGCACATCCTCTCTTTGGTCGAATTGCGGCACATAGGGTTTGATGTCCAACAGCGGGGTTCCGTCAAGGATATCCACGCCTCTGATACGCAGTATAGTGCCCTCAATGGAAAGCAGATCGACAACGGAAAGTCCGATGTGCGCGGGCCGCAGGGGGGAGCGTGTGGAAAACACGCCGTGGAAGGCCTTGTCCAGGTAGGGCTTGACGTTGAGTTCTACGCGATCCGCCTTGTGAAAGTGGTAGAGCAGGTAGACGTGGCTGAATCCCTCCAGATCCAAAAGACCCTCCACAAATTCCGGGAGGATTTCGATATGTCCTTCAACGTCCTTGGCGCCCACGGGTTGGATGGGCATGTGTTCAAGGTCTTTGAAAGGCGTGAAGATTGTTCCGATACAAGGTGTGGTGATAGATGGCATACGTATAATCTCCGCAGACGTTTTCACTGCTGCTTTGCGGGCACGATAACGGAGTGCCGCAGTTTTTCTTCCAGTTCGAGAAGTTTTTCCTGTACAACGTTGGGAATGTTTTCCCGGGTATATTGCATTTCGCTGATGCTCAAACCTCCGTCGAGCAAGCCGTAAACATGGATGCCGGGTTGGAATGCGTCGCGGGCGATGCGTCCGATTTCCTCATACACGGCATTGTCCACACGTTTGATAATGCTGGCGAGCACATGCCCTTTTGCCAGGGCGTCCTGGTCATAATCCACGCCGATGACATACCGGTCCGCATTCTGTGCTGCCTGGATGACGCCAAGGCCTGATTCTCCGGCAACGGCGAAAATGATATCCGCGTCTTGTCCATAGAGGTCGGCAGCGTTCTCGCGCCCCAGATCGGGGGAACTGAAACCCGAGAAATCACGCCCTTGAGAGATGTAGCGGATCATCACGGCCGTTTCGGGGGCGGCATAGGCCACTCCCTGCTCAAAGCCCTGCTGGAACGCCTGTACAGAGGGGATATCCACGCCCCCGATAAAGGCCACGCGGTTTGTGCCGGTCATCCAGCCGGCCAACGCGCCGGCAAGGTAGCCGCCTTCGGCGTTTGCGAAGGTGGCGCACGAAACATTGGGCAAGTCCGGAAGCGCGGCGTCCAGGAGAATGAAGCGCACTTCGGGATGGCTTGCCGCGAGTTGTGAAACGGCGGAAGCCCACTCCAGGCCGTTGGCCACGATGACGTCCACCGGTTGTTTGAGCAGGGAATCGAGCTGCCGTTGGGCTTCGTCTTCGTTCCAGGTACCCTCAAGCCCTTGCCGGGAGCGCAATTCGATACCCAGATCCGTCTTGGCCTGAGCCAATCCTTTGTACGCGAGGACGTTGAACGGACTGTCCAGTCCGCCGGCGCCGGGCAAAAACGCGACCGTCAGGCCCCATGCCGGAGCGGCGATGCAGCAGAAGAGCGAGAGTAATATGAACAAGCGCGCCATGGTGACAACTCCTCGTTTATGGTCTTGTGTGTGGCGGAAAGTGAGGAGAAATATACGCTCTCCCGGGCGGGGGTGCAATGCGTGGCCGTGTCTTTCCATGTGATATTTTCGTAACAAAAGAAGAGGGAAATAACAAATGGACAAGATTCTGGAGAGTTGGAGTGTTCGCGGAACGCACTCGGAAGGAGGTCATTCGGGAAGCAAGGCTTGAGCCTTTGCTGCGTGGCGGGGAAATGGAGCAAGGCATAAGAATCTCAAGGGGAGGTATCTCCCGTGAGGTTCCTCCCTGGCGAGCCGGAACGGCGTAAATTCATACGGAAAGGGACTCAGGCGGCCTTGTCCAGCCCGGGGGGGGAGGACCCGTCCTGTGGCGTCGCATCCGCGGGAGGTACGGCATGTGCCGGGGCGTTTTGAGGCGCCGCGTTTTCAGCCAAACCTGTTTCATGGGATCGAAGCAGAACGCAGATGTCGTTTTCAAGAGATTTCACGTAACTGGTCGAGGGATGGCGTCCGTTGTAGATGATGGAAAAGGCCAGCGGCTGCCCATCGAGGCTTTCGGTATAGCCGCCCAGACTGGTGACGCCCTTCATATAGCCGGTTTTGGCTTTAACCTGGGACTGGGCGAGAGTGCCGCGCATACGCCGGCGCAGGGTGCCTTTTTCTCCGGCAATGGGCAGGGAATTTTTGTAGATCAAGCCGTAGGGGCTGGCATGCATGGCGCGCAGCAGGGTTATGACGGCGTAGGGGGAAATGCTGTTGTGGCGGGAAAGGCCTGAGCCGTCGATCATGGTGAATTCCTGCTGGGGCACGCCCATGTTGGTCATCCAGGAGGAAATGACGGCTGCGCCGTCCTCGCGGCTGCCGCTGCCGCGTAAATGCCCCCCTATGGTGCGTAGTAATTGCTCGGCATAAAAATTATTGCTCTCCGTGTTGGTGAAATCGATGAGCTGACTGAGCCTGGGGGAGGTATGGCGCAAGACCAAGAGCCCTTTGGGGATGCTGTTGGGCTCCCGCACCACGCGGACCTTGCCCGTGACGGTTATGCCTTGTGCGGCAAACACCTGGGCCAGAACATCCATAAAAAACGTTGCCGGATCATCTATGGTCAAAGTGCGGACGACTTCGCGCGAGCGTGTGGGCAGTGACCCTGAAACCACAATGGTGTTTTCGCCGCAACGGCGTGTGATGGCCAAGGTGTCGCGCGATTTTCGCGAACCTGTTTTCGCGGTGTTTTCCAAGCGCACATGGCTGGTTTCCGGGTCCAGTTCTATCCGCACCGGCGATCCTTTTGTTTTTCCGGGTCGCGCGAAGATTTTGATGGTGTTTTCGTTCAAGGAAAGGGCGCCGGTCTGCGCCGCGTACCAAACGGGTTCATCTCTCGGGTCCCAGCCCGGACAGTAAACGAACCGTTTGAAAAAAGAGGCGTCGCCAATGAGGTCGCCGTGAATCACGGAGATGCCTTTTTGTTTGAGTTCGCGAGCCCAGGACGTAAAAACCGCCAGAGTGTTCCACCCGTTGTTGCGCGCCGCAATGGTGGGGTCGCCGGAGCCGCGGACCACCAAGTCGCCCTGTACGCTTCCTTGGGAAAGATTGCCGTTGATTTCAAATGTGGTTTCATACACATAGTCGGGCGAGAGCATCTCAAGCGCCGCGGCGGTGGTGAAGAGTTTCATGTTTGAGGCCGGCACCAGCTTTGTGTGCGCATTGCGCTCATAGATTAGAGTATTGTCCGCAAGGTTCACCACTGCAATACCCAATATACCGTTTCCTTTTGAGAGGGCGGAATGCGTGAGCAGCTCGTCCAGATCCTTTCCAAGGCGCACGGCTTGAGGAGTCGCCGGGGGCGTGAGCTGTTGCAGCTTGGTGGAGGCGAGGGGGCGGACCTTGGGAGCGGGGGGGCTTTGCCGGGTACTATGCTCGTCCCAGACCAGACCTTGCGGCGGCTGCACCTGAGCGTCGTCGTCGTGGGAAAAACCGATAAGCGAGCAGCCCGCCATGAAAGGCAGGGCGATGGCAAGACAAACGAGCAGAGCCCGTAACAGGAGCGGATATTTATTGTAATAGCGTGAAGTCATAGAGTAGAGGATAACTATGCCTGGTGCGGGATGTCAACAGGAAGCAATTATCAGGCGGATAATAATCAGGCAAGGACTGGATTTACAGCGTACTTTGGATTACAGATCCCGTATGAAATTTTTTAATCGCGAGATGAAAGTGGGCCACCTCAAGATCATCATTGTGGGGTGCGGCGAGGTGGGGTTCCACATTGCCGAACGCTTGGCGCAAGAAAACAAACAGGTTGTCATCATCGACCGCAGCGCGGACGCTCTGAAACGGTTGAATGAATACGCCGACGTGCAGACGATCCAGGGGTCGGGCTCCAGCCCCAGGGTACTGGACGAGGCGGGGATTTCCGAGGCCGATATCATTCTCGCCGTGACCGACAGCGATGAAACCAATATCATCGCCTGCTTTTTCGCCAACGTGCTCGCGCCCAAAGCCCTGAAGCTGGCGCGCATCCGCAATGAGGAGTATACGCTTTACCGCGACGCCCTTTCAAAGGATTTCCTGAACATCGGCATGGTCATCAATCCGGAAGTGGAAGTGGTGAAGCACATCGACAGGCTGATCACGGTGCCTGGCGCTACGGAATATATTGAATTTGCCGAGGGACGTGTCGTGATGGTGGGCATCCGCGTGGTCCAGGGGCCGCTGGTGAATGTCCCGCTGACGCAACTCAGGCAGCGTGTGGACGATATCCGCGTGATCGTGGGCGCCATCGTGCGGGGCGAGCGGTTGATCATCCCCACGGGCCTGGATACCATAGAACAGGGCGACTTGGTTTATTTCGTCTGTGAAAAAAAGGAATTGGACAAAATTCGCAATGCCTGCGCCTGTGGACACGGCCATATCCGCGATGTTCTGATCATCGGTGGCGGTAATATAGGATTGCGCGTGGCCGGGTTGTTCGAACAACGCGGCTACCATACCAAACTGGTGGACAGCAGCGAGGAACGTTGTCGATATTTGGCTGAAAAACTAAATAAAACTATCGTATTGCATGGAGACGGCACTGATCAGGGCTTTTTGAGTGAAGAGAACGTGGGAGGCATGGATGTTGTCGTTTCCGTGACCGGAGATGAAGAAAGCAACATCCTGACCTCGCTGCTTGCCAAAAATCTGGGCGCCAAACGTACCATAACGCGCATCAATAAAACGGCTTACCTGCCCCTGGTGCAGGCCATCGGCATAGAGCACAGCGTCAGTCCCAGACTTTCGGCGGTCAACAGCATTCTGCATTATGTGCGGCGCGGCAAGGTGATATCCTCCACCGCGATAAAGGGCGACGAGGCCGAAACCCTGGAGGCTATCGCCCAGGATCATTCCGATATCGTGGGCAAGCCCTTGCGCGAGGTCAATTTCCCGAAAGGGGCGCTGCTCTTGTGCATCATTCGAGGGGAGCAGGTCATTGTGCCTCATGGCGAGAGCGTCATCGAGCCGCAGGATCGCATCATTATTTTCAGCACGCGGAAAATGATCTCACGTGTGGAGCAGAGTCTGATGGTCAAGCTGGAGCAAATGTGACGTGCGCTTAGGTTTCGCTTTCTACGCCTTGGGGGCGATCATTTGCGCGACGGGGCTGACCATGCTCTTTCCCCTGGGCTACGCCATTGCCAGCCAGGACGGCAGCGCCGTACCACTGACGTTGTCCATGGCCGTCACGCTCATGTGCGGCGTGCTGCTGCTGTTTTTCTACCGCAAGTCAGTCGTCACGGTCATGAGCCACCGCGAAGGCATCGTGGTGGTGGCCCTGGGCTGGTTCGCGGTGGGCATATTCGGCGCCCTTCCATTTTATTTCGGCAATGTTTTCGATCTGCTCGTGGATTCCGTTTTTGAGTCGGTTTCCGGTTTTACCACCACCGGGGCCTCGGTGCTCACAAACATAGAAGCCGTTCCCAGGGGGCTTTTGCTGTGGCGCAGCCTGACCCATTGGCTTGGGGGCATGGGTATTATAGTTTTTTCCCTGGCTATTTTGCCGTTTTTGGGCGTCGGGGGCATGCAGCTTTACAAAGCCGAAGTGCCGGGACCGGTGCCGGATAAACTCAAGCCGCGCATCAAAGACACGGCCATGTTGCTCTGGCAGGTTTATCTCCTGTTCACGGTGCTGGAAACGGTGCTGCTGATGCTGGGGGGCATGGATTTTTTCGATGCCGTCTGCCACACCTTCGGCACCATGGCCACGGGAGGGTTTTCCACCAAAAACAGTTCCATAGGGCAGTACAACAGCGCATACATTGATTGGGTGATCATCCTTTTCATGTTCATCGCCGGGGCCAATTTTTCCCTGCACTACCGTTTGTTGCGAGGAAAGCCCCTGTATTTGCTGCGGGACCCGGAATTTCGTTTTTACGCCTTCATCACAGTGGCCTGCATTTTGCTCATTGCCTTGTTCATATATGGCGTCAATTATGATTCACCGCTCGAGGCCATCCGGCAGAGCGCCTTCCAGGTCATCTCCATATGCACCACCACGGGCTATGCCACGGCGGACTATGAACTATGGCCGGCATTGCCCCAGGCCATATTGTTTATCCTCATGTTCATAGGCGGTTGCGCCGGGTCCACAGGCGGGGGTATGAAATGCATGCGTATCCTGCTGCTCATAAAGCATTCCTACCATGAACTCATACGCCTGGTGCATCCGCGCGCCGTCAAGCATGTGAAGTTGGGAGGACAAATAGTCAAACCCGAGGTTCTTTCAGGGATTTGGGGTTTCTTCGTCCTCTATCTGGGGCTGTTCGTGCTTGCCTCGCTTGTTATGAGCGCGTTGGGCGTGGATGTTCTAACGGCTTTCGCCTCAGTGGCGGCATGCATAGGCAACATCGGCCCCGGTCTGGGCACTGTGGGGCCTGCAGAGAATTATGCGCATATACCGGTTCTGGGAAAATGGGTGCTGCTTTTCTGCATGATTCTGGGGCGGCTCGAAATTTATACCGTCATTATTCTTCTGGTGCCTGAATTCTGGCGCAAGTGACACACTTTTGCTTTTTTCCCAGGCCGTATTTCTTAGGAAACGCTGAATAATTCACTGGATATGCGAGGGGGAAACCCTTAGCGTTGCTGTCGCCATCCGTAA
>CAZFCK010000243.1:0-6977 GCA_964517355.1 uncultured Desulfovibrionaceae bacterium | reverse complement strand
CTTTGGAAGGGGGGTCCGGGGGGAGAACCTTTCTCCAGAAAGGTTTCCCCCCGGATAAACCTAATAAGTCTTTAATCAGTGCTTCCCTAAAAAAGAATAGTACTACCGTTGCACCAACGCATGCAATTTCGCAAAGGCCTTTTCCAGGCCTTTGGGGTCCGTGCCTCCGGCCTGGGCAAGATCGGGACGCCCGCCGCCGCTACCGCCCACTTCCGCCGCCACATCCTTGATCAGATCCGGAGCGGTGAAACGATCATGCAGGTCTTTGCTCACATAAAGGATCAGGGGCACTTTGCCCCCCGCTTCCGCGGCCAGGCAAGCCACGCCTGAGGGCAATTTCGAACGCACGTCATCCATGAGATCCCGCAAGGCTTTCACATTCGGGGCATCCACCTTGGCGGCCAAGACCTTGACGCCCCCCACGTCGCGCGCCTGGTCCATAATATTACCGCCTGAACTCGACGCCAGTTTTGCGGCCATGCGCTCCAACTCTTTGCCCAGGTTCTTGGCCTCGTTTTGCAGAGACACGACCTTTTCGACCACGTCTCCGCCCTGGGATTTGAACAGATCGGATATCTGTTGTATCTGTTTGCGTTGTTCTCTCATGGCCAGCAACGCATGCAGTCCGGTGGCGGCTTCGATGCGGCGCACGCCTGCGGCGACGCCGCTTTCGGATAAAATAATAAACGGACCTGTCTGGCCGGTGCGCATGAGGTGCGTTCCGCCGCACAATTCCAGGGAGGTTCCGGGAATCTCCACCACGCGCACCTCGTCGCCGTATTTCTCGCCGAAAAGCGCCATGGCGCCTTTGCCTTTCGCCTGCTCAATGGACATAACCGTGGATTGAACCGGCAGATCCGCGAGAACGGCGCGATTGACGTGATCTTCTACAGCCTCCAGCTCGTTGGGGCTCATGGCGCTGATGTGGGTGAAGTCGAAACGCAAACGTCCCGGCCCCACAAGGGAACCGGCCTGCTTCACGTGTTCGCCGAGCGCCTTGCGCAGCGCGGCGTGCAGCAGATGCGTGGCGGTATGGTTGCGCGCCGCATCAATACGCGCCCCTTCTTCCACTTCGAGCACCGCCTGCTGGCCCGCCTCTATAGCGCCTTGTTCCACTTCAACTGGATGGACCAGTAAATCCGGCGAGGGCTTGAGGCACGGTTCGACGCTTGCCCTCCCCGTGTCGGTGCTGAGGCGCCCCGTATCACCCATCTGGCCGCCTGATTCACCATAAAACGGCGATTCCTTGCAGACGGCGAACCCCTTTTCCCCGGTCGCCAGGCGTTCCACAGGCTGCGCCTCCGCATCGAGCAGGGCCACAAGGGAGCTTTCGGACCGCAACTGATCGTACCCCACGAACGTGGAGCGCACGCCTTCCTCTGTCAGCACGCGGAACCTGCTGGAGAGATCGATCGCTCCGGAGCCTTTCCAGGCGGCCTTGGCCCGTTCCTTTTGCTCGGCCATAAACTTGTCGTAATGCGCCTCATCAACGTCGAGTCCGCGTTTCTCGGCGATATCTTTAACAATATCTATAGGGAAGCCATACGTGTCGTAGAGTTTGAAGGCAAACTCCCCGGAAATCACGGCCTCGTTATCCGCGCGCAGTTTCTCCATTTCCTCTTCGAGAATGGCGAGCCCCTTATCCAGGGTTTGCGAAAAGCGATTTTCCTCTTCGCGCACGACCCGCGTCATGAAGTCCCGGCTTGCAACGATTTCCGGGAAGGCGTCTCCCATGTGGCCCACGACTTGCCGTGCGACATCGAAAAGAAACGGATCCACCAGGCCGATGAGGCGGCCGAAGCGGTAAGCGCGGCGGATCAAGCGGCGCAGCACATAGCCGCGCCCCTCGTTGGAGGGTAAAATGCCGTCGGCCACCATAAAGGCCATGGCCCGGCTATGGTCGGCTATGACGCGCAGTGCGGTGTCCTGATCCTCGTCGCCCGCCTTGTAGCGGATGCCGGCCTTGTCGGCTGAGAAATCAATGATCCTGCGAAACAGATCGATATCATAATTGGAATACACGCCCTGGCACACGGCGGCGATACGTTCGAGCCCCATGCCGGTGTCGATGCTCGGCCTGGGGAGATTCTCGCGCCTGTCGGGTGTGATTTGATCATACTGCATGAACACCAGGTTCCATATTTCCAGGAACCGGTCGCAGTCACAGGAGCCGATACCGCAGTCCGGACCGCACCGCATGTGCTCCCCCTGATCGATGAGCACTTCCGAGCAGGGGCCGCAGGGTCCTGTTTCGCCCATGGACCAAAAATTATCCTTGACTCCCAGACGGAAAATCCGGTCATCGGGCAGCCCGGCGATTTTTTTCCACAAGGTCGCGGCCTCGTCGTCATCAAGGTACACCGTGGCGAACAGCTTTTCCTTGGGCAAGCGGAAAACGTTGGTCAGCAGATCCCAGGCATACGCTATGGCGTCTTCCTTAAAATAGTCGCCAAAAGAAAAGTTCCCCAACATTTCAAAGAAGGTATGATGCCGGGCGGTGCGTCCCACGTTTTCCAGGTCATTGTGCTTGCCGCCCACCCGCAAACATTTTTGCGATGTGACCGCACGCGAATATTCTCTTTTTTCTTGACCCAAAAACGTTTTTTTAAACTGCACCATTCCGGCGTTGGTAAAGAGCAAGGTGGGGTCGTCTTTGGGCACAAGAGGAGATGAATCCACAGGCATGTGGCCCTTATCTTTGAAATATTCAATAAAGCGCTGTCGAATTTCGTTAGCGGTTATCACGCAACTCTCCATAATTGTTCCTGAACAGGGGCCCGGCTTGTGCCGACGCGAACCTTTTCCAGCGATACATGTTCCAATGGTGGTTATAGAAGGATAGCAAGCCGTCGGCAATGCCGCACGAACGCTTGTCGCCCAATGTAAGAAGCAACCTTACTCCAGTGATTCTTCAGTCTCATCGTCAGCGGACGCCGTGCGCGGCATTGCGCCGCCCATGCCCAAATGCTCAAGAAGCTTGTCTTCAATCTGCTGCCGCAGTTCCGTATTCTCTTGCAAAAACGCGCGAACATTTTCACGCCCCTGGCCTAAGCGTTCGGAACCGAAAGCGAACCAGGAACCGCTTTTATCCACGATACCGGCGTCCACGCCCATATCCAGCAATTCTCCTTCGCGGGAAATGCCCGTTCCATAGAGGATGTCGAACAAGGCCTCCCGAAACGGAGGAGCGACTTTGTTTTTCACCACTTTTACCCGCACCCTGGAACCATACGCCTCTTCCTTGTCTTTCAAGGATTGAATTCTGCGGATATCCAAGCGCACGGAACAATAAAACTTAAGCGCGTGACCACCTGTGGTGGTTTCCGGGTTTCCATACCCCATCATGCCGATCTTCATACGGATTTGGTTGATGAAAACCACGCTGGTCTGGGATTTGTGGATGGTGCCGGTCAATTTCCGCATGGCGTGGGACATCAAACGGGCCTGCCCCCCAACTTGCGTCTCCCCCATATTGCCCTCCAATTCGGCTTGGGGGATAAGCGCGGCCACGGAATCCACCACCACAATGTCCACAGCGCCGGAACGCACCAGCATGTCCGCGATATCAAGCGCCTGTTCGCCATAATCCGGCTGCGAAATGAGCAGCTCGTCGGTTTTCACGCCCAAGCGCCGCGCGTAATTCACGTCCAGGGCGTGCTCGGCATCCACAAAAGCGGCCGTACCGCCGCGACGTTGCGCCTCGGCGATGATATGCAGGGCAAGCGTGGTTTTTCCCGAGGACTCCGGGCCATAGATCTCGGACACGCGCCCCCTGGGAATACCGCCTATGCCTAAAGCCAAATCCAGACCGATGGAACCCGTAGGAATCACAGGTACATGCACATGCGCATCGTCAGAAAGCCGCATGACGGAACCCTGCCCATATTTGCGCTCAATGGTGGTCAGCGCGGTGTTCAGGGCCTCCAGCCGCATTTCCTGGGGACTGGGAGCGCTTTTCTTAGCCATAGAGTTTCTCCACTAATAATCGGTTTGCGTTGCGCGGTGAGGCGTCACATACCAGAACCCAGCGTGTGGGGCAAACACTGTGTGCGACACCAAAACAGGGCAGAATAGGCCGCCATGACGGCGTCATCCATTCTCCTTTTACACGTCATCCTTTTGTAAAAAGCCATGACTAATTTGCGATAAACATAACTCCATCGATAAGGATTCCGCTTTCTTGCTAATTTCCAAACAAGCGCGTGTCTCCCTCCACTGCAAGGCACGGCGACAGATTATGTCCCGCCTGAATCAACCGCCGGATGCGTCCTTTTTCGAAAAGAACCCCTGGCACGGTCCCGACGCATCCATCACGATCTTCAACAGGGATTATAATTCAAATTTTATCTTTATTTATAGTATATTAAAAATAAAATCCACAATTATTTTCCACAGATTTCCATTTTTCACAACACAACATCGGGTTTACGGAAAAGGACAAAGCCGGTACACTCCATCTTCATGCCCGGCTTCATGGGCTGGCAGGACGCCTAAAACCAGCCCGTCACGCTAACAATTTGCCGGAAAAAAAGGCGTTATCACATATGACCCACACGAGAAAGAACTACATCCTCGACACAAACGTTCTTATTGAAAACCCACTTAGCATTCTCACACTCCGCAATGGCGAAGATAATAATATCTATATTCCCTACCATGTCCTCATCGAATTAAACCAACTCAAAACCAACAACCGTGTCCGCCATATCGTATCAAAAGTTGTGGACGTGTTGCTTGAGCATAAAGACAGCATTCACTTCATCCAAAACGACGCCAGCGTCTCTCCGTTCACCCAGGAAATTGTGGACAACTATATCCTCAAGGAAATTCAAGATTCCAAGGAAATTGAGAACCCTATCCTGGTCACCAACGATCGCATCCTGCAACTGCAAGCCAAGCTGGCCAACATTTCCTGTGAAGAATTCAAGGATTCCAAACCGTTTGAGTCGGAATCCCAACTCTATACCGGCTTCATGGAAAACGGTCAGGATCCCATCGCCAACAGTTTTATCTGGGATGAAGGCCGGCCTGTCTTTTTCGGGCCGGACGGCCCTGAGACCATCAGTTTCACCCTCAACATCTGGGGTGTCAAGCCGCGAACCGCCTATCAGAACCTGGCGTTGTTCCTCATGCAGCATCCGGCCATGGACTTGGTTTCATTGCAAAGCGAAGCCGGTTTCGGCAAAACGTATCTGGCGCTGGCCACGGCCCTGTATCTCGTGCTGGAAAAAAGGTTGTACGATAAAGTGTTTGTCGTCAAACCAACCATAGAGCTCGGTCCAAAGCTTGGATTCCTTCCCGGAGACGTGAAAGAAAAAATGGAGCCCTACGTAAAGTATATTCACGACTTGCTTATAAAACTGCACAGCCAGCGCCCGGCAAACAAACTTTTCGCCAATCCCCAAGAGGAAATACCACGCTATAACCCGAAAAAGTTCGAGATACTGCCCCTTACCTATATTCGCGGCATGAACATCGAAAACGCCGTTGTCATTATCGATGAAACACAAAATCTTTCACGCACCGAGGTAAGAGCGCTTCTCACGCGCATGGGCGAAGGCGTGAAATGTTTTTGCCTTGGAGACACCAGCCAGGTGGACAATCCCTACCTGAGCCAGTCCAACAACGGACTCAACTGGGTTGTACGAAAGTTCAAAGGATTCAGTAACTACGCCCATATGGTGCTCAAGGGCGACAAATCCCGGGGGCCCATAACGGATCTGGTTCTCAAATCAAAATTATGAGCAACTGCCTTAACGAACTATCTCTTTAATTTTGACCATTTTTATAATACAAGTTAAAAAATATTAAAAAAAAGCAACGCATCAGGTGTTAGTATGAAGATTCCTTGCGTCAGATGTGGTAAAAAGATCGATTCCCCAAACGTTTATTGCCGTGAATGTGCTCGAAAAATGAATGGGAAGGATCTTGATCTCCCTCCTTCCACCTCCAGGCGCAGCCGCAGGTTTCCAATCCTCAGTATCTTATTGCTCGTCATTGTGGGCGGCACCGCCGCATACTTCGGCATCTTCGGAGGGTCGCTACAGCAGCTCTCCGAAATCATAGAGAAAAAAGCCCCAGACCTTCTTAAGGAATTACCATCGCTATCCATCACCGCCGACAATGCAACCTTAGCGACTCCAGAAAGCAAACCACTTCCCGCAGAGCGGTCCGAAACGTCGCCGTCTTCGGGCATCTCCTCTGAGTCCGCGGCGGAGCCTTCCGCACAGGAGCCACAAGATCGGGAGGAAAATGTCGTCCTTTTCACCAACGACGCGGAACCAACGTCGAGCGCTCCCGAAGCCCTTGAATCTGATGCTGCAGTTCAAGGCAATGCCACGGACGAGCAAGTTCAACCCATCCAAGAAGCGGTGCAGACAGCCGAAGCCCAGGATAATGCCACGCGACTTCCCGAACCAGCAGCTCAGGAAGAAGTAATGGAACTCTCTTCCGGTACGGAATCCGCTCCAGGCCAGCAGGACACCCCGGCAGGCGAGGAAGGACAAGGGGCAGATACAGCGACCGCCAACGCCACTGACGCCGCCCCCGGCCAGAACGCCGCCGCTCTTGCAGACCTGGAGCAAAACGCCACGCAGCAACCTGCGGCGACCGTTTCCTCTCTGGAAGACGGAGTATGGGTATACTGGATAAAATCAGAGAACAAAGATCAAGAAGTTGTCGAAAAGCTTAAAAAAGACGGATACAAAAACAGCTTCGCAAAAGGACAATGGCCGGGGCATTTCAACGACCAGAATATTTTCTACCGCTATGAAGACAAACGCGGGCTCGCCCAATTACTCACTGTTTTGAATTCTTCCAATTATTACGACTACTACTTCAACAACGAGCGCATCAGTCAGAACATCAAACGCATTTTCACCGAAAACGACGGCGTGATGTTTGTGATCATCCTGCAATAGGATGCTAGAGCATCTCACGCTTGAAAAGCGCTAGATGCTCTTATGCATTTCCCTGGA
>CAZFCK010000242.1:0-7020 GCA_964517355.1 uncultured Desulfovibrionaceae bacterium | reverse complement strand
AATTGGAAATTGTTTCAGGGGAGAGCCTTGTTTCAAGGCGAAAATGCGCTAGCCCGCAATTCGTGGTTGATATGCTCCACCCCGGTGGGATGGCCTCGCCCCGTCAATAAGGGTATATATATGTCGGAGAACCGGACAGATCTTGAAAAGGAGCAATCCCGTCACTGTTGGGGAAGAGGCTGTAAGGAAAACCGCAAACGGCTTCCACAGGAAGCAGGGCTGCGCTGCCCGGAGGAACGTCGCCATGAGCACGATTTTTGAGAATAAGCTGGCCGAAATTGAAGCACTGCTGCCTCAATGTGGCGACCCCGCGGTCGCTGTGCGCATTTATGGCCTCCTGGGAGGCGAAGGCCTCGACGCGGCCATGCTGGCGCAAGGGAAGCTCTACAGTGAAACCCTGCCCAAGGGGCATGAAACTCCCTTCACGCCCGAGCAACGGCATCTGCATTTCCTCTGGGACGCTTTCGACAGGCTGCCGCTAAGCCTGCTGGTTCCCTTTTCCATTCCCTTCCGCCGGTTGCTCGCGCGGAACATGTTCAAACACTGCGGCAAGGCGTTCATCGCCGAGGAAAACGTGCGCTTCAACTTCGCCCAATTCATAGAGCTTGGGGACAACGTTTTCTTCAACCGCGGCGTGTTTATCGACAGCAAGGGAGGGGTCAGTCTTGGCCATTACGTAGCCCTGGCCGAGAACGTCTGCATCTTCACGCACTCGCATTCCGAGGCCTCGCACATCGAGCGCAGCTACGCCCCGGTGGTGGTGCATGATTACGCCAAGATATACAGCCACGTGACCATCATGCCCGGCATCACCATCGGCCGCGAGGCCATTGTGGCCTCCCACGCACTGGTCACCCACGATGTGCCCGAAAACACCGTTGTCGCCGGCATCCCGGCCAGAGTCATGCGCGAACGCAAAACCGAAGGACGCCACGGCGACGAGCTTGATCATCTCTGGTTGTTTTGATCCGGTTTCAACGTTGACATGCCCTGGAATAAACAAACGCCGTTCGGAGGGGACCGTCATTTACGGGGGCGTTGCGGCTGACCGGATTTGGAACGCAAGGTTGCGGGCGAAGTCCCAGGCGTTTACAAGATTCTTGGGGCAAAGGGGATGCCCAACGGCCCTTTCAAGACTTGTTGCGGCCGACGCCGTGTCTCCATCCTGAAAGAAAACAGCGGCTTGGGCCAGGTCCAGCAGCGCGGTGAATTGCGGTTTATGCACTGATTCCACAACATTCCGGGCGGCCTTTTCATAAAAGCCGGCCCTAGCCGGATTCCGGTTGAGGGCCGCGATGAAGCTCATTCCCAAACAAGCGGTAAACCCGGGAAGCCCCGCTTTTTCAATGGTCTGAAAACACATCCGGCCTTGGTCGGGATCGCCGCCCATGAGCGAGGCCATCCCCTTGAGGGCCGTCGCGCGTTGATGAAAACAATGATCAAGGCCGGCGTCATCCGCCAGGCAAACGGCCCGATCCGCCAGCAGGAAGGCCCGGTCGAACGCCCCGTTGAACAACGCGATCAGGCTCAACTCTTCCAGGCAGGCCAACACTCCCTTTGACGCCCTGATTCGCTCGAAATCGTCTTTCGCCGACATGAGCAGGGAATTCGCCACGTCCAAATTTCCGAGGCACAGGTGGGCGGAGCCCACATTGCCCAGGGACCAAGCGATTTTTACGCTATCGCCCAGGTTTCTGCCGATTTTGAGGCTCTTTTTGAAATGACGGAGCGCCTGCTCCATCAATCCCTGCGCCCGCCTGCACAGCCCGATGCGCATGGTGACCCAGAACGCCTGTTCGACGTCAGGGGCCTGGGCGAGACTCAACTGATACAGCCGGACGGCGCGGTCGTATCTTTTTTGGCGGTGGGCTATCGTGCCCATGAGCAGGAGGGCGTGCGCTCGGTTCAGGCGATCGGCGGACTTAACGGCCCATCTCAGCCATTCATGGGCGAACGATTGCATATCCCGGAAGGATGGGGGCGCGTTTGCGCTCTGGCCCTGCATATCGAACCAGCACAGCAGGATCGGCGCTGATTCCGGTTTGAATGATGAACCTGGGCGGGAGGTCGATTCCATTGCGGCCCGGAAAAAACGCTCTCCCTCGAGGTACCTGGTATGCATGTCGAAATATATGTAAAGTCCTGTGGCGGAGCGGGAAACCATGTCCATGGCGCCCCTGCTCGCAGCCCGGCGCCAGGCCTGTTCAATGTTGGCGAAGGCGGTGTCCATATCGGTACGGCAGGCCATCATCCGGCGCCCGATCAGCTCTTTTTCGCTGAGCCGGGCCATGTCCAGGTAATAGTGCTCATGGCGGTCCAGGGTCTTCTCCATCGCGCCGGAAAGGAGCAGTTTTCCCCCGGCATACTGAATGAGCAGGGAGTGGATCTCAAAAGTCCCGGATTCGGGACCGGCCCTGACAAGGGATTTCCTGACCAGTGCCGCCAGGATGCGGCCGGTCTCCTCTTTTCCCGGCTTTCCGGCGACGGCGACGGCGGCCGCGGCCTGCCGGGTAAACAGCCCCCTGAACACTGAAAGCCGCATAAAAACATCTTGTTCCTCCGGTTCCAGGCTGTTCCAGGAGGTGTCGAACACCGTCCGCATACTCCTGTGGCCGGGGGGCACGTCCGGATGATCGGACCGCAGGAAATCAATGCCCGTTTCGATTTCATCCCCGATGTCCCTCGGGGAAAACACATCCCCCCACCCTCCGGCGATAATCAGGGCCAGGGGAATTCCCGAGGTCAGCCTGCAAATGCGGATGATGTCGCCGACATTATCCGCATCCAGTTTGAAATCCGGCTTTACCTTGCGGACTGCGGACAGAAACAACGCCACGCCGTCCGTATCGCCGGCGGCCTGGAGCAGGTCTTTACCCCCTCCCGGCGCCTCGCGGAGATAGGGCAGGCCGGACAAGGGGAGCAGATGCTCCCTGTCGAGCCCCAACCTTGACCTGCTGGTGGCAAGTATTCTCAATTGCCCGGCATTGTCCAGCAGTTGGGATATCAGCTCCCTGGCCTCGGGCAGATGATCGAGGTTGTCCAGGACAAGCAGGATTTTGCGCGGGCCTAAAAATTCCATCACCTGGTTTTGGACATCTCGGCCGTGATCGGCCCTGAGGCCGAGAATCCCAGACAGGGAAACGACCAATGCGTCCACGGAAGGCACGTCCGCAAGGGGAATAAAATAAACACCCATGGGAAAAGGATGTTTCAGCGCGGCGGCCGCTTCCACGGATAGCCGGGTTTTTCCGATGCCCCCGGGGCCTGTGAGGGTCAGCAACCTGGTGGTGCCCAGGGCCAGACGGGTTGCAATCTCCTCTAGTTCCCGGCGCCGGCCGATGAAGGGGCCGGATTGAACCGGGAGGCCGCATTGGGGGCGGCGTCTGTTGTCGGTGGAAAAATCACCCGGGCTGAGGACCCGGCGGGCAAGGCTCGCGGTTTCCGGGGCCGGGGGGATGCCCAGTTCCGAATCGAGCGCCCGTTTGCATCGTTCGTATTGGTGGCGGGCCAGGCCCATTTGGCCGGTGCGGTCATACAGCCGGATCAGGCGCCTGTGCGCGGATTCGTCGAGCGGGTCCAGGTCCGCCCAGGCCGAGGCGTATTCAATGGCTTTGGCGTTATTGCCCAAGCTGTCGTAAATCCTCGTGAGAGATTCGAGAACGGAAATGAATTTCCGCTCCAAGGCCTCTTTCCGGGCAAACTGCCAGTCGTCGAATTCGGGCGCGTCGTTGAGGCTGAATCCGGATAAAAAAGGACCGCCGTAGATCCGGGCGGCCTGCTCCAGAGTGTCCGGCCTGGCCGTATCCCCGGATGCCAAGGCTTGAAACCGTATTACATCAATTTGAACGTGTTCGTGGGGGATAAAGCGGACAGCTTCCCTGTCCGCGGCAAACCAGAATTTTCCCAGAACATTGCCCATGGCGGACAGAGTCCTGCGCAGCGAGGCCCTGGCGCTTTCCCGGTCGTAGTCAGGCCAAAACAAGTCTGCCAGCCGTTCTCTGGATACGGCTTTTCCGTTCAATGCAAGAAAGGCGGCCAGGGCGACCGCTTTCCGGCGGCCCGGCCAGACAGGCCGGCCATTGATGTAAAAACATGGGCTGCCCAAAAACTGACATGTGAGCATCGAGACTTGTTCTCCTGATCTTTTTGGTAAACCAAACATACGAGTTTGACTATTTCAAATCCGCAGTCCGTCCCGTCCCGTTGCCGGGACGTTTTTGGGACGGTGGGGGGATAAGGTGCGCCTGAATGCGATCGCTTGTTCAATCGTAACAAAGGAGAACCTCTATGAGATCCTGGTTGCTGCCTGCGTTCGTCACCCTGATCTGCTGGGGGGTCTGGGCATTTGTCCCCAAACTGACCACCAGGTACATCAGTCCCATGAGCGCCGTGGTATATGAGAGCCTGGGCGCGTTGGTCATGGGGGGAGTTGTGCTTGCAATCCTGAATTTCCGGCCGGAGGTTGACGCCAGGGGGGTCTGCCTGGCCCTTGCCACCGGGATGCTCGGGATTGCCGGGGCCTTGGGATTTTTGTTCGCGGTCAAGTCGGGCAAGGTCTCCGTGGTGTCCATGTTCACCGCGTTGTCGCCCCTGATAACCGTCGCGCTGGGATATCTGTTGCTCAAAGAGCCCATCACCCTGAAAGAAGGTCTGGGCATTTTATGTGCGTTTATTGCCATTTTCCTCTTCTCGTCCTAGAGCATTGATCGTTTGAAATGCTCCAACAGCCGCGCCATGTTGCAAGGAGTAAAAATCATGATCCGAAAGATAGACGCTTTTCTTGATGTCCTTGGCCTCACCGAAGGTCCCATGGGCCTGTTTTATACGGATCAGACGCCTGAATCAGGGGTCTCGCCCAAATGCCAGACCTCTTTGGACCAATTGACTCCGGGAATGGATCATGGAGTGGATTGGAGTTCATGTATGCTGTCGAAGGTAAGCTATGCCCGCAGGAAAAACTGTCCGGCTTTTTTTGACCGGGAGCGCTACGGATGCCTGGGCGGGGCCTTTTCCATGGGCTTCAAATCATATTACGAGCCGTTTGAGCCGGCCCTGGTCTCCACGGGCATTCCCGGGCAAATGGAGGGGGAGCGGTATATGGACTCGCCGGAGACCGGAAAACTATTCTACGACGGGCTCAATCCGCCTGAGGCGGGGGGCAATGTGCTGGTCGTCCAGCCTCTGGACTTGTTCGATTCCGGGCAGACCCCGGAAATCGTCCTGTTGTTTCCCACCAGAAACAGTATGATCGGACTGAACGCCCTCACCGTGTTTCTGACCCGGAATCCTCAAGCCGTTGCGATACCCTTCGGCATGGGGTGCGCCGCCCTGGTTACCTGGCCCCGGAAGTTCGGGCAGCGGGGAGAAACACGAGCGGTTATCGGCGGATTTGACATTAATTGTATTAAGTATATGAAAAAACATGAATTCAGCTACGCGGTGCCCTATGATCTGTTTTTGCGAATGCTGGATGCCTGGCCCCGGACGCTGTTGGGCACCCGGGCTTGGAACCGGTTGAGAAAAAAGGAATAAAGTCGCTGGATTTCGCGCCCGCACGACGACCAGGGGAAACCCCTGGACGCCGGGGAAACGACTGTTTCATACCATTTTTCAACAAAAAGCATCGAAATTTGCTGTTATCATTCGAGATTTTCAAAATATGAAGTATTGGAAGGGGAGAGCGCGAGAGGGGAAACCCTTTTCAAAGGGTTTCCCCTCTCGCATCTTCCTTCTTCATGATAAATCAAACCGGTCGATATAAAAGCTGAATCGTTCATATTCACGATTCGGCTCCATTCCCAGTTCCGCGGCATTGCAGAGGTGCTTGCCGAATGAGGAACGGGGGTTGTCCCGCAGCCAAATCCGCATCCTTTTTTGGGTCGTCCGGCTGAAGGGGATAGCAAAGTGTTCGTATATCTTTTCCATCGATCCCACTGGGTCCTGGGTCAGGTCTTTGTGGAAAACATCGAAAATCTGCGCATCCCGCAAATGGTCCCGGGCGGCCATGGCCTTTTGCAACGCCTTGGCCCAAAGGGCGGGGTACCATTCGGCTATGGCCGGGATGTCCGCCTGACCGGTGGTGAGCCTGGTCCAGTGACACATCATGCTGACCCCGGAAACCATGGCTTCAAAGGGGTCACGATGGGTAAACACGATTCTGGCGTCAGGATAGGTCGCCAAAAGGGTTTCCAGACCAAACAGGTGCATGGGCGCCTTGAGCACCCAGCGCTCGTTGGGCATGGTCCACTGGAACATCTGAAGCAGACGTTTGTGCCAGGCATAGGCAACGGTCATGTCGCATTCTCCCACCCAATCCCCGTGGCCGAAGAGGCTTGACCCGCAACTCCAGCCGATATGCACGAATTCATGCGCCATGAGGTTCTGACACTCCGCGGTGCCCTGCGCCATGAAGTTTATCCCGTTTATCCCTCTCAGTTCAGGCCCCAAGGAGAACAGTCTCTCCATGACTTCGTATCCCGCCTGAATTCGGGGGTCCGGCATCGTGGGCATCAAACCGGGGGGAGGGCAGACAGCGCCCGTGCTTTCATAATTTCTCAGAAACCGGGACAACGGGTCATGGGCCATCAAGGTTTGGGTAATTGTGGTGGCGCTTCTGGGCAGTCCCACGATAAAAATCGGGGCTTCGATTTCCTCATCCAGGATTTCCGGGTGCTCTTTCGTCAACTGGGTAACCTGCAGCCGGTTGATGAAGATCTGGGTGATCACCTGCTGGAAAAATCCGGCAACGCCTTCGGCCAGATCCAGATCGTTGTTTAAAGACTCGATGAGCGCTTCGAGTCCGGGCTCAAAGGTGCGCCCCCCGAAATCGTCAAGACCGGAAGCCTCGACGGCGCTGTCCATAAGCGGCTGTGAAGCGAGCTTAATTCCCATTGGCGTCCTCCTCTGTGGTGAACCGTTTTACTTGATGTCCGGGCTTTCCCTCACCGGTCCTAGAGCATCTCACGTTTGAAAAGCGCTAGATGCTCTTATGCATTTCCCTGGAACAATTGGAAATTGTTT
>CAZFCK010000241.1:0-7063 GCA_964517355.1 uncultured Desulfovibrionaceae bacterium | reverse complement strand
CTACAGAAAGGTTTCCCCCCGAAGGCACTTTCGGAGTAAAGGAAATAACCACATCAATATATTAATTTATTTGTACTTTGCAACAGCATGACGTACTGAAGCCAAAATCATGCGGGAGATGCAGTGCTGACATATGCTCCAAAATACAAGCAGCCATTATCCACGCAATCATACGCAATAGCATCATAGCCCCTCCAATTGACTAACCCACGGAAGAGTTACGAGATGTGACGGATTCATGTACAGTTCATAATGCATCATTTTCATTCAGGGGCGCATTGAAAAATGAACGCAGACACGAAGCTCAACAATATGGAAAACACTCTCTTAAACTCGATCGGTTACGTTGTCGCGTGCCTGGATACCGAGCTGCGCGTTCAATGGGTCAACAAGGCGGCCGGTCAATGGATGGGGAAAACGCCGCAGGATATCACCGGAAAGCATTGCTACGAAGCGTGGCACGGAAAGGACCGGCCCTGCGATGAATGTCCCGTTCGGCGGACCTTAATCACGGGGGAGAGGCAAGAGAGCGAGATGACCACTCCCGACGGCAGGCGCTGGTTCATCACAAGCCATCCCGTTTACTCTCCGGACGGAAAACTGGAGAGGGTCGCCAAGGTAACGTTGGAGCTTTCTGAGCGTACGCTGGCGGAAAAAGTCAGCAACATGCGTCTCAACCTCATTGACTATGCTGCCGGCCATGACCTCTACGCCCTTCTGAAGAAATCACTGGATGAAATCGGCGCATTCCTCAACAGCCCGTTGGGCTTTTACCATTTTGTCGAAGCCGACCAAAAAACTCTGTCTTTACAGCAGTGGTCCACTGAAACATTGAATCATCACTGCAAAGCGGAAGGCCGGGATCTGCATTATCATATAGACAAGGCAGGGGTCTGGGTCGACTGCATTCGCGAAGGCAAACCGGTTATCCATAACGATTATGCTTCGTTGCCCCATAAAAAGGGCTTACCTGTGGGGCATGCCGAAGTGATCAGGGAGTTGGTGGTACCGGTCTGGCGTAAAGGTAAAATTGTGGCCATCGTAGGCGTTGGAAACAAGCCGGCGGATTATACCGAAGAGGATTGCAAGAATCTCGAATTTCTGGCCGACGTGACCCATGAGATCGTGCTGCGCAAACGCCTGGAGGAGGCCCTGAAGAACAGCGAGGCCATCCTTGTGAAATCACAGGAGATAGGTCAAATTGGGAGCTGGGTGCTGGATCTTGCGACTAACCGCTTGAGATGGTCGGATCAGGTTTTCCGCATGTTCGGTTTGACTCCCCAGCCCTCTGCGGCGTCGTATGAACTTTTTCTGCAGTGCATTCACCCTGAGGACCGCCGCGCGGTGGACAGGGCCTATACCCGCTCTTTGCAGGAAGGGCTGGACGGGTACGAAATCGAGCACAGGATCATCCGGCAAGACACCGGAGAATCGCGCTACGTATTTGAAAAGTGCATGCATGAACGCGATGCCTCGGGGGTCATCGTCCGCTCCACCGGCATAGTGCAGGACATCACATCCCTCAAACGTGAAGAGGACCTTATTCAGGCCAAAGAACAAGCGGAATCCGCCAACCGCGCCAAATCTGAATTTTTGGCCAACATGAGTCACGAAATACGCACTCCGCTCAACGGCATCCTCGGCATGCTCCAGTTATTGCAAACCACGGCCGCCGACGAGGAGCAAAAAGAGTACATTCACTACGCTGTCACGTCCTCCAAACGCTTGACCCGTCTGCTCTCCGACATCCTCGACCTCTCGCGGATAGAGGCCGGAAAACTGCGGCTTGAGGAAAACGAATTTCAATTAGCGGAGCAAAAGACCTCGATCCTGGATACATTCATGCCCCTCGTGCTGGAAAAAGGCTTGAAGCTTGAATTCGTTGACGACGACCGTCTCCCGCGAAAATTGATCGGGGATGCGGCCCGTCTGCGGCAAATATTGTTCAATCTGGTCGGCAACGCGGTCAAATTTACTGAAAAGGGTCGAGTGACCATCACGGTCTCCCCCTTGAGCCCCCCTTTTGGAAACCGCCTGCACGTACTCTTCACGGTAAGCGATACGGGCATCGGCATACCGGACGAACGACTCAAAGACATTTTCGAACCTTTCTCCCAGGTCGAGGGAACGTTTTCCCGCCGCTTTCAAGGCGCGGGATTAGGTCTTTCAATCGTGCGCAAGCTGGTGAAGCTGATGGATGGAGAAATCGCCATTGGCGACACCGAGGGCGGCGGAACGACCATGTACCTTACGCTCCCCTTTACGCTCCCTGAAGACAAATCGATCCCGGCGGTAAAAGACGCTATGCCCGCAAGCACCCACGGGACCATCAAAGCGCTTATCGCGGAACCTGACGCAATCTGCCTGTTGTCTATCAAAAAGATCCTGGAAGATGCGGGGTGCCAGATCGCCGCCGTGCACAACGGCAAAGAGGTGCTTGCGTATCTTGTGGAAAACGATTGCGATCTGATTGTTATGGATATGCAGATGCCCGTCATGGACGGCGTGGAGGCCACAAATCGCATCAGAAACGGAGAAGCCGGCGCGAACAAAAAACATATCCCCATCATCGCCCTGACCACATACGCCGGAAGCGAGGACCGGGAAAAAATACTTGAAGCCGGAGGAGACGCATATATTGCAAAGCCTGTGGAACTCCATGCGCTCACTCAAGCCGTCAACACGGTCATGCTCAAAGCGGACAATCCGGCCTGAACGCATCGCAGGATGGACATCAGGTGAAAAATCAATGATCACACACAATTGACAAGGCAATCACTGCGACCCGACGCAGCCGCATTTTCATTCCATACCGGAAAAATCAAACTTTCTCTCTCACGGGTGGTACAGTGCTTTGACTTTCCTTTTTTTTGTACTATATTTCGCGCGAGTGACGTTGACGGCGTATACGTTGCGGGTGCATTGTGTTACTCTATAATAAGTTACATTCACTGCATCCCCGGATAGCAACAGTAACAAAGAGAACGCGGCGCTATCGTCCGGCACACTCTTCTTTTTTTCTAAACATTTCTCAGAGGTAAACAACGCAACCATGGCAGAATGCGCACTCTATGAACGCAGTCTCGAGTTCGACGATGCTATGCTCGCACGCGATCTTTTCGGCCCGGGCAACCAGCACCTTGAACTCATCTCCGCGAAAAGCGGCGTGGACATCCAGACGCGCGGCAATGTGCTCACCTTGCGTTGCGAGGACGAAAAACAGGTTTCACTGGTTGCGAACCTGCTGGTGCAGCTATACGGGCTTATCAAGGACGGGCACCCTGTATACAAAAGCGACGTTGCCCAGGCCTTCGGCACCCTTTCCCGCAAACCTGGAACGCAATTGCGTCATTTTTTTGAAGATTGTGTCTTCATCGCCTCCCATAAACGCTCCATCACGCCCAAGACCTTAAGCCAGCGCGAATACGTGGACGCCATGCGTAAGCACGAGATGACCTTCGGCATCGGCCCGGCCGGAACAGGCAAGACGTACCTGGCCGTGGCCATGGCCCTGGCGCACTTGATGCAAAAAAAGGTCAAAAGGCTGGTGCTCATCCGTCCCGCTGTGGAAGCAGGCGAAAAACTGGGATTTTTACCGGGCGATATGGTGGAGAAGGTCAACCCCTACCTGAGGCCGCTCTACGACGCGCTTCATGATATGATGGATTTCCGTAAAGTGCGCGAAATGCTGGAAACCGGCATTATCGAAGTGGCGCCGCTGGCCTTCATGCGGGGGCGCACGCTCAACGACTCCTTCATCATCCTGGATGAAGCGCAAAATACCACTCCCGAACAAATGAAAATGCTCCTCACCCGCCTTGGGTTCGGCTCCAGAGCCGTCATCACCGGCGACGTGACGCAGATAGATCTCCCCTTGCGCAACCAGCGCAGACACCCGGATAACTACAAAACACCGGAGCAACGCTCCGGACTCGTTCAGGCCGAGCGCATCCTCACCGGCGTGGAGGGGTTGGCGTTCGTGCACTTTCATGAGCAAGACGTCATCCGCCACCCACTTGTGAAACGGATTGTGCAGGCTTATGAACATGACGAACAACAAGATTAAAATGCATCTGCAGCATAAATCCGGGAAATCCGGCAGTTCCAAAAAACGGCTTGCCTCTGTGCAACCTTTTTCGCAACGCACACGTACAGGCACGCTTTTTCTTTTGCTGGTGCTCTGCTGTCTGAGCTTGCTTGCCGCCCTGCGTTTTGAACCCGAGGTTCAGGTATTCAACGTGGGGCAGGTGGCGACCAAAGACATCTCCGCCACCCAAGACCTGCTTGTGGAAGAAAAGGACTCCACCGCTGCCAAACGCGAAGAAGCCGCCCGCAACCAGCCTCCCATTTTCGACCTGAACATGAAAAAGGCTGGAGAAATCGAGGACCGCCTGGTCAAAATCTACAGCCTGTTGGACAAGGCGCGTATGAGCCAGATGGATCAGATCCGCTGGCAGATCGCGGAATACCTCAACGCCGATATCAGCCGTCAAGCCTTGACCATCCTGCGCAACAACGAGTCCAAGGACATCATCTTCATCCGCATCATCCCATGGCTTCTGGACCAGATGCGCCATGGCGTGGTCCTGGACGCGCGCATGCTGCAACGGTTCAGCAACGGCATCATCGTGCGCAATGTGACAACCACTCCACAAGCGAATCAGTCCGCTCCAAAAACAGATTTCAACGAAATCCTGCGCCTGGATACCTACCAGATTCTGGATCTCAACGGCCTTAAACGCAGATTGGAGGATTATCTGCGTGAAGACCTGCGTAAATCATGGCGCACGCGCAAAGCTTTTCTCGAAGTTCTGGAACCTCTTATGGAACCGAGCCTGGCCCTCAACCCCGAGGCCACGCAAAAACGCATTGAACAGGTCAAAGCTTCTGTTGATCCCGTCTACTACAATATCAAGCGCGGCGAAGTGGTGGTCCGTGCCGGGCAACGCGTCGATGGACAAACCCACCTCAAGCTTCAGGCTCTCTACGCCCAAAAGCGGGACAGCTTCGATTATTTCAAGCCGGTGGGCATTTTTGTGCTGGGCCTGCTTTTCATGGTGGGCCTGACTCTGCGTCCCACCGGCCCCTTGTTCAAGGTGCTCTGCAATCGCGACGCCCTGCTCATTGGCTCAGTGGTCTTTCTTTTCGGCGGATTCGCGCGGATTCTGTGCGGCATGGATACCGTGGTGGCAGACAAACTGCCGTATGTCACGCCGGACATGTTCCCCTTTTCCTACCCTGTTGCCGGTGCGGCAGGGCTGCTTGCCCTGTTCCTCAGCCCCCGGCTCTGCCTGCTGGCCTACCTGTTGCTGAGTTTTCTCACCTGCCAGATGATCGGCGCCGGGTTGAACGTTTTCATTTTTTTCTTCCTGGGCAGCATGTTGCAGATGATGCTTATCAAACGATCCGAAACGCGCCCCGAAGTGTTGAAAAGCGTTCTCCCGCTCATCGGCGGCCTGCTCCTGATCTGGCTCGGCGTCAATTTCATGCAATTCCAGGGCCTCACCAAAATGGGCGTGGAAGCCGTCTTTGTCGTTGCCAACGGCCTCCTGAGCCTGCTTGTGGTTCTGGCTCTGAGTCCCATTGTGGAAATGGGCCTTGGCTACACCTCCCGCTTCCGACTCATGGAACTTATGAATCTTGAACAACCGTTGTTGCAGGAATTGATGGTGGCCGTTCCCGGCACCTACCACCACTCCCTCATCGTGGCCAACATGGCCGAAGCCGGCGCCCGCGCCATTGGCGCCAACGCGCTGTTGTGCAAAGTCTCGGCCCTGTATCACGACATCGGCAAGCTCAAGAATCCGCAGTACTTCATTGAAAACCAATTCGGCATGAAAAATCCCCATGACAAACTTGCCCCCTCCATGAGCGCGCTGATCCTGTCAGCCCATGTGAAAAAAGGGGTGGAACTCGCCAACCAGCACAAATTGGGACCGGAAATCACCAGCATTCTGCAACAGCACCACGGCACTTCCCTGATCGCTTATTTCCACAATAAGGCTTTGGAGCAGGCGCAAATCAAAGATGAAACCGTCCGTGACGAGGACTACCGCTATCCCGGCCCAAAACCGCAAAGCAAAGAGGCCGGCATCCTCATGCTGGCCGACGCCATAGAAGCATCGAGCCGCACGCTCATCGACCCCACTCCCAGCCGCATCAAGGGGCATATCCAAGGCATCACCAGGAAAATATTCACCGAAGGTCAGCTCGACGACTCGCAACTCACGCTGAAGGACCTGAACATGCTGGGCAATGCCTTTCACCATATCCTTACCGGCATTTTTCACCAGCGCATCGAATATCCCTCGCAGCAACGCGAACGGCAACAAGGCAAGGCAAGCCCGACAATCTGCCCCCCCACCGAACCGCAAGCAGAAACCGCAGCGGAACGGACGGCCCGCAAACTTGAGAATGAAGGCGCTGAATCCCTGGAACACCGGGAGCCTATCCAGTGATCCACGTGCGAAAAGCACAAGGCCTCACGCACCTCTTGCCCTTCTCCAGAAGCGAACTCGTACTGGCCTTGCAACAGATGACGGAAGTGCTGGGATTTCAGGGGGCGCATCTGGAGCTTGAACTTGTGGACGACGCCGCCATGGCCAGACTCAACCATGCCTATCTGGGCTGCCACGGTCCCACAAACGTGCTCAGCTTTCCCTATTCCCCGGAAGAGACCGCACCCATGGGACCCGAGGATATGCCCAACCTGGGGCAGCTGGTTCTGGCGCCGCAAACGGTTTGCCGCGAGGTGTTCCTCTATGGCCAGGATCTTCGCCGCCACACCCTCTGGCTGCTGGCTCATGGCGTGGCGCACTTGGGCGGACACGACCACGGTCCGGTCATGGACGCCGTGGCGGAGGAAGCGTTGCTGGCGGCCCAGGAAGGCTTGTCCCTCCATTCATAGAGCACATTAGAGCATCTTAACTTTGAAAACGTAGATATGTTCTTATGCATTTCCCTGAAACAATACACATTGTTTCAGGGGTGAGCCTTATTCAAAGGTCTAAATGCGCTAGAGCATTTTAACTTTCATTTTGTATATATCCGCAAGACTCAAACC
>CAZFCK010000240.1:0-7076 GCA_964517355.1 uncultured Desulfovibrionaceae bacterium | reverse complement strand
GGTTTCCCCCTCGCATATCCAGTGAATTAATCAGCGTTTCCTTAAGAACCTTTTTACAAAAAATTCTTAAGCCTGCCGGAGACATTTCCCCTTCAATCTCAGGATGTTGCAACAGCGGAGTACATGGTGGAAAAAACATCGGCCCGCCTCAAGGTGGTGGGCATAGGACCGGGCGACGCGGCCCTGCTCACGGGGCAGGCCAGGCAGGCCCTGGAACAGGCGCGCACCGTGGTCGGCTACGGGCGCTATCTTGAATTGCTGCCGCCGGAATTGTTGCGAGGCAAGAAACTGACGGCCACGGGCATGACCAAAGAGATGGAGCGGTGCGAACAGGCCATTGCGGCGGCCATGTCCGGCGAGCCCACGGTTGTGGTCAGCAGCGGCGACGCCGGAGTGTACGGCATGGCCGGGCTGGTGTTGGAGCTTGCGCATGAGAAGGGACTCGCCCACGTTCTGGATGTGGAGATTGTGCCGGGAGTGCCGGCTTTGATGGCCGCGGCGGCCATTTTGGGAGCGCCCCTGATGCATGATTTCGCGGCGGTGAGTCTTTCGGATCTGCTCACGCCCTGGGAGCGTATCGAAACGCGCCTCTCTCTCGCCGCGCGGGCCGATTTCGTCATAGGCATCTATAATCCGCGCTCCAAACGCAGGGATTGGCAGTTGCCCAGGGCCAAGGAGCTGCTTCTGGCGGAGCTTGCGCCGGAAACCCCGGTGGGGGTGGTGCGGCAGGCCTTTCGTAAGGAGCAGGAGCATTGGACCTGCACCCTGCACGCCCTGGACCCGGCGCGCGTGGATATGCTCTGCATTCTGGTGGTGGGCAACAGCGCCACCCGTCTGGTTGACGGCAGGATGGTCACGCCGCGCGGCTATTTCGAAAAATACGGCACCCCTGCCGCTGACGGCTGTTGAATTGAGATAACTATGCGCGGGGGAAACCCTTGTGGAAGGGTCCTCCCCCGCGCGCTCCCCTTTCCTAAATTTTTAATTGATTGATTCGACTTTTTGAGTAAAGAGTGTGCTATAACATTCTGTATTTGTTTAAAAAATATGTAGTCGTTCCTTTGGCGTCCAGGGGCCTCCCCTGGTCGTCGTGCGGGCGCGAAAGCCCGCGACGTTCTTCTTTACCCGTGATATTCCAGGATAAGCACGGTAATGTCGTCGGCCTGGGGAGCCGTGCCGGCAAAGGAGTGTACGGCGTCCATAACGATGGCGGTCAAGGCGTCCGCCGTCTTGTCTCTGTTGCGGGCCACCACGTCCAGCAATTTCGCGTCGGTAAAGAATTTTTCCTGTTCGTCCATGGCTTCGGTCACGCCGTCGGTGAAGACCACCAGCTTATCCCCCGGGGCAAGGGGGGTGGAAAAGGTCTCGTATGCGCCGTCGGGCATGATGCCCAGGAAAAAGCCCTGGGGCAATTTCAGCCATGAGGGTTCGCCTTGCGCGGGCACGAGCAGGGGCGGATTGTGTCCGGCGTTGGAAAAGGCCAGCTCCCCGCTGGTGAAGTCCAGAATGCCGCAAAACATGGTCACAAAGAGCATGGACTCGTTGTCCAGGCAAAGTTCGGTGTTGACGCTCCGGAGTATGGCGGCCGGGTCCATGTCCTGCTCCGCGATGCCTTTGACCAGGGTTTTGGTCACGGCCATGAACAACGCGGCGGGCGCTCCTTTGCCAGAGACGTCGCCCACGGAGAAAAACAGGTGGTTGTCGTCGAGCAGGAAGAAGTCGTAGAGGTCGCCCCCCACTTCCCAGGCCGGTTCCAGGGCCGCATGCAGGGAAAAGGACGCGATGGCGGGGAACGGCGGAAAGCGCTTGGGCAGGAAGCTCATCTGGATGTTGCGCGCGATCTTGAGTTCCGATTCCATGCGCTCTTTGGCTTTCGTGGTTTCAGTAAGGTTTGAGATATACTCCTTGAGCGCAACGCGCATGCCGTCGAAGGAATGCGCCAAATCCCCCACTTCATCGTTGGACACTTGGGTCGGCAGGTCCACGTCCAGGTTGCCCCTGGCTATTTCGCTGGTTTTTGAGGCCAGAATTTTAATGGGGCGGGTAATGGTCATGGAAATGCCCACAATGACCATGAAGAGCAAGGCGAAACCGATCAGCGAGATATAGAGCACCTTGCGGCTGAGGTTGTGCAGGTCCGCGAAGAGTTCATCGTCCGGAATGGCCACGCCCAGGGCCCAGCCCGTGGCGGGCATGGGCGCGTAATAGAGCCAGTAGGGCTTGCCGAAAAGGGCTTCGGGCACTTTCACGAAATCATGCCTGCCCGCGGTCATGTCTTTGCCAAGGGCGCGTATGCCGGGATCATTGAGCTCTTCGGCGATGCTGAAGATGCTTTCGCGCATGATGTTTTTTTTGTTCGGTGCGGAAACGAACACGCCGTTGCGGCTGATGAGAAAGGCGGAACCCGTGTTGTAGATCCTGATGGAAGACACGAGATCGTGCAGCCAGTCCAGGGAGACATCCACGGTGACGATGCCGCCGAAGACAACCTCTCCCGCCAGCATACGGTCGAAGGGCACACTGTAGGTGGACATCACAATGTCGCCCCCGCCTTCATCATAGTAGGGTTCGCTCCACATGGGGCGGTCCAGCTCTTTGGGGATCAGGTACCAGTCCTGGACAAAATAGTCGTACTCCTCACACCCGAGCTGGACGTTGTGGAGTTCGCCTTTTTGTTTGTAAAAATAGGTGGCGAAGTATTTTTTGCGCGGGTCGAAGGCATAGGGCTCGAAAGCTGCCGCGCCCCCGAACGCGGTGGGGGACGAGAGCAGAAAATCCCGGAGATAGCGTTCCAAGCGCTGTTGTTTGGGCGGATCGCTCTCAAAGACGTAGGCCAGAAACAGGGGCACCTGTTCCGCGCCCCTGAGCGCGGTTTCTATTTCGTACAGAGTTGATTCGGTGAGATTTTTCGCTTGTTCCGAGGCGTTTTTGAGGATGATTTGCTTGGTGAAGTAATAATAATAGAAAAAGCTGGCGGCAAAGATGCAGATCGTGCCGCTGAGTATGAAAATGGCCAGCTTGAAGGCCAGGCCGACTTTCCTGGGGGGTCTTTTACCTGGAGACGGTGCGTCAACGGGGGACTGCGCATTGGACATGGAAGGCCTCGTAAGGGGGGATGGCGTGGATAAGACCGGCATCACGCATGGAGCGGGCCACGGATTCGAATTCCTCCCGGCTCAGGGCGCCGCCGTTTACTTCGCCGTCCGGGGCGATGATATCCCGCATGCGTGCCAGCATCCAGCGTTGATGCACGCGGTTGGTCGGCAGGTTCGCCTCTTCGGCGCGGCGCATTACCATGTCCAGGGCCTCTTCGGGATGGGCAAAGGCGTAGCGCCAGCCTTCAAGGGTGGCGCGCGCCACGGCGCAGCAGAGTTCCGGGTTGGCCTCATAGGTCGGGCGCATGCAGTAGAGCCCGTCTTCGGGGTAATTCAAACCGTAGTCGGCCATGGCGAACACGGTCAGGTCCTCCTTGTCCAGGCCGCTATTCAACAACGTGTGATATTCGTTGTACCACATGGCGGAGACGGCATGCACGCCCTCGCGCAGGAAGAGATTCACGGTAAAGCCTTGGGGCAGGGTTTTCACGCGCACGCCGTGCTTGCGTAAAAATTCGTCGATTTGCAAGGAAAATTCAGGACCCCACGTGCTTATGCGCTTGTTGTTCAGGTCCGCGGGACTCAGGATGCCGTCCGCCTTGCGCGCGACCAGGAGCAGAGACGAACGATGCACGAGCTGCGCCAGATTGATGATGTCTTCATCTTGAGAGGCAAGCTTGATGGCCGTGGTCAGGAACATTGTCGCGAAATCGACTTTGCCCGAACTCAGCAGCAGGCGAGTGGGGCATTTCGGCCCCCCGCGAAGCACGGTCATGTCCACGCCCTGCTGTTCGTAGAAGCCCTTGTCCTTGGCCACGTAAATGCCGGCGAATTGCGCTTGCGGCGCCCATTGGGGCAGGATCGTCGCCTGCTGCAGTTCCCCGCCGAGGGCGACGGACCCCGCCTGCAGGATCGCGGCAAGTCCCGCGATAAGGAAGAGAACCCGCAACGAGTATTTTGCCTTTGTATACATGATAATTACATATACTAAAGAGTTGTTTTTGAAAAGCGGCTCTTGTGGAAACGCAGGAGCCGTTCACGATACCCGGCGCACCAGTGCCTCGATAATGCGTTGCACATGCATCCCCCAGGTGTGGCGCCGCTCCGCGAGCGCACGCGCGGCGGCGCCCATGGAGCGGCAACGCTCCGGGTCCTCCAGAAGCGCGCCTATCGCCCGTGCAAGATCGGGCGTGTCGCCGGGGTGCGTGAGCAGAGCGGTCTTTCCTTGTTCAAGTATCTGCCCGGCCTGTTCCAGGCGCGTGGAAACGATGCCGCGCCCCATGGCCATGTATTCGAATATCTTCATGGGCGAGCAAAAGAACCGGGACCCGTCCGGGTCGGGCTGTTGCGCCGCCACAAGCACGTCGCACGCGGCAAGATACGCGGGCACCTCGGTTTGCGGCACGGCTCCGGGAAAAAGACACACCTCCGCGATCCCGAGATCATGCGCCAGGGCGCGGGTCGCCGCGAGCCGCTGCCCCTGGCCGATGCACAACACGCGCATGCTGTCGCGCAGGTGCGGTTTCTCCCGCACGAGCAAGGCAACGGCGCGCACCAGTTCTTCGGTTCCATGAAAGGGGGCGAAGCTGCCCGCAAAGCCGACGACACGCTTGCCCTTAAGAGCGAAATCCCGCCGCACGGCCGCTCCATCGACATCCGGATGAAAAAGGCGCGTATCCACGCCGTTGGGATTCACGAGGATTTTCCGCGGATCAACGCCCTGCTCCTCGAGGGATGCGGCAAGCGCGTCGCTGACCACCACGACGAGGTCCGCGAAACGCAGATTCAGTTGCTCGATGCGCCGGGAATACGCCTCAAGACGCAGGGGCGTGGTGTGATGCCGTGAAATCCATATCTCGGAACTGTTGTATTCCAGGACAAAAGGCACATGTTCCCGCCATGCCAGACGCAGGCCGGAAATGCTGTTCAAGGCCGAGCGCTGGTACACGAAAGCGGGGCGGCGCCCGGCCAGGGCCCGGCGCACAAGGGGAACGAACTGACGATTGTAATGCAGTTGCGGCAGTTCGCGGTAATCCAGAAAACGTTGAGGGGCGAAAAGATGCGTTTCAATGTCCGGGTCCAGGCCCGGGATGGCTTCGCTGCCCGCCATGATCAACGGGCGCTGCATGCGGGCAAACGCATTGGCCACGGAGCGCATGTGTGAAATCACCCCTCCGCTTTGCAGCCCCAAATTGAAGTCCGTGCGCACATACAGAACGGGCTGCTCCAGATCCAGATCCACGGGCTGGGGCGTGGATGCTTCCATGTCCGTGAGCATGCGCCGCGCCCAACGCAGCAGGCCGGGAGCGGCGAGGGCGTCGCGCGCCACGTGCGCCGCCAGGCGCGCCAGGTACAATGCGTCAAGGCGGACGTTGCCGCCATGGCCGTCCAGGAGCGTGCAGCGCTTCTTCGCGCAGAGCCGCACCGCCAGGCAGGAGAAAAAGGGTTTGAGAAGACGATGCACGTCCGGGCAGAGCAAGAGCGCCTGCTCCCAGCCGAAAAGGAGGCGGAGAATGGTTCCATTGCGCATGGCCGAGCGCAGTGTGGAAAAATCGATAACCTGTGCGTTCCCGCAAGCCTCGGGCAGCGGACCTTGCCAGCGTTTGCAGACGCAAAGCCTCCGGGATCGCGGGTGGTGCGATGCGCCATGCGCCTGATCATGGGGAGGAGGGAGCTGGTGCGCCATGACGTGTGGAAACTCCTCAGAAAAGATCGAGTTTGCTGAACCGTTTGAATTATTGACAAGATCGTGCGGGAGGCTACCTTCCGCCGCTGGAGGGTGTCAATAACGGCAACGGTGCGTCAAGATAATTTCACCGGGGCAAAATATTTTTATTAAGGGGAGCGGTTCGCGGGATTGGACACGAACCGCGTACGCGGTTTGCGCGGCCATGGCTGTTTTAGAGCATCTCACGCTTGAAAAGCGCTAGATGCTCTTATGCATTTCCCTGGAACAATTGGAAATTGTTTCAGGGGAGAGCCTTGTTTCAAGGCGAAAATGCGCTAATAACTTCGCGCGACAAATTGTTTCAATATTCCGCGCTCTCGGTCATACTATTCCGCGTCACGGCTTGACATGAGAGACCAGCTTTCATAATGCACATTACATAATCTATAGTAAATGTATCAAAATTTTCTAAACTGTATGCCGTCCAAGCAGTATCGCCAACCTTGCAGGGGGTGGCGTAGAACTGATATGTCACGAGTGGAGGCAGTGCCCCGCCTCAGTGGGCGTCGGCGGTTGACTCGGGGACACATGCGGGAGAATGACCGGCATGAAATTCCGTGCAACAGGCGGCGCAACAACAGCAGCCAAGCGAAGGTGAGCCATGGCATCCCGAACCGCCCCCAATACCATAGCAGACGATGAAATTATTGAACTCACTGATGTTATTGAAAAAGGCACAGTGAAGAAAAAACCCGTGGCCACGGATGCGGATGTCGCCATGGGCGGCGAGGATGTGGATACGAGTTTTGAGCAGGAGCTTGAGGACCTTTTTTCCGATGCCGGAGACTATGCGTCCGCAGGTCCTTCGGGCAAGGCTCCGTCCATGAAGGATAGCGAAGATCTGGACGAATTCGAGGATCTGTTCGGGGAGGCCACGGAGACGCAGGGTCCGGAGGGCGGGCCCGCCGCGCCTCAAGCCGGTAAAGCTTCGTCTGCGGACGTGGGGGAAGAGGATTTTGACCTGGAGGGGCTGGATTTTTCAGGTTTTGAGGAAAGCGAGAAAGATTATGAGATTTCTCTGGAAGATACGATGGAGTCCCCTCCCGCGAAAAAGGCGGCTCCATCCGCGCAGGACGACATAGACGACTTGTTCGCGGATCTGGGCGATTTCGGGGACCTGGACATGGCTGAGGAAGCGCCCCCGGCGAAAAAAGGGGGCAAGGCCGCGCCGGCGCCCGCCGCGAAAGCGCCCGCTCCCGGCAAGGCCGAGGCGGCACCGTCCGCGCAGGACGACATAGACGACTTGTTCGCGG
>CAZFCK010000239.1:0-7093 GCA_964517355.1 uncultured Desulfovibrionaceae bacterium | reverse complement strand
CAATTGGAAATTGTTTCAGGGGAGAGCCTTGTTTCAAGGCGAAAATGCGCTAATATCTCCGGCAAGCTGAGAACCTTTTAAAAAGGTTCTCAAGAATTTCCATGGATTCAAGGGGGCGTTGCCCTCTGACGGGAGGTGGGACTTATCCTCAGAACAAACCGGTGAAAAGATACGTTGCTCTATAGAAATAAAAAAAAGGGGAACCCTCTTTTCCGTGGGTTCCCCTTGAGCGCGGGAAAAATATCCGGAAGGCCGGCGCCTTCCGCCTGCATATTTATACAGGAAGCTCAGCAGCCCTCTTCAGGAAAGCTGATACGGATGTTTTCACTTTCGCGGCTTTCCTGCCGTTCAATGCGTCCGATAATCCAAGCGGGTTGCTGAAAAGCCCTGTTGAGGCGGTTGAGCACCTCGGCTTCATGCCTTTGCTCCACAACAAGGACGTACCCGATACCGCAATTGAATATCTGCAGCATTTCCGGCCAGGAAAGAATCCCCGCCTGCCGTATCCAGGTAAAAACCGGCGGCATATTCCAGGAGCCGAACTGGATGTGCGCCTGGACCCCCATCGGCAACACGCGGGGGATGTTGTCGTAAAAACCGCCCCCCGTGATATGGGCCATGCCCTTGATCGCGAAATCCCGCAAAAGATTAAGCACGGGCTTGGTGTAAATGGCTGTGGGCTCAAGCAGGGCCTCGGCCACTGTGCGTCCGGCATCTCCGGGCATGGGGGCATCGGGCTTCAATCCCTCCTGGGTGGCGATCTTCCGCACAAGCGAATAGCCGTTGCTGTGAAACCCCGTGGAAGACAAACCGATCACGGCATCGCCCACATGCATGCCCGAACCGTCCACTATCTTGGAATTATCCACAATGCCGACGCAAAACCCGGCAAGGTCGTAGTCTCCGGGCGCGTACATTCCCGGCATTTCGGCGGTCTCGCCCCCCAAGAGCGCGCAGCCCGCTCTTTTGCAACCTTCGGCCACACCTGCGACAACCGTTTCGGCCATATCGGGATCGAGTTTGCCTGTTGCAAAATAATCCAAAAAAAATAAAGGTTTCGCACCTTGCACAAGCACATCGTTAACGCTCATGGCCACCAGGTCGATACCAATATCCTGATGTCTGCCATATTCCACGGCCATTTTGATTTTCGTGCCCACGCCGTCTGTGGAGGAAACGAGCACCGGCTCGCTCATTCCGCCCAAGTCGGGTTTATAGAGGCCGCCAAACCCGCCAATATCCGACAACACCCCCTTGGTATGGGTGGCGCTGACAATGGATTTGAGACGGCTCACCAAAGAATTGGCAGCTTCCAGATTGACGCCCGCGTCGGCATAGGCTTTACTACGTTCCGGCATACTCATTGCTCCTTAACATTGCAAAAACGGCTCACACGTCATAAGCGTTTCAAGCTGTGAGCGCAAGAGGAGAGCCAGCCATGAACACCATTACCGCCTTCCCCCCTTTGAAAAAGGCCTTGACCTGCAGTATACTCCTTTTTGTTTTGTTCGCGAGCGTCCATGTGGCGCTCTGCCAGGAATCGGGCCCCAAACCCGTTCCAGACAATTCCAACGCCACGCGGCGTGATTATTACGTGGGCACCACGCATGAAGGCATTGTTATGGAACAAGACCCTGTCACCGGTGATCGCGTCATTCAAGTGACGCCTCCGCCTCGTGAGGAGCAACAGACACAGCCCCCCACGCTGCTCATCCAACCGGAGATCAAAATCCGTACGAAATAAGCCGGCCCTATAGCCGCAATCAATGGGGAAGAGCCATGCAAAAGGCCCTGCTTTGGAAATCCGCTCAAGATGGCCATGTCCACTGCGGCTTATGCAGCCAGTATTGCCGCATTGCTCCGGGCGAACGCGGTTATTGCGGCGTTCGAGAAAACAGAGACGGCGTGCTGTACACTTTCGTAGCAGATCTCGTCGCGGCTTTGAATCTGGACCCTGTGGAAAAGAAGCCTCTTTTTCATTTCTATCCCGGCACGTACAGCCTGTCTTTGGGGACCATGGGCTGCAATTTGAGCTGCGCCTTCTGCCAGAACCACACCCTTTCCCAGTCGCCGCGCGAGGGATACCCCATTCAGGGGCGCGACATGACGCCCCGTGAAATCGTGGACATCGCCTTGCACAACAAGGCGCATAGCATCTCGTACACCTATTCCGAACCAACCATATTCTTTGAACTCATGCTGCCCACAGCCAGGCTGGCCAAAGAGGAGGGAATAAAAAACATCATTGTATCCAATGGATTCCAAAGTCCTGCATGTCTGGAGGAACTGGGTCCTTATATTGACGCTGCCAATATCGACCTGAAATCCTATCAGGATGTTTTTTATCGCGATTATTGCCACGCCCGGCTGAAACCGGTGCTGCAAAACCTTGAGCACATTCGCAGGCTGGGCTGGTGGTTGGAAGTTACAACTCTGGTGATTCCCGACGCCAACGACTCATACGATGAATTAGCCGCCATCGCCTTGTTCATCAAGGAAAAGCTCGGCGCTGCGACGCCCTGGCACGTTTCGCGCTTTCACCCCTGCCATCGCATGACCGACCGCCCCCCAACGCCGGTGGAGACCCTTGACCGCGCATGGCAAATAGGCCGTGACGCCGGGCTGGAGTATATCTACATAGGCAACGTGCCCGGCCATGACGGCAACAACACCGTATGCCCCAACGGCTGCGGCACTCTTGTCACCCGCAGGGGCTTTCATGTAGAAAAAGGGTCTCCAGTCTGTAACGTATGCGGGGCGAAGCTCCCCGGCGTTGGGCTGGAAACACTGAAAAAATAAGGAATTCAACAACATGCTGTTCGTCTACACGGGGGAAGGGAAAGGCAAGACCTCGGCCGCCATCGGCCAGGCAATACGCGCGCTGGGACACGACATGCGCGTGGCCTTCTGTCAATTCATGAAACGCCCCGACCAGGCGGGGGAGCAGAAAACCCTCGCGCACCTGCTTCAAGATAATTATCTGGCAGGCGGCAAGGGGTTCATGCTCCCCGGACAAGATAGGGCCCTACATGAGAAAGCGGCGTCGCAAACCGTGAAATGGGCTTGGCAGCGCCTTGAACAAGGGGTGCAGATGCTGATTATGGACGAAGCTCTTTACGCCCTTGGAGCGGGATTATTGCAACGATCAGATATCGAAGCCCTTGCAGACGCCTGCAACAAGCAAAATATCCACATGGTGCTCACCGGCAGAGGGCTGCCGGAATGGCTGGAAAAACGCGCGGACCTGGTCACTGAAATGCACAGTTCCAAGCACCCGTTTGAAAAAGGCGTCGCCGCGCAGCCCGGCATAGAATACTGAAGCATTTTACTACGGCTTTCGGACTGGAGCATTTACCCTTTGAAAAAGGAAAGACATAAAACCGCGGGCTTTCGCGCCCGCACGACGACCAGGGGAGGCCCCTGGACGCCGGAAAAAGTACCACCCCGCACTTCCGCCGCTCTACGTAGCGTCGTTTTCCTTCCGGCAATCCTGCGGCAGTTCCACAATGAAAACGCTGCCCTTTCCCAATTCGGATTCCGCCCAGATCTTGCCTTTGTATTTTTCCACAATCTGACGACTGATCGACAAACCGAGTCCCGTTCCTTGGGGTTTGTTTTGCAAGGTATCGTATTGGCTGGCCTGGTGAAACTTGTCGAAAATTTTGTCCAGGTCCGCCTCTTCTATACCGGCCCCCGTATCCTGGACCATGACTTGAACAACTCCGGGGCGGGCCACCCGGGCCTCACAACGGACCACCCCCTTTTCCGTAAACTTGGCCGCGTTGTTGAACAGGTTGGTCAAAACCTGAGTGATCCTGTCGGGATCGATGAAAACATCGGGTAAGTCCGGTTCCACGCGCACTTCCAGGCGCACATCCTTTTTCGCGTCAAAAAGGGATGCGGAAGAAGCAATCGCCTTATCTATGCACTCTTTCAATTTCACCTGGCGGTCATGCCACTGGACTTTTCCGGATTCAATTTTCGTCAAGTCCAACACATCGTTGATCAGCCGCGTCAGGCGCTCGCTCTCCTGAATGATGATTTGGAGATTATCACTAATGCGTTGACTTATCCTGGCCTTGGATTGCGGACTTTTCACGCTGAAATTTTTAAAAAAATCCTTATGGATCAATTTTCCGAAGCCCATTATGGAAGTCAGGGGCGTACGCAATTCATGGGAAACCGAAGCCAAAAACGACGACTTGAGTTTATCCAGCTCAAGCAGCCGTTCATACGCGAACTCAAGCTCGTTGGCCTTGATTTCCAAATCGCGGGTGCGGATTTCAACAAGATGTTCCAACTGGCGGTTTAAGGAGGCCAATTCTTCCTGGGCCTGCTTGCGTTCCGTTATATCCCGCAATATCCCCAGAACCCGCTGCGGTTTATCGTCTGATGACCTGAACACGGCGCCGGATTCAGAAACCCAGCGCACACTGTCGTCATGCAAAACAACTCTATGTTCGACAAAATAGTCCAGGCCGTGACGCAACGAGTTCCGGATTGCGGAAAGCACTGTCTTTCTGTCTTCCGGATGCACCAGCCGCAGAAAAGAGCGAAATGTTCCATCGAAACTCTCGGTATCATAGCCCAAGATGGCTTCAAACGTATCCGAGCAATACAGCTTGCCGGTGGCGATATTCCATTCCCAGCTGCCTATGCGCGCCACTTTTTGCGCCAAGGCATAGCGTTCTTCACTTTTATGCAAGGCCTGTACGGTAAATAGCCGGTCCAACGCCCCACCTATGGTTTCGGCGGCAAGAGTCAACAAGGCCAGCTCTTCTGCGGACCATTCGCGTTTGGCCAAAATATTTTCAGCGGCCAAATATCCACGGAGTCCTTCTCCCGGTTGCATGGCCGCCATAGCCAGCGACTCCAGCTTGAAATGCTGCCACAAGGACCTCTCCTCGCTCGCCTCGGCAGGCAATTCGGAGGAATCTTTCACATACAGCACATTGTTGCCTTGCATCACCTGCATCAACCAGGAAAGCTTCCGGAAGTTGATGTCATACGGCATGGTTTTCCGGGAATCCAATCCATCCCTGCACCATTCGAAAACATGCCGCGATTCCATATCGTCGTCCAACAGCGTGACACAGAGACGATCCACCCCGAGAAAGCGGCCGATCTTTTCCAGAACAACCACGAGCACCGCCTCGAGATTGTCCATGGATATGCCCAGTAGCTCACGAGAAATGCCCGCGACAACATTCTCAACATCAAAACGCCGTTTCAGACGGCCCGTCATGGCGTTAAAGGCGCTGGCCAGACTTCTTATCTCTTTTTCCCCAACCTCCGGCGCGATGCACCCCAAGTCTCCGGAAGCGATGGCCTTGGCCGTGCGTGCCAGATTGCCCAAGCGGTCGGACAATCCCCGGGTAAAAAAGACCGATGCCAAAACGGCGAGCAATACTGAAAACAACGCCACGCCGACATTGACCTGAAGCATTACCGACATGGGGCGAAAGGCTTCCGCCTGCTCGATTTCAGCGACCAACAACATCTCCAAATCTTCCAAATAATGGTATACGCCTATGACGGAGGCGCCCCTGTAGCCCGTATACATGCCGCGGCCGCTTTCTTTCCCGGAGTTGATGAACTGCTCGTAAACGGGAAAGGCAGCCTCTCCCTTGGCGTAGTCCCGGAAAATCGATTTCGTCAGCAGCACGGCCCCTTTCCCGAGCAAAAACGTTTCTCCGGATTCGCCCAGACCACTGCGCTGCAACATGATCTCGTTGATGTGCGACAGATCGCAGCGGCCGCACAGCAAAGCAAGCACCTCCCCATTTGTGTTGAAAAGGGGCTCGACCACGATGACCGCCCACACCCCTTTTTTCGTGGCCACGTTGGGCATGCGCTCCACATGCACGCCGGCATAATGAAGCCCTGCCTTGAAAAACTCCTGCTCGGAAAAATCCAGACGCTCGTTCCAAACGTCGGTTGAAAGCAAAACTTTCCCCTGCCGGGAAATGAGCATGAGTTCACGCAGGCGCGGATTGTGCGGCAACTCCGTGACATATAAAAACCTGTCGCGAAGCTTGGCATAGGTTCCCAAATATGCGCGTCTTTGATCCGTATCCAAAACCTGGGCGTCGGTTGTCGACTCCAGAAGCCGCCGCACCCAGCTAAAAGCTTCCGCACCGCTCACGGCGAAGGCGAGATCGGACCGCAATCCCGCCACCCAGGTGCGCAACTCCGCCTTTTTCAACCAAACAACGGATTCGAGTTGATTGAAAACCTGCGCTTTTCCATTCCGATACCCGAGTACGGCCGACACAATGCTGACTGTCGCGGCGGGCAACAATACCAGCAGAATGAAAGCCAATATCATTTTGGAGCGGATGCTGCGTCCCTGCTTCCTCTTGCTCCCGGAAGGCTGTTGCGCACTCATGATTCGCCACCTGCCCTTTCCCGAACTCTGGGGTTCCGGCGCCGGCTTTGTGTAACAAAACAAGCAAAAACCGAGTTCATTGGTTCAACAGCGTAAGATTCACTTCTAAACAGCGGCAGTTGGGAATGTCAACGCAAGTTCCTGCTATTCCATTATGAATCGAGATGCTCAAGCCTCTTGCACATGAAACGCTTATTGTGTATGAATATTAATTCCGGTTCGGGGCGTAGCGCAGCCTGGCAGCGCACCTGCCTTGGGAGCAGGGGGTCGCTCGTTCAAATCGAGTCGCCCCGACCACATATTTCAAGGGGTTACGAGTGATTCTCGTAACCCCTTTTTCGTTACGTACCACAGCTACGTACCACAAATGATTTTTGACATGACTATCGCCCATGGCGGCAGTGTCCCGCGAGGATTGCTGTTTTCTGAAGATTTGTGGTAGCGCGGCTCATATCTTGCTATGCCCATTAAAAAAGGTGGTCACATGCAAATTGATTCCGAAGACATCATCACGGCAAAAGAGGCCGCGATCATATCCGGCCTTTCTGTCACAACAATTTATGCAGATCCTGATTCTCAGAGAATCAAAGAGGAGCCGGCGCTTCCTCACACGCTCCTTTCCACGTCCCACACGATCACGGGCATCTCGTTTTCCTGCGCGCTCAGGCTCCAGCCCGTGATCTTGCCGCGCCAGGCCTCATCCAT
>CAZFCK010000238.1:0-7101 GCA_964517355.1 uncultured Desulfovibrionaceae bacterium | reverse complement strand
GCGGGCTTTCGCGCCCGCACGACGACCAGGGGAGGCCCCTGGACGCCATAAAAAAGACGAGGGCCTGTTTTTAACATTAGAGCATCTCACGCTTGAAAAGCGCTAGATGCTCTTATGCATTTCCCTGGAACAATTGGAAATTGTTTCAGGGGAGAGCCTTGTTTCAAGGCGAAAATGCGCTAGCGAAAAGCGGCAGGGTCTGCCGTTTCATGCTTTTTTTATAACGGTCAAGGTGATGTCGTCCGCCTGGCGCCCGCCTCCGCGGTAGTCGTTGACCGCATCCAATACCGCGTTTTGAATGTCGCGTGCCGCAAGATGCGCATGGATACGGATGACGTCCTGTAACCGCTGTTTGCCGAACATGTCGTCGTGACCCACTGAATCGGGAGCTGTCGTTTCCCAGATCCCGTCCGTGCCGATCACCAGAATGCTGCCCGGCTTATTGAAGTCTGCACTATATTGATTATAGACGTAATCATCAAGCACGCCGAGCGGGATGCCCTGGCCGGCGAGTTCGGTGAACTCCTGGGTGTCCGGATGGTAGAACAGTGCGGGATCGTGGCCCGCCCGGACCCAGCGAACCAGAGCTTTTTCAGGCATTATTTCAACTATATACATTGTCATGAAGCGTCCCGTGCCGCTAAGGTCCTCGGTGAGCATTTTGTTGACCAGCCCGACACGCTCGGCAAGGGACAAGGGCAGGATCATCAGCCCCCGCAGCAGGGCGCGCGCCGTGGCCATGAGCAGGGCCGAGGGTATGCCGTGCCCGGACACGTCGCCCACGATAACTGAGCAATGGTCGCTCCCTTCGGAAGTGTGCTCCATGAGGAAGTCGTAGTAGTCGCCGCCCGTCTCGTCGCAATAGATGCTGGTGCCGGAGATGTCGTAGCCGGGGAGTTGCGGCGCTCCCGCGGGCAACAGGCTTCTTTGCACCTCTTCGGCCACGAGCATGGCTTGCTGCATGTCCATGTAATGCGCCAGGCGGGGGCCGAGTTCGTTGATGACGCGCACAAGTTCGCTGCGCTCGTCCCCGAGCTTCAGGTCCAGATGCACGGAAAAATCCCCCTGGCTGAGCCGCCGGGCCGCGCCGCTGATTTCCAGCAAGGGGTGGGTCACTGAACGCGCACCGTATATGGCCACGAGGATGACCAGCAGAGATACCACGAGCAGGGCGCCGAAGGCGACGAGCCCCTGGCTCCGGATAAGGTCCAGGGCCTGGCGGCTGAACGTGTCGGGCAGCTCCATGTAAACGTTTTTGGGTACTGTGAGGATAAGGAAGATGTCCAGCCCTTCCATAACGCCGTAGCGGGAAAAGGCCCAGATCTGTTGCTCGCCGTTCATGGTGAATTCGGCGACGTCGGAGTTGGCGGCTTTCATTTGTGTGATCAAAGCCGCCGTCTCTGCGGGATTATCGGGGCGGAGCCAGGCATAATCCTCGGTTTCGGATACGGGCAGCGCTTCGTCGTGGTATGCGCGTTTGGCAAGGACGATGAATCCGGGTTTGCCCGTTTTGGGATCGGTTTCCAGGCCGACAAGGTAGGAGCGGGCCTTGTCGGACCACTGGGCGCCGAGCTGCTGCTCTTGAAGGATGTGCTTCAGGGGGTAATCCAGGGCGGCGACGCCGAGAAGGCGGCCGTTGTCCGCGCGTATGGCCGTTGTCAGCATGTAGATTGAGCCGCCCAAGGCGGGATCATTGAACGGACCGGACCAGACCGGTTCCGTGTTTTGCAGAGCCTCCCGATACCAGGCTGTCGCGCGGCAATCGTAATCCACGGGAAAACCGCCGTGCCCCGGATACACCGAGCAGATGCCGTTTTCCAGGCAAACGAACTGGCGGAAAGAGGATGTGCCGAGATTTTTGGCTATGCTGCGCGCAAAAGGCCGGATGCCGGCAAGAGCGGCCAGATCACGCGCTATGACGGGATTTTTGGGGTCCACGTGGAGGGGCAACAACATGGCGGGGTGCTGCTGGCTGAAGCGGGCCAGATTGCGGGTGCCCTCTTTGGTCAGCGAATACAGGCGTGGGGAAGGCGCCAGATCCTGGGGAGCAAGGCTGGAATCCGAAAAATCGCGCGATAAATAAATGTCTGCGCGCCTGGTGGCGGGAACCTCGTCTTCAAAGACATCGCTGACATGCTCCACCAGAAGGCTCAGGGCAAAGATCAGGGAGCGTTCGCCAAGCTGCAGGGATTGCGCATAATCCTGGACGCTGTAATGCAGCTCGTCGCGTACTATTTCGGCGAGTTCGTCGCGCGCGGTGGTGGCGAACGCCTTCCCCTGGCGGTGCAGGGAGCGCAGATTGATGGTGCTCACCAGAAGCAGGGGCACAAGGCTGAAGCCAAGGAGGCTGAGAAGAAATTTGAGTGAGAAACGCATACGCGGTTCCTTGGAGTAATGGTGGTGAGAGCGGGCCGCACGACATTATCCGCTCCCATTACTATGCGTGTAGACCGGGAGCGTTGCAAGCCTCTTTTCGCTTTGCCCGTATGGAGCACAATACGCGGCGCTTGTCCATAGACGCGGGCAAGGCAGGCGTTACGGCCGAGGGTAAAAAAGCAAAGGAACTCCCTTCTCAAATAAAGCATAATTGCGTATGGTTCGTAAAAATCATCCCTTGCAGGAGATATCAGGCCATGCCGGAACGCAATGCCCAAGACGACGTGCGTGTCACAAAACGGTCCATGTATTACTGGGTTTGGAATAAAAACGCCAAACTCCAGATGGTGTTGATGGCCATTATCGTGGTCACCGTCGCCACGCGGGTTTTCCCGCTGGAGATGCAGAAACAGATCATCAACGAAGCGATAGGAAAAAAGAATCTGCATCTGCTGTTCATGTATTGCGGCCTGTACATGGCGGCGGTCTTTATGGCTCAAGGATTGAAATACGTCATCTATATTCTGCAAAGCTACATAGGGGAGCGCTCCCTTCTGGATTTGCGGGTGCAGCTCATAGAACACATCCTCAGACTGCCCATGTCCTTTTTCCGGCGCACTTCGCCGGGCCTGGTCATTTCCTCCTTGACCAACGAACTCATCCATATGCCCGTTTTTATCGGCAGCGCCATATCGCAACCGCTGGTCAACATACTGACTTTTATCGCCATGGCCGGGTACATGTTCTATCTCAATCCCATTCTCGGTGCTATCAGTATTGTTATCTATCCAGCTGAATTTACGATTATTCCCAAGGTGCAGCGCAAGTTCAACAGGTGGAATCAGAGGCGCATCCAAAAATTGCGCAAGGTCAGCTCCCTGGTGGGGGAAGCCATCACCGGCGTACACGAGGTCCACGGCAACGCCAGCCAGCCTCTGGAAGTGAAGAAAATTCAGGAAGGAGCCGAAGAACTCTACACCGCCAACCTTTGGATGAACATCTATAAGTTCGGCATCAAGTTCGTTAACAATTTTTTCCAGAGCCTCGGCCCCTTTTCCCTTTTTCTCATCGGCGGCTACCTGGCCATCAAGGGCCAGTTCGACATCGGCGCGCTCGTGGCCTTTCTTTCCGCATATGAGAAGCTCTATGATCCGTGGAAGGAGCTCATGGAGTTCTATCAGGTCTATCAAGATTCAAAGGTGCGCTACGCCCAGGTCATGGATTATTTCGACCTTGAACCCGAGCACGATCTGGCGCCCAAGGGACGCAAGCCCTACGCCTTGCGGGGGCAGATCGAAGTGCAGGACCTTTCCTATGTCGTCGCCGGCAATATCAAACTCCTGGACAAGATAAACCTGTCCCTCAAGCCCGGCGAACATCTGGCGCTGGTGGGGTTTTCCGGCAGCGGAAAATCCTCTTTGGCCCTGGTGGTCGGGCAGCTCTACAAGTACACCGGGGGCAATGTGCTCATTGACGGCAACGAGGTGGAAAAACTCTCCAAGCAGGACATGGCCTTCAATATGGGCATAGTGGCGCAACACCCCTTCATCTTTGAAGGAACGGTGAAGGAGAATCTGCTGTATTCCTGCGAATCCGTGAGCCTGCACGGAGGCAAGTGCGCCGGACGCGATGAACTTCCCGATCTGGACCGGATCATTGAAACCGTGCAGCAGGTGGGGCTCTTCCTGGACGTACTGCGTTTCGGCCTGCGTGAACGCCTGGATATGGAGGCCAACAAAGACCTCGTGCAAAACCTGATCAACGCGCGGATGAATTTCCAGGCGCGCCATGGCGAAGAGGTCAAGGACGATGTGGAATTCTTCGGCCAAGACGAATTCCTGCTGCACAGCAACATGGCCGTGAACCTGACCTTCGGCGCGCCCAACGATCCGGCCTTCAATCATGAAGTGCTCCATGTAAATGACGTTTTCCTCGCCTTCTTGGATCAGGAAAACATACGCCACCCCCTGCTGGAACTGGGGAGCGATATGGCCAGACGCTCCATTGATATTGTGCGCAGCCTCGGCCAGAGCCCCGAGGTCTTCGAAGACCTGCCCGTGCCGCGCGACGAGATCGAAGTCTACATCAAGATCGTTGAACATCTTGAAAAGGCCGATCTCGACGGTATCGACGACAAGGACAAAGAATTGTTGCTCAAGCTGGCCCTGCGGTACGAAGCCGGACACCACAAGTTGGTCGCGGTTTCCTCCGCGTTTATGAAGCAGGTGGTGGAAACCCGGCAGCACTTCAAGGATTACATCGAAGACAAAGCCATGGGCGCCTTCACGTTCTACCGCATGGACGCCTACATCATCTCCGCGAACATCCTGGACAACATCATTTTCGGACACATCAAATCCGATAGCGCCGGCGCTGAGGAACGAGTCAACCAGCAGGTCATGCAGCTGCTTATTGAAGAGAACGTGTTGGAAAGAGTTGTGGAGATCGGTCTGGATTTCAACGTGGGCAGCATGGGAGACCATCTCTCCGGCGGACAGCGCCAGAAAGTGGCCCTTGCCAGGGCCTTTCTCAAAGAGCCCCCCATGCTCATTCTTGATGAAGCCACTTCGGCCCTGGACAACGCCTCCCAGACCCGCATCCAGAATCTGCTCGAGCGCAAATGGAAAGGCAGAAGCACCCTTATCGCCGTTGTCCATCGCCTGGATACGCTCAGAGGCTATGATAAGATCGCGGTCATGAAGGCGGGTAAAATAATTGAAATGGGTTCGTACCAGGAACTAATAGACCAGAAAGGGGCTCTCTATGACCTCATCCACGGAAAAGCAAAAAAGTGACGGTGTTTGCGAATACGAGCAGAACTTGAGCATTCTCAGGGACCTGCCGCTGTTTAGAGAAGTGCCCTTGGAGTCCATGCAGGCCCTGGCCTATCTCTGTAAAAGGATGCGCTATAAAGAAGGCGATATCCTTTTCGGGCAGGGGGAAGACGACAGCCAGGCGTATTACATTCTGGAGGGAGAGACCGAACTGCTGCACACAAGCGGCGACGCCGCCCACATTGTGGGGGGGTACGGCGCCGGCAGCTTTATCGGCGGACTCACTCTGCTGGCCGACGTGCGCCGGCTGTATTCACTGCGCGCCAAGACAAACGTCTATTGCATTGTCCTTTCAAGGCGCAAAATAACATCTGATCCAGCCAAGGCCGGAGCTTTTCTCCAGGCCTATGGCCGGGCCATCACCCAGAGCATTGTGGATTGGGAACACCGGATGTTGCAAGATGCCGCTGGCGCCGGTCTTGAGAAGGAGTCTTCCATACGGCTGGGCGTGAGCCTGGTCTAGCTTGCCGGTGGCCTTTCTGCGTTGCACTGAGGCCAGGCGCCGCATTGCTTGTGCGCATTTCGCTTCCTGATTTTTCGCTGGTGCTTGCGCCCCATGCTTCCAACCGTGGGGCGCAAGCTTCTTTGGTGCACTGCGTCCCTCCCGACGCGCTGCTGCACGCCCGACAGAGCGACGCGCTTCTGCAAATGGCGGAGCGGCGTTTGACGCGGCGTGAGCTTGTCGTGGTCGCCGCACCCTTGGATACGGCGGCCCGGCGGCAACCATGGCACGAGTTGGCGAAGAGGTGGCATGCCCAACGATACGCCTTGCTTTTCGAAGGGGGGGTGACGGCCAAGGCCCTCGAGAGCGAAGGCTTCACCGCCGTATATGCGATACCCGGGCCCGATGCGTTGCGCATAGATTGGAAGCCGCTTCCCTGCGACAAACGGGAGCTGACCGGCCCTTTCGACATCGTGGGCGACGTGCACGGCTGTTGCGAAGAGCTTGAAGCCTTGTTGCGCGCCTTGGGTTACGCTCCATGCGCGTTCGATCCCGATCCTCTCTGGAAAGGCCGCTGCCTGCGCCATCCGGAGGGGCGGCAAGCCGTGTTCCTCGGCGATGTGGCGGATCGGGGGCCCTGCATCCTGGAAAGCTACCGTCTTGTGCGCAACATGCTGCATCATGGGGGCGCCTTGTGCGTGTCAGGCAATCACGACATCAGGTTCCGCAATTATCTCCAGGGGAAAGAAGTCGCCCTGCGCCACGGCCTGGAAAAAAGCGTGGAGGACATCCAGCGGCTGCCTCCGGATGAGCAGGGAAGTCTAGGCGCCGCCCTGGTGGCTTTCATTGATGCGCTGCCGCGGCATCTGGTGCTGGAGCACGGCAACCTGGTGGTTGCGCATGCCGGTCTGGAGGAGCGTCTGCAGTTGCGCTACGACGCCACCGCCAGACGGTTGGCCATGTGGGGGCCCACGACCGGAAAGCACGACGAGTTCGGACTGCCGCAACGCTTGAATTGGGCCGCACAATACGCAGGGCGCGCTCTTGTGGTCTATGGCCACACTCCGGTGCTGGAACCCGCCTGGCAGAGGCGCACGGTGAACATCGACACCGGGTGCGTTTTTGGCGGTGCGCTCAGCGCTTTGCGCTACCCGGAATTGGAGGTTGTGGCTGTTCCGGCCAAAAAGGTATATGTGCCGCCGCCGCGCCCCATAAAATCTTTGATCGAATTTTTGAACGGCTAGACTGTGTTTCTAGAGCATCTCACGCTTGAAAAGCGCTAGATGCTCTTATGCATTTCCCTGGAACAATTGGAAATTGTTTCAGGGGAGAGCCTTGTTTCAAGGCGAAAATGCGCTATAATCGTTTCGAAAAGAAAATGCGGGAGGGGAAATCCTTTGTTAGCGGCAGCCGTTAGGCGCGGTCGTTTCGCGCCTTACGGATGGCGAC
>CAZFCK010000237.1:0-7137 GCA_964517355.1 uncultured Desulfovibrionaceae bacterium | reverse complement strand
TCATGAGCAAAGCATAACCAATTGTCTAGACTATTTCAAGAGTTATATGCTCTAATAGGCGAGGGCGGAGGCGCATCGCTTGGAGAGCAGCATCCAGGCCTGGGCCCTCCCACGCATGCGGCCGGCCATGTCCGCGGCTGGGGGGCCGGACCCGCAGAACAGATCCAGGTGATTTCGCTCCATTGTTCCCGTATCGTGCGCCAATACAATACCCTGAAAATACGGATACGCCCCTTCCTGGGGGAGTTCGCCCGACAAGGCCAAGACCGAGCCCATGGGGATGTAGTCCGCATCCACCGCGCAGCTGGCCATGGGAATAAGTTGCGCCCCCGTAGCGCCATAGGGTCCGTCGTGCGCCAGGGAAAAAAAGATGTACTTGGGGTTGATGGACATGAGATTTTGGCACTTGCCGGGATTCGCGCTCAGTATCTCACGGATCTTTTGCATGCTCATCTCTTCAAGTTCGGCATACCCCATCTCCACAAGCGCCTTGCCCAAGCTCACGTATTCCTGGCCGTTCGAGCCGGCGTAACGGACACGGATTTCTTGACCGTCCGGCAGCAGCAGCCGGCCTGAGCCTTGGACGTGGAGAAAAAAAACATCGACAGGGTCTTTGGCCCATGCGATCTCCAATCCGCGCCCCGTCAACGCCCCGTATTGGTCAATGGCTGCCCGCGTATACCGTTCATCTCCCGCGATGAGGTTCGGGGGCAGCGCATAAATGGGCGTCGCGTACCCCAGACGCGGCTCCAGCGAAGCATCGAGAAAAGGCTCGTAATAACCGGTAAGCAAAACATCCGGTTCCACTCTTTTCCAGACGAACTCACGCGCCAGCAATTCCGGTTCACTACCCAGACGCGGCAATAGTTCCCGCAGGTGCGCAAGGGTCAACTCCAACTGCCCCCATGTACCGCCGAACCAGGCGGGGGGCGCTGCCCCACCGCTTGCAGCCTTGGCGGCGCGGGCGCGCACATAGCGCAGACTGGCGTCCAAGCCCGGCGCCAACTCCATCCAATCGGACAAGCCCGGCGCGGGTCCCGGCAATTGCCGCGCAAACGCCTCGGGCGTCATCACCACCGGTTCTTTCGGGGGCGGCACGTGAGCGCAGGCCGTCAGAAAAACCCCGCACAGCGCGAACAACAGCCAGCACGGCTTCAAACATCCGGGAAAAGACCGGAGGAGCATCCACGTGGATTGTATTGAGACGGAAGGCATTGGTTGACTCTCTTCCTTGTGCGCACATGTTCGGACGCGGTCGCCGCAGGATTCAATACAGCACGCCCACCACGGCGCCCGTCATGCATGTCGCCAGCACGCCGCCGATGATGGAACGTATGCCCAGGGCCACGATCTCATCGCGCCGCTCCGGGACCATCGCACCCAAACCGCCTATGAGGATGCCAAGACTTCCCAGGTTGGCGAAGCCGCACATGGCGTATGTCATGATAAGGTCGCTTCTGGGAGAAAGGGCGTCCGGGGGCAGTTTGGCCATATCCAAATACGCGATAAACTCATTCAAGACGACTTTGGTTCCCATGAGCATCCCCGCGCAATGCGCCTCTTCCCAAGGCACGCCGATAAGCCAGCATACCGGCGCCATCACATAGCCCAAAAGGCGTTGCAGAGTCACGGCCTCACCGCCGATGTCCGGAATGAAGCCCAGGCCCTGATTCACAAGCGAAACCAACGCCACCAGGACCACCAGAAAAGCCAAGACGGGGATGAACAGCTCAATGCCCTGAAGCGTGCCCTTGGTCACGGCGTCCATCAATCCCAAGGTTTTTTGCGGCGGCACCATTTCTCCGGCAGTGCCATCGCCGCTTTCAGGGACCATAATCCTCGACACCAAAATGGCGGCAGGGGCGCTGATGACCGAAGCAGTGAGAATCTGCCCCAAAGAACCGGCAACCAGATTCTGCAAAATGCTCGCATAAAGGACAAGCATGGTACCGGCGATGGTGGCCATGCCCGTGGTCATGAGCGCGAATAACTCGCTACGGCTCATGTCTTTCAGATAAGGACGTACGAATACGGGAGATTCGACCATACCCGCAAAAATGTTCACCGCCGCTCCAACTCCCAAAGCGCCCCCGATGCCCATGGTACGCCGCAATAAAAATGAAAACCCTTTCACGATTGCGGGCAGAATGCGGTAATGGAAAAGAACCGAACTCAACGCGCTCATAACGAGGATGATGGGCAAGGCGCGGAAGGCCAGAATATATCCCGCCCCCGGCGCGGACTCGCTGAAGGGGAGATCCCCTCCCCCAAGATAGCCGAAGACAAAGGAAGTGCCGGCTTTTGTGGCCTCTTCCACGGCTATGACTAGGCGGTTGAGGTATAAAAACCCCTCTTTGAGCAGCGGCAGCTTGAGAAGCAACGCAGCAAGGATGAATTGCAGGGCCACTCCGCTGATAAGGATGCGCATATCCAGGCGGCGGCGATTTTCGCTTATGCTCCATGCCAGGACAAGCAAGACAAAAAAACCGAAAAGACTTTGCAGCGCATCCATTCCTTCCCTCCCGAGACCGTATCATGGCCGTAAAAGCGCTGTGTGGCGTCGCTATCGCATCATTACGCAGCAGAGTGAAAAGCACCAGCCCCTGCCGTAAGCATACCGGATATACATAATGGGCGAGGCCGCCTTCTTCCGCTGAAATAAGGCTCCAACTTGGGCCTCCCCTTTCCAGGACTTTTTACTATAATTCACCATGCCATAGATCAAGCATTTCCGTCTCAGGATTGCCATGGGCATACGCGGCAACGCATTGCCTGGCGCACTGCATAAGAGCTTTCACAGCAGCTCCGCGCTTAGCGCATTTTCGCCTTGAAACAAGGCTCTCCCCTGAAACAATTTCCAATTGTTCCAGGGAAATGCATAAGAGCATCTAGCGCTTTTCAAGCGTGAGATGCTCTAGAGCGCAATAACGTTTACATGGGGAGCTCTGCCGGCAAGGCGAGGGGTGGACACGTTACCGTTGGTCCTGAATCAGACGGAGAAAAAAGAGGAGGAGAACCCGATGCGCCGGGCCTCCTCCTCGACAAAAAGCAAACTAAGCAGGCGGAACTCATATGCCGCAACTGATGCATGCAAATCAGGGTTCGTCGTCTTCCTCGACGATGAACACGATATCATCGTCATCTGTGCTTTTGGTTCCGCGCTTCTTGGGATAATCGATAGTTATATCCAGGTCGTCATCGCCAAGGCTCAAAAAGGCGTCGAGCTCGGCGTCTTTCCCGGTAGAGCCGCCCTGGGAGGAGTCCTGCCCGTCGCCAAGATCCAAGGAAAGGTCAAACCCGTCCAGATTCAAGGCTTCAAGGCCGTCATCATCCACAACGGATGAAGCGCCGGCAGTGCCTCCCGCATCTTTCCCAACGCTCCGCGATTTTAGGCCGGACATGGTTTCGGACATAATGTCGTCCACGTCTTCGTCCGCATCATCGAGCAGCAGTTCCAGGCCGCCTTCATCCTCCGCCTCGATGTGCGCAGCGGGGGCGATTCTGTCTTCCTGTCCAGCCACTGGTTGTCCGGACATGGGGGAGGTGTCGCCTGTATCCTGCTCCAGCATCACGCCAAGGTCGTCAAGGCTGAAATCATCCTCGTCATCCATGGATATGACCTGGGGCGGCGCACTGCGCTCCGGCCTCTGAAACCGCCCGAGATCAAGCTCGGTTTCCGGCTCGTCATCCTCTTCCAGCACCAGTTCCGTTTCGAAATCCGGAGCTTCGTCGTCCGGATGCGTCTCTTCATCCAAAGCCAAATCCATATCAACTTCGGAAAGATTCTCGATGAGTAGATCCAAATCCTGATCTTCCTCGTCGATCTTGGCGAAGTCCACATGCTGTTCCTGGGGTTCCTCATCCTCTTCATCGGCGGAAAACCGCGACGCCGCCTCTTCGCGATCGGCGCCAATGGAGATATCTCCAAGGTCGTCCTTGTCCGCCCAGCCCCCGGTGTCCTCACTTGTATCGAAGTGAATTTCTTCCTCGTCTTCGGCCAGAGCCACATCAAGATTCACATCCCGCTTCATGGCCTCGATCATGGTTTCATCCATGCCCGCGTCCATGGCCTCCAGGGGGATTCCCTCTCCTTCCGTCTTTGAGAAATGAAAATCCCGCCCCTCTTCGATCTCCGGCGTCTCGGGCATCTCGGGCATCTCGGGAACAATCCCCATGGAGTCGGCGAACAGGTCTTTATCAACTCCCCCCATACGGGACTGAGGCTCTTCCCGCAGTTCATCGTCATCCGAAAGCAGAAAATCCGCGGCTGCTTCCTCCTGCTCAACTTCCGCAGCCTCAACCGGCGTGGCCAAATCTTCAATATCCGCCAATTCTTCGGAAGTCAGAGAAAATTCATCGGTTACTCCCGGTTCGAACCGCTCTTTTCCCGCTGAAGAAGGCGCTTCCGATACGATCTGCCCAGCATCGAAGGGCGCGTCAAGAAGCAGCACATCCTCCTCATCCGCGACTGAAGCCCCGGATTCCGCTTCCCGCAACGGAGCAGGGGCGCCTTCGTCCCGCACTTCCGTTTCAATGGATTCATCGTCCGAGGTCAGGGACAGCTCCAACTCGTCTATCTCAGATTCCGTCAAGGTTTGGGATTCCACAGACACCAAATCGAGATCGTCGAGGGCAAACTCAAGTTCAGGCTCTTCTTCTCCGGCAGCAGGCGCTGCAACAGGTTCGGCAACTGACGATTGCTCCTCTTCCATTTCCGGAGACATCAGGAAATCATCTGAAACGGCAACCTCTTCCTCCTGGAGGGATACCGGCTCAATCTCCGGAACGTCTTCCTCCACATCAAAATCGTCCACACCCGGTTCAGGCGCCTCTTTCCCGGTGACAATCACGTCGTCCAGGGAGAAGTCGATGTCGATATCTTCGTCATCCGCAGTGGACACCTCAGCGGACGGTTCCGAAACGGAGGGCTCCTCAGGCGGCTCCGGGGGCGGAAACACGTCGTCCATTTCCAGTCCCGAAAGAGGAGCGTACTCGTCAAATTCCGGCTCCTCCACAACAGACTCATAATCCTCTTCCACAAAGGAGGGCGTTTCAAAATCATGCTGCGCGGCGACTCCGGCGGCGACTCCGGCCGCAACCCCCAAGGCTGCGCCCCCGGCGACCGCAGACGTGTATGCGCCACCGTGTTGGGGCGCCTCCACCTGTACCCCCTGCCCAGGCGGGTATGTCTCCTCCTCATATGCAGAAACCGGCGTTGCTTGCCGCACGCCGCCAACCACGATTTTTTGCAATGCCGCGTTGGCGTCCGCCTGATGCTGGATCAGGAGTCCCACCTGGTCTCGAATCTGCAACACGCTGTCTTGAAGTGCGTCACGGTCTTGACTCACGGCGCGGATCACGTCATCCAGGCTGCGCACCACCCTGTAAAACATGACCAGCAACGCGGCGAAGCAAATGAGAATGAACAACAGAATGGGGGTGTACCCTTCCAATAAAGACCCCAAAATTTCCATTTCGTCCTCTCTTGAACTTCGCTAAAGTAACTGCCTTTGGCTTAAACGTTTACCGCCCTTAACACACCGCTACCACAAGGTGTAAAAGAAAGCAAAGTATTATGGCTAAATCAAGAGTAAAACCCAATCTCGTATTCGCTGACGCCCAAGGCAATATCTACGACCATCCCGACCTGCTCATGCTCCATAGAAAAGGGGGCGAACTCGCACAACCCAAACCAGATGAAATCATGCCCCTGCCGGAGGAAAGTGAACTCTTTCTTTTACCCGCGCGCAGGGCTCTGGGACTGGACCCGGAAAGCGGGCAAGTGGAAGCTTTGGAAGAAAACGCCGTGGCCGCGTTCATCTCCCCCGGACACACGCTTACCGGCACGACCGCATACCTGACGCACACGGATGACGCTTGCACCCCTCCCGTGCTTCCCTTGTTCGCTTACGGGGCGGTGGGCTTTGCCAACGGACGTTTCTGGGTCGCCGCCAAACAGGTGGATACGGACAGACGCCAGATTTTCACCAATATGCCGCGAAAACGCATTGAACAAGGAGCCCATCGCCTGCTGCGGAAATATCCGGAAAACCGTCTGGTGAAGCATCTTTCCCATTGCGCGTTGGGCAGTTGCTGCCCGGCTGCGAGAAACTTATGTCTCGGGCGTTATGAAGCGCCGCTGCCCACGGCCAGGGCCTGCAACGCCTCCTGCGTGGGCTGCATATCGCTGCAGCCGGAGGACGCGGGCTTTCCCTCCACCCAGCAGCGTATCAGCTTTCGGCCCACTGTGAATGAAATCCTGGAAATTATGTTCGAACATGCCGAGCACGAACCGCGTGCCGTATATTCCTTCGGTCAGGGCTGCGAAGGCGAACCGCTGACGGAATCCGAACTCATCACTGAAGCCGTGGCCGCGTTTCGCGCACGGGGCGGAATAGGAACGGTGAACATCAACACCAACGCCAGTCTGCCACACACCTTGCCCGGCCTTGCCCGGGCGGGGCTCAGCTCCATCAGGGTCAGCCTGAACAGCACGCGGCCGGGACTGTATGAAGCCTATTATCGTCCGAAAAGCTACAGCTTCGCCGACGTGGTGGAGAGCATTGCAACTGCCAAGGATGCCGGCCTGTTTGTCTCCCTGAATCTGCTCTATTTCCCCGGCGTCACCGATACGGAAGAAGAGCTTGAGGCCCTACAGCATTTGGTGGTGCAACACGGCGTGGATTTCATCCAACTGCGCAACCTGAACCTGGACCCGGAGCGCTACATGCAACTGGCGGAGCCGTTTCTCAACAGCCCGAGCACCGGCCTGCTACATTTCCGGAAACGCCTGCGCAAAGCCGCGCCAAACCTCGGCTTCGGCTATTTCAATCCATTTCTGCTTGAGGGCAAACGTGCTGCGCCCTACGGCCTGGATACGGGCAACAACCACAGCTGAACAATTTAAGGGAGCACTGATTAAAGACTTGTTAGGTTTTTCCGGGGGGAGAACCTTTCTGAAGAAAGGTTCTCTCCCCGGACCCCCCTTCCAAAGACTTTTGGAGAAAATACCTATAAATTCAGTGTCTTATAAATACACGTGTCTGGCGACAAAGTTAAGAGCATCTCACGCTTGAAAAGCGTTAGATGCTCTTATGCATTTCCCTGGAACAATTGGAAATTGTTTCAGGGGAGAGC
>CAZFCK010000236.1:0-7253 GCA_964517355.1 uncultured Desulfovibrionaceae bacterium | reverse complement strand
GAGGGGAAACCCTTTTCAAAGGGTTTCCCCTCTCGCGCTCTCCCCTTCCCAAACTTTCCAATTTTGAGTGGAACGGTCCTCCCGAATCGTTATGTCTTCCCCGACTTTCTGGGGAAAGCGTGTACTATAATGTCTCGTATTTATTGAAAAAAGTATAAGAAGCCGTCTTTAATGGCGTCCAGGGGCCTCACCTGGTCGTCGTGCGGGCGCGAAAGTCCGCGACTTTATTCTTTTTTTGTCCGAAAGCCGTATACCTTAGAAATACGCTCCAGAAACGGTATTACGCTGTTTCGAGTTCCCGCAGCAGATCACGCCCCTTTCCCGCCATGGAGTTGATGGCTTCCGCGTACCGATCTTTCAACGCTTGGAGATAGGTTGTATCGATCGCTCCTTTCCAGGTCACGACTTCGGTAAAACGGGCGGGGATTTGCACCTGTTCAGGGGCGAAGCCCGTGTCGCATTTCAGGGCCCAGCGCAGTTGCTGGATGCGCTCCGTGGCATTGTCCAGATTATCGGCCGTTTCGCGATATCCGACGGACGCGAGGGCCTCTTGCAAACGCTCGGGCGTGTAGATCCCGCGGGCGAACAGGCAGGAGACCATGGAGGTCAGCCCCATTCTTTGGCGTTCATCATGTACGAGGTGGTCGATAGCCTTGCCCGCGTCTTTATCCTGGCTTTTCTGGTCATAGGCATAGCCGCTGGAATCAAGATGGGAATGGCGAAAGCCCATGGATTGGGCCGTGAAAAAGACTTCGCCGGTGGCGTAGCCCGCCATTTCCTGCCCCAGCACGCAGGCGAATTCCGCGCCACCGTATTGTGCCGCGGCTTTCATGGTTCCTTGGGCAAGGAGTTCATAAAAAGCGTTTGGCGGCTGCCCCAGGCAGCGCAGGCCATGCAGGTAGGCGTCCACGTTGCCGAAGGCGAGGGGCGCCACGGTTTGTTCCGTATCGACAATTCCTTTTTCCAGGGCTTCGGTGGCCCAGGCCAGGGCAACACCGGCGCTCATGACGTCGAGTCCCTGCTTTTCCGATTCATCCAACAGGGCCAGAACGTCCGAGGCGTTCACCACGCCCAGCATGGAACCTTGGGCAAAGATGGATTCATAGTCGTAATTGACCTGTTTGTAGAGAAATTCATGTTGCGTGGCGAATTGCTGGCGGAGCAGACCGATGTGAATGCACCCCACGGGGCAGCCGGAGCAGGCGGTTTGCCTGAGCAGCATGCGTTCGGCGAAGGTTTCGCCTGAGATGTCCGACACGGAGGCGTCTTGTGTCTGTTGCAGATTGCGCCACGGCAGAGCCTTGAGTTCATTGAGCGGGATGAGGTTGGAAGGGGTGCCCAGGTCGTGGTATTTGGTCATCATATCCGTGGCGGTGGCCATGTTGAAGATATCCCGGAAGAGCTTGGGATAATCTTTGCCCCCGCCGCGCTCTTGGTCCAGGGGGAAATCCGCGTCGCCCATCACGGTGACGGCTTTGATGTTTTTCGCGCCCATGACGGCGCCGGAGCCCAATCGACCGAAGTGGCGGTAGGAATCCACATTGATGCAGGCGAAGGCCGAACCGTTTTCGCCCGCGGGCCCGATGCGCATGATGCTGCGGTGTCCGGCATGGGTCTGCTGCCCCATGCGGCGGATGAGTTTGCCGGTGGCAAAGACATCCTGCCCTTTGAGCCAGTGCACGTCGCGAATTTCCGCGCGGTGCGAGCCAATCGCGGCCATGGATAGTGTCGTGGCGCGCCCGGTGAAGAGCAGGGCCTCGTACCCGGCAAAGCGCATGGCCAGGGCAAGACGCCCCCCTGCGTGACTTTCGGCGTATTGCCCGTTGTAGGGGCTCATGAACGAACAGATGACTTTGCTCATGAGCGGAAAAAAGCCGCTGAGGGAACCGATGGCGAAAATCAACGGCTGTTCGGGGGCGTTCCAGGGTTTGTCCAAGTGGGCAAAGGCGTGAAACAGCGCGGCGGCCAGACCGCTTCCCCCGAGCAGCGAGGGACGGTGGCCGAAGGTCAGCACCTTGGCCTTGCCCGTGCCCATATCCACGTGCAACACACGGAACCTTTGCTTATCCCACATGTTCGCTCTCCTCGTCATTGGCGGCGGGTGCGTTATCGCCCGGATGGAGGGGGGCGGATTCCGGAACATCGTTGAACTCCAAACAGCCTTGGGGGCAGAAGTCCACGCAGCGCCCGCAATGGATGCACATATACGGCGTGCCGTCATGGGACGGTATGTAAATGGCGTCCACCGGACAGGCCCGGGCGCACTCCCCGCAACGGATGCACAGGTTGCGCTTCATTATCACGCCGCCGCCCCTGCGTTGGGTCAGCGCCTCGGTGGGGCACACCAGAGCGCAGGGAGCCGGGGAGCAGGCTACGCAGACTTTGGCCTCGAATCCGGTGCTCACGCCCCCGGCGGTGGAAATGCGGATGCCCGAGGTGTTCCAGGAAAGCATCTTATGCACCAGCCTGGCGCAGGCCATGGAGCAGGAATAACAACCGATGCAACGCTCCATTTTACTTGCGCGTAATATTTTCATGTGGTTCGGCTCCTATGGAATAAGTGGTTTGCTTGACCATAACAAAAGAATTGCCTTTTTGCATAGCGAGGAGGCAACCGGCTGATGATGAAGAAAAAAAGGAACCGGTAGAGCGTTGGAGCGATTTGAGCGGAAAGGCGGTTTATTTGTCCCGATACTCGGCGATCCAGCGCAGCACGGGCGCTTCCACCATGTCGCGGATGCGTTGCAAGCCTTCGGGGGATTCGGCTTCAAAGCGCATGCTGAGGGCGGGTTGCGTGTTGGAGGCGCGCACCAGAGCCCATCCGTCGGGAAAAGTGGCGCGGACGCCGTCGATCTCCACGGTATCATAGTCCGCGCGCAACATGGCCGCGGCCCGCTCCACAATGGGACTTTTCGCGTCTTCGGGGCATGCTGCGCGCAATTCGGGGGTGCTGTATGTTGTGGGCCAATCCTCAAGGAAAGAGGAAAGGGGGCGTTTCGCTCTGACCAGAATGTCCAGCAACCGCAAGGCGGCGAGGCTGGCGTCGTCGAATCCGTAATAGTCCTCGGCGAAAAACATGTGCCCGCTCATTTCACCGGCGAGCAGCGCATTTGTTTCAAGCATACGCGCCTTCATCACCGAATGCCCGGTGACGCTCATTATGGCGCGGCCTCCATGGTTTTCGATGTCCCGATAGAGCAGGTGCGAGCATTTCGCTTCGGCCAGGATGGTGGCGCCGGGGCGGCGCGCGAGCAGATCTCTGGCGAAAATCGCCAGCAAACGGTCACCTGGCACGGTTTGTCCTTTTTCATCGACCACGCCGAGGCGGTCGCCATCGCCGTCCAGCCCGATGCCCAGATCGGCGCCGATAGACACGACCTTCCGCTTCAGGTCCACGATATTTTCCTCCACCACGGGGTCGGGATGGTGGTGTGGAAAATCGCCATCGGGCTCGCAAAACATGCGGGTGACGCGGGCTCCGGCCTTTTCCAGCAATTCGGCACAGATTGTGCCTGCAGCGCCGTTGCCCCCGTCCAACACTACGTGTATGGGATGTTCGAGAGGCGTTTTGCTTGCAAGGTCTTTTATATATGTCGGAATGATGTTATGCTCGCACACGATGCCCGTTTTTTCGGGAAAACGTCCGGCTTGCATAATCCGCATGATTTCTTGAATATCGTCCGTGTGCAAGGTCGTCTGGCCGGACCATATTTTAAATCCGTTATATTCTGGCGGGTTATGGCTTGCAGTGACAATGATGCCGGCGTGTCGTTCAAGGTTTTTCATTGCGTAGTAAAAAACAGGTGTGGGCACCATGCCGAGGACGAGAACGTCCATACCGCAGGAAACAAGACCCGTGGTCAATTGCTTCAGGTAAGTGGGGGAGCTGTGACGGCAATCGCGTCCTAAAATTGCGCTTTTATGCCCGTAGCGCTGAAAAAAAACGCCGCAGGCCCGGCCCAAGGCTTGTACCCACTCCGGATCGAAGTCCTTGTCCACCTCGCCCCGGATGTCGTATGCTCGGAACACGCTTTTTTTGATGATTTTCATGGTGCGCCTATCGCTGTCTTTTTGTGGAACAATGTTCCCGCCGTATGTAAGCAAAGACGAGAGCGGAGGCAAGGGCGGAAGCGGGCCGGAGGCGCACTGTTCCGGCGTGGTTGCTCTCAGGTGTCGTTCCGGCCGCAGGTTGGCAAAGCATGCCGGAGACTGAGCGGCAATGACCGCGCCAGGGATAGTCAGGCGTTTTGCCCTGAATAAAAACGAATGTTGTTTACTGGTCTTGACCGGAAGCACGACAGCAACTTAGTATGAGGCATTATGAACTGGGATTGGGATAAATTACAAGAGCGAAAGCAGAGGCAGGCCGGCGCACCCGGACCGCAGAAGCCGGATTTCGAACAGTTCACCTCCAGCCTGAAAAAATTTCGGGAACATAAGTTCCCCGCTGGAAAACTGATTCTCGGGATCATGGTCTTACTATGGCTGCTGTCCGGAATTTATATCGTGGAACCGGCTGAAGTGGGCGTCGTGTTGCGTTTCGGAGCCTATGAGAGGATTACCGAGCCAGGCCCCCATTATCATTTACCTTATCCTGTGGAAACCGTGATCACGCCCAATGTGAGTGAGATTCGCCGCATTGAGGTGGGCTTCCGCAGTCTGGGGCACGGCGATCAATACGGGCAGTCCCAGGTGCGTTTGGTGCCTGAAGAGGCATTGATGCTCACCGGGGATGAAAACATCGTTGATGTGCAGTTTATCGTGCAATATCAAATCAATGATCCCCAAGCGTATTTGTTTAACGTGAGCGACCAGACCGAAACGGTGAAAAGCGCCGCCGAAGCCGCCATGCGCGGGGTGGTTGGCGACAACAAGATCGATTCGACCCTCACGGACGGCAAGCTGGAGATTCAAAACCAAACACGCGACCATTTGCAAGAGATATTGGATAATTATGGAGCCGGTATCCGCGTAGTGGCCGTGCAGCTGCAAGATGTGCATCCTCCCAAGGAAGTTGTTGACGCGTTCAAGGATGTGGCCAGCGCACGCGAGGACAGAAGCCGGATCATCAATGAAGCCGAAGCGTACAGCAACGATATCATTCCGAGGGCGCGCGGCCTGGGAGCGCAGTTCATCAATGAAGCCGAGGCCTACAAACGCAGCAAAGTGTTGCAATCCCAGGGTGACGCCAACCGTTTTCTGGCCGTGCTCAAGGAATACAATAAGGCCAAAGAGGTGACGCGCACGCGCCTGTATCTCGAAACCATGGAAAAAATCTACAGCTCTCCGGGAATGGAGAAGATCATTATCGGCGAAAACCTGACCAACAGCGTGCTGCCGTTGCTGCAGTTGAACCAAGGCCGCGCAGGTGCGCAGGAACCCGCGCCAAATAAGGTGAATCAAGCGAAGGAGCAACAGTAATGAAGAAAGCGGCTCCTTTCATCATCGTGCTGTTTCTTGTCCTGGTTGGAGTTTTGCAGTCCTTTTACACGGTTTTTCAAACCGAGAAGGCTATCGTGTTGCAGCTCGGCAAGCCGGTGGGCGATCCCGTGGGGCCGGGACTGCACTTTAAACTGCCTTTTATGCAGAATGTTATTTTTTTTGATTCCCGTATCTTGGAGTATGATGCCGAACCGGCTGAAATTCTCACCAGTGATAAGAAGACTCTGGTGGTGGATAATTACTCCAAATGGCGCATAGTGAATCCGCTGCAATTTTACCGCACTGTGCGTACCATTCCGGGCGCCCAGGCGCGGTTGGACGATATTATTTATTCACAGCTGCGGGTGACGCTGGGGCGTCATACGCTGACGGAAATCGTTTCCTCAAAGCGCGAGTTCATCATGCAGCAAGTTACGAAGAATTCGTCCAAAGTGATCAGCGAATATGGCATTGAGGTCGTGGATGTGCGCATCAAGCGTACGGACTTGCCGACTGAAAACGAGCGGGCCATCTACGGCCGTATGCGTGCGGAGCGCGAACGCCAGGCCAAGCAATACCGATCCGAGGGGCAGGAGGAATCAACCAAAATTCGCTCGGATGCGGATCGTCAACGCACAGTGATCCTTGCCGAGGCCAAGCGCAAAGCCGAGGAATTGCGCGGCGCCGGTGATGCTCAGGCCACGGCCGTTTATGCCAAGGCATTGGAACAATCTCCTGAATTCTATGCATTTAAGCGTAGTCTGGATGCGTATGAACAAAGCTTTGAGCAAAACACCAAGACGGTGCTCACCCCTGATAATCCCTTTTTAAAGTATATGCGCTGACGACAGTTTTATTTCTTTCTGCTTTTTACTGCGAGGGGACACCCCGTGACAACGGGGTGTCCCCTCGCGTTTCTCATTTCAAAGATGCCGGCGGCCGAGTGTTATTCTCTGCTGCAATAACAAGGTAGAGTTTTTTGGGGTACCCGGGATGCCAGGGTGAAGAGAGCCCGAACAAGAATGCCCAACACTATTCCACACGAAAGATTGTACGGAGTTCTGGAGAAAAGGGGCGAGTATTGCTTTTGCGAGTTTGTGTCCGCGGATCAATGGCCTCTATTTGTCCGTGCCTCGTTTTTTTCTCAATTTTTTTTAAAAAAAGTGTAACATGTGACAGGTGTGTGTGACATACTTGTCACATGGTTTATTGCTCAGTCCATACCAATGACCATATCATTCGAAATGCATCCTTATAACATGCTGAAATGTCGGGAATGATTTTTTTATATAAGTTGGTCAAGTTGGCATCGTTTTTGATTATATAAAGTAGCCGTGCTTGATTATCCTTTAGCTGCTTTGTGGCATACAGAGGAGGTATATTGCTTGTGAGGAGAGTTTTTTTTGAAAAACGCCTGTATTAAAAGAAGTAATAACGCTGATGGGGGGCTTGCGTATAACGAAGATAACATAAGATTGTTTATTTTTTCCTTTCAGGGTAACAGGTAGCCCAAAATAAAGTTACAGGATTTCTTGTTGTCCGGTGGAGGAAAGATGACCAAAAGGCCGAAATATGGCGGACGTTGTCCAGGAGTATGTGATTATTTTTGGCGGTTCCTGAAGAACACAAAGCATGTCCGTCTCAATGTCTGCTTTCTTTACCAAGCAGGTACTCGTTTTCAGGCCATTTCCTTAACCAGATTGTAATTCATGTTCAGCCTGTTCCGTTAGTAAGTGCTTTGATTCCTTATGTGTGAGGTTTTAGTGAACAGAAGTCTTGCTAGCGCATTTTCGCCTTGAAACAAGGCTCTCCCCTGAAACAATTTCCAATTG
>CAZFCK010000235.1:0-7271 GCA_964517355.1 uncultured Desulfovibrionaceae bacterium | reverse complement strand
CAAGGCTCTCCCCTGAAACAATTTCCAATTGTTCCAGGGAAATGCATAAGAGCAACTAGCGCTTTTCAAGCGTGAGATGCTCTAATATTATGGAATTAACTACTCCACAAACGGAGTCTGAGGTAAACGTTTTCCATAACTTCAACCCGTAGGGGCGGTCGCATCGCGCCTTGGGGATAAGGAGATCGCCATGCGCTTCAAATACACGATTCTATACGTTGAAGACGTGACCAAGAGTATTGCCTTTTTTGAGCGGGCCTTTGGCCTGGAACGTGGGATGATCCACGAATCCGGCGACTATGGCGAGCTGAACACGGGGGGCACCACCCTCGCGTTTTCATCGCAACGCCTCATGAAGGAACTCGGCAAATCACCAGGCAAAGCCGATCCCGCCGCTCCGGTTTTCGAGATCGCCTTTGAAACCGATGACGTCGCCGCGTCCCTGGAAAAAGCTCGCTCGGCCGGCGCCAAGGTCGTGCAGGAGACTCGCCAGGAGCCATGGGGGCAGACCACCGCTTACGTGGTTGACGACAATGGTTACCTGATCGAAATATGTTCCCCGGTATACGGCGCGTCATAGCCGATTTCGCAAATGCCCCACGCTGCATGGCTCCCGGCGTCCCGGCCAGTCGCAATCTCGCCTGGAGTCATGGCGAACCAGCGTTTCAAATCTCTTGTCATGTGGGCCTGGTCCGCATAGCCGCAATCAAACGCCGTTTCCCGCAAAGGAACTCCGCTCAACAGCATACGGGCGGCTTTTCTGGCTCGCGCCAATTGACGCCAGAATTCAGGCGGTTGCCCCGTTGCCTCCAGGGTACGGCGTTGCAGGGTGCGCAGACTCACGCCCAGATTCCGGGCAGCGCAACCAGCAGAATGCACAACCGCCAGGCAGGATAGCGCCTCCGCGACGTTCGCTGATATGGAGGCCGCTTCCTGCGCCAACGCCGCCAATTCATCTAGGGAACGGGGGATTGGCCTTTTCCGGATGACTCTCAAGTCGATCCGCGCTCCGGGACGCAGCCGGACTCCACAGTACTTCTCTCCCCGAAAAACGAAAACGCTTTCGGGCGCAGGCATGAGATGCGAAATAAAGAAAGTTATGTCATCCCCAGCGGGTTGATTGACGATAAGATCACGGCAGCCATCCGGCATCACCGATAGTGATTGCGTTTTTCCGGCCTCGAACGCCCAGGTCGCCAATATGGGATCAAGTTCCATCACGCACCCGTTCCCGGCCCCGCAAAATCACAACGCCCCCCCCGTCAGGGGCGGGACGACTGACGCCATCACAGTTCAAGAGTCATGAACACGTTATTGTCATTGTCTTCATAGTCGGAAAACGGCCCGCAGTAGGTGAAGCCGAACTTCTCGTACAACTTTCTCGCGGGCACAAACGCCGCATACGAGCCTGTTTCCAAACTCACTCGACGATACTCGCGCTTCCTGGCTTCGCTCAGGATGAATTCAAGAAGAATGGATGCGACCCCTTGCCGCTGCCGCGAGGCGGCTGTTCTCATGGATTTGATTTCCGCATGAGAGGTGTCGAGCTCCTTCAACGCGCCGCAACCGATCAGCGCAGACTCGTTCCATACGCTCCAAAACGTTATCTCCGGCTGCTTCAATGCGTCAATATCCAGCGCATGAACACAACCGGGAGGAGTAATGGCGATCATATGTTGCAGATGCTCCTCCAGGAGCGCAAGCACTTCCGGACCTGACAGGTCGTCGACGACAATATTCACAACGGAACCTCGCATCTGGCTCCAGTACACGCGGCGGGAGCGGTATGGAAATATCGGCGGTCAGACAACGCGACTGCACGTTTTTGTTGCGGCCTCGCCTCCATGAATATCCCTGGCCAAAGCGCGGCCCATCGCCTGATCGACAAGCGCCAAATGCTCATGAGTCCACCTGGGGCACGTATCGTCCTGGCGAAGCCTCGTACTTGATTCCGCACTGTGCTTGGCCGCCGCTCCTACCGAAGCAAGGCAATCACTATCGTCGGCCTCCGGATTTCATGCCTTACCGATCCACCGCTCCGCCGCCACGGCGTGCTTTTCACATCCCGGTCAACTGCCGAAGCACCGACTGTTTTCCTCCCGTGCGCTCCAGGACGAAACGATCGTATCCGGATTCTCCATCCGGCCCCAGGCAGGCGAAACAGCATTTGCGCAACACGCTCCTGGATGCGGCGTTTTCCCCTGTAGCATGCGCTATGACCGCATGGACGCGCGGATCGGCGAAGGCGTTCAATATCAAGGCGGCAGCCATTTCAGTGGCATAATTCCGCCTTTGCTGCTGGGGCAAAACCGAAAAACCGATCTCCACCTCGCCCTCTTCCCCTGGAGGACCGCAATACCCTCCTGCGCCTATCGCAAGGTTCCGGCCCGTCGCATTATTCCGTGCGAGGGCATACCAGGAATACCAGCCCGCGGCATCTGCTCCGCCTTTCTGCAGCCGCTCCAGAAAAAACTCCTGGGCGCCGCGGTCATATTCTCCGGGGGGCCAGCCCGACCCAACGTCGGCGTTCAGGATGGCGCCAAGCGTTATGGAATCCAACAATTCCGCATGGATATGCTCCTGTGTCGCCGCCACCAACTCCAGCCGGGAAGTCTGCAAACGATTTCTCATAAAATCGGCCACGATATTTCTCCAGCCAAGAATCCGCCCACCGAGTAACTTATTATCGGAGGAGCGAGACAAGAGTCCGGTACCGCTCCAGTGGCCCAGCGCCCATAATTGCCCAGGCCCCGCGCGCTATCCGATCAGGCGTCCAGGGGCCTCCCCTGGTCGTCGTGCGGGCGCGAAAACCCGCGACTTTATTCTTCCTTTCATTAAGTCCGAACGTCGTAATCTCCAACACGTTGCCCCCATCATAAGCTTCTCAGCCCACGGCTGGCAAACCTCTCCCCACTATCGCGGCGGGGTTCAACTCGCAAAAAAGGCCGCAAACGCCTTGACCGTGGCGTACAAGTCAACCTTGGAGCTTATTTCAAAGGGGCTGTGCATGGAAAGCAACGCCGGGCCGAAATCAATGACATCCATGCCGTAAACGGCGAGATACTTGGCCACGGTGCCGCCCCCTCCGTGATCCACCTTGCCCAGTTCCGCCATCTGCCAAGGTACTCCGGCAGCCGCCAGCAGACCGCGCAGCCAGGCCACATATTCCGGATGCGCGTCGTTGGCGCTGTATTTCCCCCGTGATCCTGTAAACTTGCAAAACACCGGCCCGTGTCCCAAAAGCGCGGCATTGAGTTTCTCGTGGAGTTCCTGATAATCCGGGTCCAGAGCGCCGTGCACGTCCGCGGAAAGCGCCTTGGCCGCGAGCATGGCCTGTTCGCGCCGCGTGCCGGGCTCCCAGGCCTGCAGGACCTCGTTGACGCAATACTCGAAAAACATGGATTTGGCTCCGGTGGAACCGTCCGATCCGATTTCCTCCTTGTCCCAGATCATGAACATCTGGGTGTGCTCGGGCGCCTCTTCTCCCCCGAGCATGGCCTCCAGCCCCGCGAACACGCAGATGCGGTCGTCCTGGCCGTAGCCGCCGATGCAAGCGCGGTCCAGCCCCACGAAACGCGCCGGCCCGGCAGGCACGGCCTGCAGTTCGGCGCTGAAGAGATCCTCTTCCACAATGCCGTATTTGGCGTGCAGAAGCTCCAGCACATGGCGCTTGATTGGGTTTTTCGCGCCGTTGTTCCCTGCTTCTTGCGCTCCACCATTCTGATCTTTGTCGTCCGTGTCCGCTTTTTCCTGCCGCAGAGGCTGGTGTCCGAACAATATATTCATCTTCTCGGCCTCAAAGGCCTTGGCGAGCTTTTTCTCGTTTTGCTCCTGCGCGAGATGGGGCAGCAGGTCGGGCACGGCGAAAACAGGGTCCCCGGCGTCCTCGCCGATGCAGACCCGCACAACCTGGCCATCGGTTTTCACCACCACTCCGTGCAGGGCCAAGGGCCGGGAAAGCCACTGGTGCTTGCGCAGCCCCCCGTAATAATGAGTCTTGGCCTGACTGACCTGGCAATCCTCATACAAGGGGCGCTGTTTGCAATCCAGGCGCGGGCTGTCCCCGTGGGCGCCCACCAGCCGGAAGCCTTCGGACAAGGGGCGTCGTCCCTTGCGCGCCATGAACAGGGTTTTGCCCCTGAAAACACGCACAAGCTTCCCCGTTGCCGCGTCATCGCCGAACCCCGCCCCGCGCGCCTGATTCAGGGCGTATTCCACAACCTCGCGCTCCGTCTTGCAGGCGGAGATAAATGCAACATAGCGTTGGGCCAGATCGTCCATGGCTTCCTGATCCGCAGCGGAGGCATACCGCTCCCAGCAATTGACCGGGGTGTATTCCAGACTGTTGTCAGACATTGATACGTTTCCTCATCAATCTTGTTTTTCAAGTTGTCGCAGGGCCTGGCGCAGCACGTCCGCCACCAGGGAAAATTCGGCGTCGTCCAAGGTCCGCGGGTCCAGGCAAAAGGCGTCCTGTTCGATGCGCCCCACAAGGGGCGGGTCGCACTCGAGCAGGGCCTCCTTGAGCCAGTCCGGGGTACCGTTGCGCGGTTTCAAGGCCACAAGGGTGGTCGCTATGTCGCGTTCCGGGAAAGCGCCCCCGCCAACCCGGGACGCGCCGGGAACCATGGCGACATCCGTTGCCTGCCCCAACTCCTTTTTGATGCGCGCGCCGAGACGCCTTGCGCGTTGCGCCAGTTTCTTGGGGTCCGCCGTGATCATGCGCAGGGTCGGCACCTTTGCGCGCGCCAGGTCCGGGTCCTGATAGAGGCGCAAGGTGGCCTCCAGCGCGGCCAGGGTCATCTTGTCCACGCGCAGGGCGCGGTTCAGGGGATTCTTCTTGAAGCGCTCCACAATGTCGGCGCGCCCCACAATGATGCCGGCCTGGGGCCCGCCCAGGACCTTGTCGCCGCTGAATGTCACCACGTCCGCCCCCGCGGCCACGACCTCCTGCACCGTGGGTTCGTAGCCCAGCCCCACCGCGCGGAAGTCGAAAAAATTGCCGCTGCCCAGGTCTTCTATGACCGGCAGCCCCCGGCTTTGCCCCAGGCGCACCAGTTCGGTCAACGGCACCTCCTTGGTAAAGCCCACGATACGGAAATTGGACGTGTGCACCTTGAGCAGCGCCGCTGTTTCCTCGCAAATGGCGTTTTCATAATCATGCAGGTGCGTGCGATTGGTGGCGCCCACCTCGCGCAACACCGCCCCGCTCTTGGCCATGACCTCGGGAATGCGGAAACTGCCGCCGATCTCCACCAGCTGCCCCCGCGAAACGATCACCTCGCGGCCCTTGGCCAGGGTATCCAAAACCAGCAGCACGGCGGCGGCGTTGTTGTTGACAACCAGGGCGGCCTCGGCGCCGCTGACCTTGCGCAGCGCTTCCTCCACGTGGCTGTAGCGCGAGCCCCGCGAACCGGTGGCCAGGTCGAATTCCAGATTCGAATACCACTTGTTGGCCTCGTGCACGGCTTCCATGGCCTCGGCACAGAGCAGCGAGCGGCCGAGATTGGTATGCACCACCACGCCCGTGGCGTTGATCACGCGCCTGAAATGCGGCTTGGAGCGCGTACGTACGAACGCGGCGAGTCGCGCCAGCACGACGTTCCGCTCCAGCTGCCCGGGTGTCGCAAGGCAGCCCGAGCGTATTTCCTCGCGGCAGAGGTCAAGAAATTCATTGCACAGGTCGCGCAGCATGGGCCTGGGCAAGGCGGAACTCACGGCGTCGCTTTCCAGATTGCGCAGCGCCACGTCCACGGACGGCAAAAGGCTGTAAAGGTTGGCCACGGCCTTCTCCAAAAAGTATTGTTATCGCCCGAAGCGAAAAGTCTACCGTTTTTCTGCCCGCAGAACTTATGAAAAACGTACAAGTTCGGGGCGCAGCTTAAAGAACTCCCCCAGCAAATACAAGGAGCCGCACATCAATACAGGGGTGTTTCCAACAGGATGCGCCAGCCGCGCCATTTCCAGGGCCTCGGCCAGGGATGAGGCCACGCGCGCCCGCTCCCCCACCAAGGGGGCGAGCGTTTCCGGAAGCGCCGCACGGGGCACGTGCTCAAGCCGGGGCAGGAACACCGCGCCGTCGGTCATGCGCGCAATGACAGGCGCCAGTTTCTCCAGATCCTTGTCCGCCATGAGCGCCGCGATGCATGATGCCGGGCGCAGGCCAAGCTCTTGCAATGCCGCTTCCAACGCCGCAAGGCTGTCTTCATTGTGCGCGCCGTCCAGCAAAAGAGGCGGATGCAGGCCCTCCAAAGCGGGAACCGCTTGTACGCGCCCCGGCAACGCAGCTCGCGCCAACACTTCCTTGCAGCGCTCCAGATCGAGCCGCATGCCGCGCCATTGCGCCAAAGTGCGCCACGCCGCCAGGGCCAGGGCTCCGTTCCGGGCCTGATGCGCCCCCGGTAGCCGCATGTGCTCAGCCGGGTCCAGGGGGAGCGCTCCCGACGCCGGAACAAGGGGCGTGCCCCCTTCGCGCGACGCCCGCTCCAGCACCTCCAGCACCTCGGGCCGTTGCTCTGTCGTGACGGCCAAACGAGCGCCTTGCCGCAAAGCGTGGCCTTTTTCCCCGGCAATGGCGCGCAACCCGCGCCCCAATATGTGTTCGTGATCCAGCCCGATGCGCGTGATGCAGACGATATCGGCCCGCAAGACGGCTGTGGCGTCGTAGCGCGCGCCAAGCCCGGCCTCCATCACGGCCAGATCCACCTTGCAGCGTGTGAAATGTTCCACCGCCATGCACGTGAGGAATTCGAAATAGGTCAAGCCGGACAACCCGCGCGGAGCGTCGCACACCGCATCCACAAGCACCGCGGGTCCCGCGGCGTATACCGTGTTGGCCAGCTCCACCCATTGCGCGTCGTCCGGCATGCGCACTTCGTTGCCGTGCAAGAACATGACACGCTCGCGGGGGCTGACGAAATGAGGGGAAGTATAGAGCCCCACCTTGAGACCGTGAGCCGCGGCCAGCCGCGCCAGGAGCCAGGCCGTCATGCCCTTGCCGTTGGTGCCAACCACCCGCGCCATTGGGAACGGCGGCGCGCCCCCGCACAGCGTACGCAGGCACGCATCCATGCGCTCCATGCCGAGTTGCATGCGAAATTGCCCCAATCCATCAAGATACCTGTCAAAAGCTTCCGGCGTCATGAACGGGGAAGCAGCGGATGCGTGCCCCATTGTCATCTCCTGCAGTAAATCCGTTGCGGAATGCGCCCCCGGCGCTAGAGCATCTCACGCTTGAAAAGCGCTAGATGCTCTTATGCATTTCTCTGGAA
>CAZFCK010000234.1:0-7291 GCA_964517355.1 uncultured Desulfovibrionaceae bacterium | reverse complement strand
GTTCCAGGGAAATGCATAAGAGCATCTAGCGCTTTTCAAGCGTGAGAGGCTCTAGAGAAAAATCGCCTTCCACATGCTCCCTCATTCGTATTTCTTCAAATGCAAACGATCAAATCCTGTCCGCTACAAGACTCTCTCATAAAAGAGCGCCCCTGGAACGACATGTTTTTCTTCCATTATCTCTTATCACAACACATGGGCAGCAGCAATCCGGCCTTCTGCTTTTCAGCGCCATGGTCATGAGCTATGCTGCGGGGCAAACGCTTTTCCGCGTTACACCAGGAGTTCTCGATGATTCGCTATCTAGCTGTGTTATTGCTTTTTTTACTGGCCACGCCCCCGGCTTCCCTCGCTCAAGACGCCTTCCGGCAAGGGCTGCAGGCGCTTGAGCAGGGCGAATACGCACAAGGCTACGCCCTCGTTGCGCCCTTGGCCCTGCAGGGGGACGCGCGTTGCCAATTTCTCGTGGGGCTGCTCTATGAACGCGGCCTGCATCTGCCCAAAGACGCCGCGGCGGCCGGAAAATGGTATGAACTGGCGGCCCGCCAAGGCCATACAGGCGCCATGAACAATCTGGGGCTGTTGTTGAAAAACGGTCGCGGAGGACCGCGCAATCTCGAGGAAGCCTATGCCTGGCTGGCCCGCGCCGCAGTGGCGGGCAACGACAAGGCCGCGGACAACCGGGATATTGTCGCTCAAGACCTCGCGCCCGAAGCCTTGAAACGCGCCCGCCGCCTGGCCCTGGAGTGGCGTCCGACGCCATGGGACGCCATGCGCGTGCAGCCGCCTCCTTTGCCCGGCCTGCCGCTCTCCATGGAGCCAACGCCTGCCGGCGACACTCAATCGCCACTGGATACCGGCGGTGCCCACGAAGACGCCGCGTCAGTGGCGGAATACTCCCAACATTCTGAAGATATGGACAAAAGCGTCCTTGCGCCGCAACGCTCCACCGAAGACGGGGCTCCCGCCGCGGCGTATGCGGATACCTTGCGCGGACTCATACCGCATGATCCCCCCCACGCCGACCCGCAACACAGCGTCGGCGACTTCCTTTTCGCACGCAATCTTTATGTCAGGCTGCTGGAAAACAAGGCCGGCGCATCCGGCGGCTCCAGCCCGCAACCGGGGCTGGCGGCGTCGTGGGATGTGAGCGCGGACGGTAAAACCTACACCTTTCGTTTGCGCGAGGACATGCGCTTTCACGATGGCACGACGATCACGGCCGATGATGTGGCCTTCACGTACCAGAGACTCCTTGACCCGCGCATGGAATCGCCGGGCAGCGGCCTTCTGGCCTTTGTCGCCGGCGCTTCCGACCGCCTGCGGGGGCGTGTCGGCACGGCGCGGGGCATTGAAGTCGCGGACCCGCACACCCTGCGCATCACCCTGGAAAAGCCGTGGACCCCGTTTCTCGCCGCCCTGGCGCACCCCTGGGCCTCGATCCTGAGCCGCTCTTTCACCGAACCTCTGGGAAAGAACTACGGCACTTCGGCGCAAACCATCCTCGGCAGCGGCCCTTGGCGGCTGGATGCCTGGAACAAGGGGCGCTCCATCCACCTCGTCGCCGTGGGAGAAACACCTCCCTCCCACCCCCGTGAGGTGCTCCTGCGCGTGGAGTCCGATCCGGAAACGGCGCGCAAGGAGTATGTCGCCGGAAGCGTGGACTGGCTGGACGCGGCATCCTACCCGGACCTGCGGCCTTGGCTGCTCAAGCGCGGCGCCCCTGGCCTGCTCGTGCGGGAACCGCAAAGCGAACTGTATTTCCTGGCCGTCAATAACGCCCGCCCTCCCTTTGACACGTTGTTGGTGCGCAAAGCCTTGCAGCTCGCCGTACGACGCAGGGATATCCTGCCGCTCTTCGATGGCGCCGCGCGCATGGTCAATGGCGTGCTGCCCCCCGCAATACGCTGCTATGCCCCCATGCCCGCAACGTGGACGCGCAACGTGGAAATGGCGCGGGAGTTGCTCGCCCAGGCCGGATATCCGGAGGGAGTCACCTTGCGGCTGGCTTCCGTGCAAGAGCGCGGGGAACCGTTCGCCGCCATGGAGCGCGCCATACGCGATTCCGCTGCCGCCGCCGGGTTCGGAGTGGAACTCGTGCCCATGGACCTCCCCGCTTTCCTTGCGCTCATGGAACGCGGCGAACTCGACGCCTACGTGGGGCGCTGGGACGCGGCCATCAACGACCCGGACGCCTTTTTCCACGCCTACTTCAGCCGCCGCGGCACCGTCGTCCGTTCGATACGTTATTCCAACGCGCCGATGCAATTACGGGTGGAGCGCGCCGCAACCGCCAAGGAAAACGATACGCGCTGCGCAATGTACCATGAGCTGGGGCGCATCATCGCCCAGCAAGACGCGGCATGGCTGCCGCTGGCCGCGCCTTTGCGGGTCATGCGCCTGGGAAACCGTGTCGCCGCCCTGCCTCTTCCCTGGAATGGACAGGGAGCGCCGCGGTTTTGCCTCTGCGTCATGGCGAAAACGCAAAACACCTCTGCCGCGCGTTGACACACTTGTCGCTTTTCCACTAACTTTGAAGATATGTAGAACTGTTCACGTCCGTAGTAATGGTATATCCTCTGAAAAAGGGGATCTGCTCACGCAGGCTCCGCCCACGAAACGGCATGATGCAATGCGACAGACCTGGACAACAAACCGGGAGCGGGACATGGAACCGGCGCACGGCCCACCCACCACACGCCGCACCCTGTGCGTAGAGGGCGTTAGCTTCCTTGAAGAAACCATGCGTCGCCGCCTTGTTCCGGGCCGGCCAGTGAACGTCTACGGCGCTTTACCCTTAAGCCGCACAACTCTACCGGGGCATGGCCGCGCACACGCCGCTCCAATTGATACCATATTGCGAGAAAAAATGGTTGCACACGACAACTCATCTCCAAGTCTGGAACAACGGCAAAAGGAATTGCAAAAAGCGTTGGACAGGATGTCCACCCTGTTTGCCGACTCTTCTCTGGGGCTCCGCAAAGTATTCACCCTGACGGACGAGGAATTCAATGTCTTGCGGAAATTCATCCACCAGCGCAGTGGAATAGCCATCAGCCCCACCCGGAAATATTTATTGGAAAACCGCCTTACGCCCCGATTGCGGGAACTCGGCATGACATCTTTTGGCGCGTACCTGGCATACCTGCAACAGACGCCGCGCAACAAGCCGGAGGAAAAAAGGTTGTTCGATCTGGTGACAACCAATGAAACCAGCTTTTTCCGCAATACGCCCCAACTTGAAGTCTTCCGTAAACACGTGTTGCCTGAAATGCTCGAGCGCAACCGCAAACTCTCACCTCTCCGCCTGCACATCTGGTCCGCCGGATGCTCCACCGGCGAGGAGCCCTACACTCTCGGCATCATCTGCCAGGAGGTGCTTGGCGCGGAATTGCCCCGCTGGCGTATCAGGATCACTGCGCACGATATTTCGGAAGCGGTTCTCCAAACCGCCAAACAAGGCTTTTACAGCGACCATGCACTGCGCACCACTCCCAAGCATGTCGTGCAAACCTATTTCGAACAACATGAAGATCGCTACCGCATCAAAGCCGGCATCCGCAACATGGTGCGTTTCGGCCTGTTCAACCTCAACGACAGCGCCCAACTCAAACGCATGGAACGAGCGGACATCATTTTTTGCCGCAATGTGATCATCTATTTCGACACAGACATGAAACGCCGTGTCATCCAGAGTTTTGCGGAGCACCTCGACCCCGGAGGCTACCTTTTCATCGGCCACTCCGAATCCTTGCACAACCTCTCCGATGTCTTTGAAGCCAAGCATTTTCCCGGAGCAATGGTCTACCGGAAAAACACAGGAGCCCCTTAATGAAGACCATGCCCATCGATCAACTCGAACCAGGCATGACACTGGCTGCGGACGCCCTTGGACTCAATGGAGGCGTGCTGCTCAAGCAGGGAACCGTTCTCAACGACAATCTGATCAAAAGCCTCGAACGCCGGGGCGTGCAGGAGGTGCGCATCGACGTGCCGGAGCAGGAAACGCCGGAGTTGTCGGAAGAGGAGCAGGTACACATTCTCGAAGCCGCCAGGGATCATTTACGCCGCTTTTTCATGTTCGTGGACCACGGCAGCGAAGTCATGCAGGAGCTGCACCGGCTGGCGGTGTTGCGCACGGCCATGGCCATACGCCAGGGATTTGTTCCGCCTCGCATGACGGAACGTCCCGATGTTCTGGCTCAGGACATGAACGACCTGTTCTTCAGAGAGGAAGGAACCCCGGAAGACGTGGTGCTGCATGAGGTGCAACTGTCTTCATTTCCCGACGTCTATTTCAAGATCCTCTCCATACTGCGCTCCCCCACGTCGTCGGCCAAGCAAATCGCCGACGTGGTGGGTCAGGATTCCAGTCTCTCCGCAAAACTGCTGAAACTCGTCAATTCGCCGTTTTACGGCTTTCCTTCGCAGATCGATTCCCTGCCCCGCGCCGTGGCCCTGGTGGGAGGGAACGAACTCTCCACACTCGCCTTGGGCATCTCGGCCATCAGCGTGTTCAAGGACATCCCGCCCCAGCTGGTGAACATGCGCCAGTTCTGGACCCATTCCTTGCGTTGCGCCATTTTTTGCAAACTTCTCGCCGGGTTCAGCGAAAAGAATCTCCAGGAACGACATTTCGTTTCCGGACTGCTGCACGACATCGGCAAGCTGCTCATCTATAAGAAACTGCCCCATGTCGCCTCCCAGGCCCTCGTGTATTCCCTGGAAAACGGCGTGCCCGAATACGTTGCGGAAAACGAAGCCATAGGTTTCGACCATACGCGCATCGGCATGCTTCTGGTGAAGGAATGGAACTTCCCAAAATGCCTGTGGCAGGGCATCTCCCTGCACCACGCGCCGCGTGCCGTGGAAGAGGATTTGGGGCCGAGCATTGTGCACATGGCTGACATCATGAGCATAATTGCCGCAATGCCCCACGAGGGCGTGCACATGATTCCCGCTTTGGACCAGGCGTCCTGCGCGCGTCTGAAGCTGCAGCCGCAGATGCTGGCGGACTTGTTCCAAAGCCATGATTTGCTGATGGAGCAATTGGCCGGAGTGTTTCTGGATTGATGCGGAGTATGGCCGCGCATCTCTACTATCGGTATTGCGGCTTGGCGCCTACTCATCCCACGGCAAACCAAACCTGCGCGAGAGACGCGCCTTGAGGCGCTATTTCGTTAACAACATTTTGGTTTTGATTTTCAGCACGTCATAAAGGGAAACAAATTTATTGCGCCCCTGGCTTTCGTTCCTCAACTTCACAGCGGCTATCAACGCCTCTTCGGCACGTTTATGTTCACCCGCGAGCATATGCAGTTCCGCAAGCTTTTGTAACCGTGAAACATTCACGCCTTGCAGGGCTGTCGCCTTTCGCAGCGCCTCGATGGCCTGTTTCGGCCGTCCCGTTTCTTCATAAAACGTGCAGAGTTCGATAAAGCATTGCGGAACGGCGGGATGCCTTGAGGCCGCTTCCAGCAACGCCTGTTCCGCCTTCTCCTCATTGCCCATTTTCCGCAATATCGCGGCAACGTGATGAAAATATCTGAAGTTATCGGATAAACGCAACACGCTTTCACCTTCCCGCAATGCCTTCTCATTGTCGTTCATCAGACCGTACAAACAGCTCAACTTGAAATGCAGTTGAATGTTGTCCGTATGCAAGGTTATTGCTTTATGAAAGGCTTCTTCGGCTTCCGGATACTGTTTCAGAGCAACAAGAACGTCACCTTGCTGCTGATAATAAATTGAATTGCCGTCCTGCAACGTAATCGCCCTGTTCACGTCATCCAAAGCCCTTTCAAATTCGTTTTTCCAGGCGTGGACCAGGCTCAAGTTATAATGCACGAGATGGAGTTCGCTGTTGGAATCCAGGGCTTTGGTCAACGCATCCTCCGCCCCCGCGTAATCCGAGACTCTAATGCACAGATTGCCGAGATGCGCATGGTAGTTGGGAAAATCCGCCCCCAACGCAACGGCCTGTTGCGCAGCCGTCAGAGCCTCTTTGTATTTGGTCTGCCGCGCGTACACGTAACTGAGGTAGGCGTACGAGGAGGGATACTCCGGGTCCAGCTCGATTGCCGATTCGAGCGTGGTCGCGGAGAGCGAAACCTCGCCAAGGTTGAAAAGAAATCGGCCCACATGCGCGCGCAGAGGCGCGCTGGGAACGTTCAGGGAGAGTAACGATTGAATCCTTGCCAAAGCGAGGCCGGGATCATTTTTGAGCAGCCACGTGACGTATTTCAAAAAGTCGTCACTGCCATAGTCAAAATCCGAAAAGTCGTGCGCATCGGCGCGCAAATCCTGTTGTTGCGCCCCCATGGCCGCCGTCTCGGGAACAAGCGCCGATTCCAACCGCGCGGCGCGTTCAAAGAACTCCCGTTTGTACCGCTCATCGGGAGAGCGGGAATCGGCCTGGGAAAGGGCACTGTCGTACAAGGCATAGTCTTCCGAAAAAATATCCTTGATCAGGATGCGCAGTTCTTCATCCACTGCCAGCTTGAAGTCCGGAATGGTGCCGTCCTTAAGATACTTTTTCTGAAATTCGGAGACCGGGGCATCCAAAATTCCAGACGGCACCGATGCGACAACATTGTCTGAAGAAACGTTTCTCTTCACGGCGAAACATTTCTTAAACAAATTCTCTGGAATCAATTCCGTTATTGTATCGTTCAATTCCTGCAGCGGTACGACAAGATTATAAAACGACTGCGGAAAGGTAAACGTGGCTTGCGGCATGACATGCGAATCGATAAATTCCTTTTTTGCAAGAGCGACATAGCGCACCACGAAATCCCTGAATGATATTTTTTCCACGTCCATTCCGGTCAACATTCTGATGTTGCCGCAGATGTCTTCATTCGCACTTTGCTGCACCATTTTATTGTTCCAGCAGGACACCAACCTGTCCAATGGCTCACGCAGCACCAGAATTCTGTATTGAACCGATAAAAACTGCTGCAAACTTTGCAGGCTGTGGTGCTTTCTCATGAAGTCCATGCCGTCGAGCGCATCCTCTTCAACATCCGACGACAACTGCATGAGTTGCTTGAAGCAAGAGCAGCCGTTCTTCCGGATATAGCAATACCCGAAAGAAACATCGTTCACTGTGAAAACAAAATGAGCTTGTAAAATGGGATCAACAAGGGCCATGGCGCTATCTATATAAAGCTCGACTTTCCGGGGTAAATGTATGTTATAATAATTTATATTTGTTAAAAATAGGGTCAAAAATCATTTTTTCCGGCGTCCAGGGGCCTCCCCTGGTCGTCGTGCGGGCGCGAAAGCCCGC
>CAZFCK010000233.1:0-7390 GCA_964517355.1 uncultured Desulfovibrionaceae bacterium | reverse complement strand
ATTGGAAATTGTTTCAGGGGAGAGCCTTGTTTCAAGGCGAAAATGCGCTAGAGCGCCTTGCGGAACAACGGGGCAGATGCGCGCGTATTTTGCCCGCAGCAATGGAAAGGTCTTTCTGGAGTGTGGCTGCGCCAAGTGCTGATGCGCCGCCCCCCGGCCGCGGGGATACCCTTTTATAACCATGCCCGACGGATTGGAAAGCTGACCGCCGGGCGTAGCAGCCAGGAGAGCATGCATATGCCTTTTGTGCCGCACACCAAAAATCAAATGGATGCCATGCTCGCCGTTATCGGCGTGAGCACCATGGATGACCTTTTCGCGGATATTCCGCAGCACATGCGTCCCATACGGTTCAACGTGCCGCCAGGACGGAGCGAGCAGGACGTTTGCCGCCACATTGAGCGTCTTGCAGCCAAAAACAAAACCGATCTGGTGAGCTTTTTGGGGGCGGGTTTCTATGATCATTATATACCCAGCGCCGTGGACGCCGTTCTCAGCCGCGGGGAGTTCTATACGGCGTATACGCCGTATCAACCCGAAGCATCGCAAGGGACGCTGCAGGCCATTTTTGAATATCAGACCGCGGTGACGCGGCTTTTTGAGATGGATTGCGCCAATGCCTCCGTCTATGACGGCGGATCGGCGCTTTTCGAGGCCATGATGATGGCCCTGCGCAAGACCAAACGATCCAAGCTGGTGATCGACGAGGCCTTGAGCCCCATCTACAGGATCATGCTCGCCAGTTACACGTCCAACCTCGACCTGCGGCTGGTTACCGTGCCACAGCGGGGGGGCGCTTCGGACATGCAGGCCCTCATGGACGCGGTGGACAAGGATTGCGCGGCGGTGGTCGTCCAGAACCCCACCTTTTTCGGCGTGGTGCAGGACATGAGCGAACTCTTCGCCCATGCCAGACAACAGGGGGCGCTTTCCATCATGTCCGTCTATCCCGTGCTGCAATCCGTTTTGAAAACGCCGGGCGCCATGGGCGCGGACATCGCGGTGGCCGAAGGCCAGAGCCTGGGCCTGCCCTTGAGCTTCGGCGGACCCTACCTGGGCGTCATGACCTGCTCCAAGGACTTGGTGCGGCAGATGCCGGGCCGTATTGCCGGGCGCACCACGGAACTCGGCGGCAAGGGGCGCAGCGGCTACGTGCTGACCTTGCAAGCCCGTGAGCAGCACATTCGCCGTTCCAAGGCGACCTCCAATATTTGCTCCAATCAGGCCTTGTGTGCGTTGCGCGCGTTGGTGCATCTTTGCCTGCTCGGCCCCGAAGGGCTTACCCGGACCGCGGGCCTGTGCATCGAGCGGGCGCATTACGCGGCGGAGCGGCTGCGGGCTTTGCCGGGAGTCAAGCTCCTTTCCGATGGGCCTTTCGGCAACGAGTTCGCCCTGGAGTTGCCTGTCAGCGCCTTTGATATCGTCGATCGGCTGACGCCGCGCGGCGTTGTGCCGGGATTCCCCGTGGGCGGTTATTACAAGGGCATGGACAACGTGCTGCTGCTGGCCTGTACTGAAAAGCGCAGTTTCGAGGATATCGGCATTCTCGTCGAGATGATCGGAGGTCTGTTATGAGCATAGCCACCGTATACGGCAAATCTGTGCCTGGACGCCTGGGAGCGGTACCGGACAAGCCCCGGCAGGGTGTTGACTCCTTTTTGCCCACAACGTTGCTGCGCAGCGCCCCTCCTGCGCTGCCGGAACTTTCCGAACTCGACGTGATTCGCCATTTCACGGCGCTCTCGAAGCTCAATTACGGAGTGGACGGCAACTTCTACCCCTTGGGCTCATGCACCATGAAGTACAACCCAAAGTTCATGGAGCGGGTGGCGGGCTTCAGCGGCTTCAGCGACCTGCATCCGCTCATGGCTCAGTTGCGCGGGGCGGGGCTCTACACGCAGGGCGCCTTGGAAGTGATGTACAACACCGAGCAGCTATTGTGCGAAATTACGGGGATGAACGCCTTTACCCTGCATCCCATGGCCGGAGCGCATGGCGAATTGACCGGCATCATGCTCATCGCTGCCTATCATAAAAATAAAGGCAACAAGAAGACCAAGGTCATTTGCCCGGATTCCGCCCACGGCACCAATCCCGCATCCGCCGCTTTGGGCGGCTTCGAAGTCGTCAACGTTACTTCCAAAGACGGCATCATCGATCCCGATGAACTGGCCAAGGTGATTGACGACCAAACCGCGGCCTTGATGATGACCTGCCCCAACACCCTGGGACTGTTCGAACGCGATTTGGAGCGCATCGTGGCCCTGCTCCACGAGAAAGACGCCTTGCTCTATTACGACGGCGCGAATCTCAACGCCATCATGGGCAAGATGCGCGTCGGCGACGTGGGCTTTGACGTGGTGCACCTGAATCTGCACAAGACGTTTGGAACGCCCCACGGCGGGGGCGGACCCGGCTCCGGCCCGGTGGGCGTATGCGAACGCCTGACGCCCTTTCTGCCCATTTCCCGCGTGGTCCGACTGCGCGACGGACAGTTCTTCCTGAATTACGATTATCCCGAATCCATTGGATATATGGCGCCGTTTTACGGAAATTTCGGCGTGATGCTCAAGGCCTACGCCTATATCCTCAGATTGGGGCGCGAAGGGCTCGTGCGCGCATCCGAGTTCGCCGTGCTCAATGCCAATTATGTGCGCAAGCGCATAGAAAAGCATCTGCATATTCCCCACAACCGTCTCTGCATGCATGAATTCGTCGCTTCCGCCGTGGAACAGGCCAAGTCCGGAGTGCGCGCATTGGATGTCGCAAAGGCGCTCCTGGATAAGGGGCATCATGCGCCGACCATTTATTTCCCCTTGATTGTCAAGGAATGCTTGATGATCGAGCCCACGGAGACGGAAAGCAAGGAAACCCTGGACGCTTTCGTGGATGATTTGATCGATATCCTGACCATCAGCGCCTCGGCTCCGGAACAGGTGACGGCCGCGCCTCGGCTGACGCCTGTCGGCAGGCTGGATGAAACCAAGGCGGCAAGGGACATGGTGCTGACCGATGACATGTGAGCCATGCGATTTAGTCATTGTCGGGGGCGGTCCCGGCGGCTACGCCGCGGCCTTGGAAGGGGTGCGGATGGGACGGCGGGTGACTCTGGTGGAAAGGGGGCTGCTCGGCGGCACCTGTGTGAACTGGGGATGCATCCCCACGAAACTGTTGCTCGGCGCCACATGTTCCTTGCCTGAATTGGCGTCCATGACCAGGCTCAAACTCATCGACGCCGATTCCTGGCGCGACCTGCCCGCCGCGTTTTCCCTCCCAAGGATACAGCAACGCAAGCAGCAGGTCCTGCAGGGCGTGCGCCAGGCCATGGAAAAACGGCTGCAACAAGAAGGCGTGACCCTGATCAAGGGGCGCGCGCGGATGCAGTCCGGCAACAGTGTCGCGATCATGAACGGCGATGTGGCGCAATGCCTTGAATTTCAAAGCTTGATCCTGGCGACGGGCTCCGCGCCCGCGTATTTTCCGGGCGTCAAGCCCGACGGTAAGGCAGTGCTCTCCGCCGCTGGGTTGCTGCAGCTCGAAGAAGTGCCCCAAAGTCTGATTCTGGTGGGCGCAGGCGCCATAGGCATGGAGCTGGGCGATTTCTTTTGCCGCCTCGGCGCGGCAATCGATGTGGTGGAAGCCCTGGACAGAGTCGTGCCCAATGAAGACGTGGAAGTGGGGCAAACCCTCGGGCGCATGCTCAAACGGGCGGGCTGGAATCTACACTTGGGGCGCAGGGTCGCTCAAGTGGCGACGCATGACGATCACGCCCTGCTGACATTTGAAGATGGCGCCACCCTGGAGGCGGAAAAGGCGCTTATCGCCGTGGGACAAAAACCGAACAACCAGGATATGGACCTTGAGGCAGCGGAGATTCCGCTGCATCCCCGGGGCTGGATACAGACCGACGCCTATTTGCGCGCCACGGATGCAATTTGCGCGGTGGGCGATTGCAACGGGCGCATGCTGCTCGCACACGCGGCCGACCATCAGGGGCGCTACGCCGTGCGGCTGCTCTCCGGTCAGGAATCCGCCCCTTACGATCAGGGGCCCATGCCGTCCTGCATGTACGGCGGCCACGAGGTCATGCGTAGCGGGCCGGGTCTCGCCGCGCTGCAGAAGGAAGGACCTGTGGAGGTCTCGCGCTTCATGCTGGCGGGCAACCCCATAGCCCAGGCCCACGGCGCTGTGCAGGGATTCGTCAAGGCTTACTGGAGGGAAGGGCGCGTGCGGAGCGTGACAGCGGTGGGACACGGCGTCTCGCAATTGAGTTCGGCCGCGTCGTTGATCATTGCCCAGGGTTGGACGCAGGAGCAGGCGCGTAATTTCGTTTTTGCCCACCCCACGCTTGACGAAGCCCTGCTCGGTTGTTTGCTCGCTCCGAGATCCGCAGTGTAATTCCGCAATGGATACGCTTTATGGGGGTTTTTTTTTGCGTAGCTTCGTGTATGCTCATGAAGCAATCCCGAGTGAAAAGCTTTACAGGGCTCCAAAAAGTTGAAATTCGGGTTGCAGAAGCGGAAAAGGAATTTTTTGTTTTACATTTCTTTTTGCTGTGAGTATTATGTGCACTAGGTGATGATTGCATTGGGCTAGTGGTAAGGTCTTTTGACCGCAATGCGGTCGACGAGGCCGGGGAATATCCGGTAACTATAATGTGGAGGTGTATTGGTATGAGAATTGGTATGAAAACTATTGGCAAGCTGGCGCTTTTTGCCCTGCTGGCGCTGCTGATCGCGGCTCCTGCCCAGGCCAAGAAGATGAAGATGGTCCCCAAAGTGGACAACATCATTTTCTTCCAGGATTACTCCGGTTCCATGGCTATGGCCCATGCAACCTACGCCTCGAAGAAAATCGCGATGTCCAAAAACCTGCTGTACGCGCTGAACGAAAAACTGCCCGCCCTGGGCTACAACGTTGGCGTGTACACCTTCGCTCCTTTCTCCGAATTGGCTGCCGTTGCCCCTTACGACCAGGCCGCTGTTGCCGCGGGCATCGATCAGATCAACACCAACTACCGCATCTTCCAGCGCAAGACCCCCATGGGCTACGGCATCATGGACCTGCGCCCGGTGCTGGACACCTTGAGCGGCAAAACCGCCATTGTTATGTTGTCTGACGGCCGCCACAACGAGGGCATCAATCCTGTTGAGCAGGCCAAGGCTATTTACGCCAGCTACCCCAACGTATGCTTTCAGGTGATTTCCTTCGCCGACGAAAGCTACGGCCAGGGCATCCTGGACGCTATTGCCTCCCTGAGCGATTGCTCCTGCCCCATCATGGACGGTACCCGTATGCTTGAAAACGGCACCGCCATTGACGATTTCATCAAGTGCTTCGCTTACGACCTCGTGGCTGCTTGTGAAGCCGAGATGGTTATGTTCCGCACCATTCACTTCGACTTGGCCAAGTGGAACATCCGTGACGACATGGTGCCCCTGCTTGAGGAAGCCGTGCAGATCATCAATGACAACGAGTGCTGCTACCTCATCGAAGGTCACACCTGCTCCCTGGGCTCCATCCCCTACAACCAGCGTCTGTCTGAAAAGCGCGCTGACTCCGTGTACGATTGGCTGATCGGCCACGGCGCCAACAGTGCTTGCAAGCTGCAGACCATTGGTTACGGCGAACTCCGGCCCAAGCACGACAACTCCACTGAAGAAGGTCGCAAGCTGAACCGCCGCGTTGAAATCCGCGTGGTTGGCGACTAATTCGGCAAGAAAGCAAACAAGACGCATTTTCCCGGCGGCGCACCTATTGCGCCGCCGGGTTTTTTTGTTTTATATAACTGCCTATGAAAACGACCTTGATCGCACTCCTGCTGGCTTTGGCCCTGTTCGTTGCCGGATGCTCTTCGGAAGAGAAGCAGCAAGCCCAGAATGATGACGCCACGACGGCTGAGCAGCAAGAGCCGCAGGCGTCTGCAGACTCTGCGCCCCAGAGTGCTGCTGTCGAACAGCCCCATGAAACAGGGATGCAGGACAGTGCGCCTGCCCCGAAAACCTATGATGTGTCGCCTATCGTTTCTCTTGACGCGGCAAACGACAAAAACGCGGTCTTGGACGTGATCGCGGCGGCAAAGATGCCCTGGGCCGGAGAAAGGGGATCTGACACCGCGGCGTCTTCTCCGGAAGTGGATGTCACTGTCGAGGTTGATATCCTTCAGCCGGAGGCCAAAAATGAGGCTGTGCAACCCGTCCCTTCCGGCGAACCCGTTACCGCCGCAACACCCGCCCCTGTGAAGGCCCAAGCCGCAGAGGCTCCAGGCTTTTCCTTACATAAGTATGTCGCCCTGGAAACGGCCAAGTCGCGTAATTATCCTTTTTCGCCGCAGGTAGGCAAAGAGCCGGTTGAGGAAAAGGTTACCGTGGATGCTTCCTTTGGCGTGGAAGCGCCGCAGACGCCGCGGCCCGCCGTGCCTGAAGAGGCCACGCCGCCTGCCGCGCCCGCTCGGCGGGAAGCCGCTTCGCCACCGCCGGCACCGCAAGCTGCCTCGGCACCGCCGGCGGCGCCGGAACCCCAGGCGGCTCCCAAGCATGATCTGGGTGTGGGATTCGGCGCGCCTGAAATACCCAAACCCGCGCCCGAGCCCGAGAAGGTCGCCGCTGTGGAGAAACCCGCCCCGCGTCCCGCACCTGCTGCGCCTGCTCCCAGACCGGTACCGGTGGCCAAAGCCGAACCAGTGATCATCGGCAACGTTCCGGTGGAGCCTCTTTCTCCCGATAAGCCGCTCAACCCCGAAGCCACTACCGTCACGGAACAATTCAAAAAGTTTGCCGTGTATTGGGTGCGCAAGATTTCCTCCAACTATCTGCACGGGATTGATAACAAGGAAGTCGTTAATGAGGGTGGGACCTTTGTCGCGCGTTATACCCACCTTGACCCCAAATCCGTATCTCTGCTTATTAAGGAAAAGCCTTACGATCACACGCCGTTTGTGGGGCTCATGAAGTATACGGAATTGACCTTCCAATCCACTGGCGCAACTCCCGAGGAAGCCTTGAACGGAAGATTCAAACAAGTACAACGCTTGGGAATCACGGAGATATTTCGCTATTCAAAAGGCAAGTGGATCGAATAGTCCCAATGCCTTTTCTTTTTTCCGCTGATGGTTGAGGCGGAGGCTGATTTCCGAGGGGAGAACCTTAATGATGAGGTTGCTCCCCTCGGTTTTTTTGTTTCAATCGTTTTTTACGGCATAATGCCGTTTCCTGATCATAGGGGCAGCGCAAAGCCCCCCTTATCCGTATTGTAGGAGGAATTACGCGACAAGGGAAAATGTCGAAAATATGAAGCATCAAAGCCGGGCATGATTGTCCATTGCCGTCAAGTCCAACTAGAGCATCTCACGCTTGAAAAGCGCTAGATGCTCTTATGCATTTCCCTGGAA
>CAZFCK010000232.1:0-7415 GCA_964517355.1 uncultured Desulfovibrionaceae bacterium | reverse complement strand
TCATGAGCAAAGTATAACCAATTGTCTAGACTATTTCAAGAGTTATATGCTCTAGGCGATGTCGCTGATACGCCCGGTGGGCAGCCACACAGAGCGCGCGCAATTGGTAGGGGCAAGTTGGGATTCTCGTGGAATTTCCGCCGACTCTCTTAGCATCCATTGAAACGTTCCTGTTGCAGGGAAGCCATACAGCCCCATCACCCATCTCCATAGTATTGTGAGCCTTGGTAGAACGGCATTATTTTGGGCAATTGCCATTGTTTTGTACAATTGTGACCGCACTCCTGTTTGTTGCCATTGTGCCAAAACATGAGTACAGTCATAGATATATTTAATTAAACACATTGAGATAAACTATACAACATCCGGATATGGATTCATGGAGCTGGAGCATTACGAGACCTTGCTGCGCACCGAAGAGGCGGCGAGGCAGTATTTCTTGAGTTTCTGCTGGAATAACGACGAGCGTTGGTGCCCACGCTGTAGACACGGCAGGATCTATTCATTGTCCGAAGGACGCTATCGGTGTGGAGCTTGCGGGTACACCTTTCATGATTTCAGCCGGCGCTTCATCAACAACGGTAACCTAAGCCCCCGCGAGTGGCTGCGTTTACTCAAGTTGTTCGAGCTGGAAGTGAGCCCGCAGCAAATGGCAAGGCAGCTCGGCAGGACGTACAACACCGTATCCAAGGCGGTGCAAAGTCTCCGTGGGGCTATCATGGCTCATGCGTTGGACGCGCAGCTGATCTTCGAGTCCGGCCTTGGCTCCAGCCTGGGCACCGCGCGGACCAAACGGATCAAGAAAGGCTCAGGGGGAGGGCCGTTACACGCACTGGTCTTTGGCGTCATCCCCCTTGGCCGACTCATTTTCGTGGACCTATTACCGGACCTCACGGACGAATCCATCATTCACCTCAAAAGCAACTTCTATTTGAAGACCGCGTCCTTGGGCAGTCTGATCTACACGGATCGCTACAAGCAATACGACACCCTGCTCTGCTGCGCCGCCTCCATTCAGCACATCCCACACGCTCCGCACAATGACACCGGACTGTTTGTGAACGGCCAGGGAGGATTCTGGAAGTACGCAAAAAAACGCCTGAAAAGTTCTCGAAGGGTGTCCTGTCGTAATTTTGCGTTGTTCATCAAGGAGCTCGAATTCCGCTATAATCACCGCTCCGACGATATGTTCTCCATCCTGGCCTCCTACCTCTGCGATTTCGTGCCAAAACTTAAGTAGTCATCCCCTTCCGGTTTTCCCGCGCTGCTCGTCCCGTGGCATATCACAAGCGTCACACGGCATTGTGGAGGAAACCATGTACGAATTCGTTTCACTCAAATCGTCGGCCGAAAGCTCGGTCCTCATGCCGTTCGCCGGCCTGGGGCACAATCTGGTCCCGGTCGTCGAACACGCAAGGCGGCTACGTTTGACAGCTGTCGTTGTTCTTAGCCCCTGCCCAATCCTTATCGTACGCTCACCACGCTACGTTGTTCCCATCCACGGATTCACTTTGCATATCCGATTGGGCCGGGAAACGCGTGGTCGGTGAGCAAATACTCAACTTAGGAGGCGCATTCATGATGTTCAGTAGAAGAAAATTCATCCAACTTACGGCCGTAGCCGGCACGGCTACCGCATTCGGCGGACTGGGGTTCGATCTTTCCTCCACCGCCGCCATGGCCCAGACCTACGCGCTCAAGACCAAAGAGGCGAAGGAAACCACCTCAATTTGTCCTTACTGCGCTGTAGGGTGCGGGCTCATTGTCCATACCGATAAGAAAACCCAACGCGCCGTGGGCGTGGAAGGCGATCCCGACCACCCCATCAATGAAGGGGCCTTATGTGCCAAGGGCGCATCCCTATGGCAGTTGGCGGAAAACGACGAGCGGCCTGACCTGCCCCTGTACCGTGCGCCCAACAGTTCCGAATGGAAATCCGTGAGCTGGGAATGGGCCATCGAGGAAATCGCCAAGCGCGTCAAGAAGACCCGTGACGCAAGCTTCACCGAGAAGAACGAGAAAGGCCAAGTGGTGAACCGTTGCAACGGCATCGCCTCGGTAGGCTCCGCCGCCATCGACAACGAGGAATGCTGGGTCTACCAGGCCATGTTGCGCGCCCTGGGGCTGGTGTACATCGAACACCAGGCCCGCATCTGCCACAGCTCAACGGTGGCCGCACTGGCCGAATCCTTTGGCCGCGGTGCCATGACCAACCACTGGATCGACATCAAGAACAGCGACTGCATTCTGATCATGGGCAGCAACGCTGCGGAAAATCATCCCATTTCCATGAAGTGGGTCCTGCGGGCCATGGATAAGGGCGCCAAGCTCATCAGTGTTGATCCGCGCTTCACCCGCACATCAGCCAAGGCTGACCTCTACTGTCAGATTCGCCCGGGCACGGACATCGCCGTGCTGGGCGGCCTCATCAAGTACATTCTGGACAACGACCTGATCCAGAAAGACTATGTGGTCAGTCACACCAACGCGACCCTCATCGTAGGCGAGGCGTTTTCGTTCAAGGACGGCCTGTTCAGCGGCTACACGCCCAATCCCGACGACGCCGACTACGCCGGCACATACGACAAGTCCAGCTGGGCCTTCGAGATGGATGAGAACGGCGTTCCCAAGCAGGATCTCACCCTGAAGCACCCCCGCTGCGTGTACTCGCTTCTCAAAAAGCACTACGAACGCTACGACCTGGACAAGGTCTGCGCCACTTCAGGGGCCGACAAGGAGGCCCTGCTATCCTTCTACAAGCTCTATTCGGCCACGGGCGCGCCCGACAAGGCCGGCACCATCATGTACGCCATGGGCTGGACCCAGCACACCGTGGGCGTGCAGTACATCCGCACCATGGCCATGGTCCAGTTGCTGCTGGGCAACATCGGCATGGCTGGCGGCGGCGTCAATGCCCTGCGCGGCGAATCAAACGTGCAGGGCTCCACGGACCACTGCCTGCTCTGGCACATCCTGCCCGGGTACCTGACCGTGCCCAAGGCCGCCCTCGACTCCCTCGACAAGTACATCAAAGTGGCCACGGCGCCGCACCTGGCCGGGGCCAAAGATCCCAAAAGCGCGGCCTGGTGGCAGAATTACCCCAAGTACATGGCCAGCTACCTGCGGGCCATGTTTCCGGAAGTGGAACCCGCCAAGGCCTACGAGCTCATGCCCAGGGCCGAGGACGGCAAGACCTACACATGGCTGCAGCTCTTCGACGCCATGTCCGAAAACGAGTTCAAGGGCTTTTTCGCCTGGGGGCAGAACCCGGCCTGTTCCAGCGCCAACGCCAATAAAACCCGCAACGCCATGACCACCCTGGACTGGCTGGTCAACGTGAACATCTTCGACAACGAGACCAGCTCGTTCTGGAAAGGCCCAGGCATGGATCCGGCCAACATCAAAACAGAGGTCTTTTTCCTGCCCTGCGCCGTGTCCATTGAAAAGGAAGGCTCCATTACCAACTCTGGCCGCTGGATGCAGTGGCGCTACGAAGGCCCCAAGCCCCGAGGTGGGAGCAAGACCGACGGCCACATCATTGTGGAAATCATGGAAAAGGTCCGGGAGTTGTACGCCAAAGAACAGGGTGCCTTCCCTGAGCCTATCAAACAGCTCTCTCTTGACTTGTGGAAGGACGACAAAGGCTACAACCCGCACAACGTGGCCAAGCTGATCAACGGATACTTCCTCAAGGACGTGACCATCAAAGACAAGACCTATAAGAAGGGTACCCTGGTACCCAGCTTCGCATTCCTGCAAGATGACGGCTCCACCTGCTCGGGCAACTGGCTGTATTGCAACTCCTATACCGAGGAAGGCAACAACAGCGCGCGAAGGGGCAAGGACCAAACCGACATGCAGGCCGCCATCGGCCTGTACCCGAATTGGACATGGTGCTGGCCCGTGAACAGACGCATCATCTACAACAGAGCCTCCTGCGACAACACTGGCAAGCCCTACGCACCCCAGAAGCCCGTCATTGCCTGGACCGGCGAGAAGTGGATAGGCGACGTGCCCGACGGCGGCTGGGCCCCAGGAACCAAGTACGCCTTTATCATGAAGCCCTCTGGACACGCACACATCTTCGGCCCCGGCCTCAAGGACGGTCCCTTCCCGGAACATTACGAACCCATGGAATGTCCGGTCATCACCAATCTGTTTTCCAAGCAGCTTCACAACCCCACAGCCCTGCGCTTCACCAAGGAGGAAAAGGCGGTCTGTGATCCCCGCTTCCCGTTCGTGGCGTCCACCTACCGGGTCACAGAACATTGGCAGACCGGCTTAATGACTCGCTACACCCCCTGGCTGCTGGAGACGCAGCCCCAGATGTTTGTGGAAATGTCCCAGGAACTCGCAGCATTGCGAGGCATCAAAAACGGGGAAAAGTGCTTCGTGGAAAGCGTGCGAGGCCAGTTGTGGGCCATCGCCATCGTGACCAATCGCATGAAACCGCTAACCATCCAGGGTGAGACCGTGCATCAAATCGGCATGCCTTGGTGCTTCGGCTGGCAGATGCCACATGACGGCAGCGGAGGAGATTCCTCGAACCTGCTCACCCCCTCGGTCGGCGATCCGAACACGGGCATTCCCGAGACCAAGGTCTTCATGGCAAACGTGACAAAAGCCTAAGGAGCTGAACCATGTCAAAATCATTCTTTATCGATACATCGCGTTGCACAGCCTGTAGAGGGTGCCAGGTAGCTTGCAAGGCCTGGCACGATCTGCCGGCGGAAAAAACCAGAAACATGGGCTCGTACCAGAACCCCCAGGACCTGTCCGCCATCACCTATAAACTGGTGCGGTTCAACGAGATCAATGTAGACGGCGCGTTGCGCTGGCTGTTTTTCCCGGAACAGTGCCGCCACTGCATAGAACCTCCATGCAAACTCCAGGCGGATATGGAAGCTGAAGGCGCCATCCTCCAGGATCCCGAGACTGGCGCGATCATCTATACGGAAAAGACCAAAGACTTGAGTTTTGATGAAGGATCCGAGTTCTGCCCTTACAACATCCCGAGAAAAAATCCCGCAACTGGCCAATGGGCCAAGTGTGACATGTGCATCGACCGTGTCCAGGCGGGCATGTTGCCGGCCTGCGTGCAAGCCTGCCCCACCGGAACCATGAACTTCGGCGATCGTGAGGAGATGCTCGCCCTAGCCAATGAACGCCTGGCCCTGGTAAAGGAAAAAAGGCCTTCCGCCATCCTGGCCAACGCCGAGGACGTAAACGTCATCTATCTGCTGGAATACGATCCCAAGGACTACTACGAGTTCGCGGTGGCCGAGGCCGCACCCGCCCCGGTCTCTCGCCGTGGTGCGCTGGCTACGCTGATCAAGCCACTTCGCGGCCTGGGTCGAGGCGTATAGGCTGGATTATTAAGCTAGAACCAAGTTCCATCCCCTTGGTTCACATCTCCTGCGGGCCGTGACTTTGCTGAGAGGTCACGGCCCGTACCCTATTGAGTTTCACATCCGGAAACATGGCGACTCACTGTGCGTCGTTGTCCCTACTTCTTCTCTTATAACTCGGAGTGTTGGGATGTCCTTGCTCTTCAAAAACAATTTGCACAAGCGATTATTAATGATAACGTAGTAAAATTATAGAAGTTTGACATGCCGCACGGTAAGATTCACAACCCCGTCCACATCACTTCTGATCGTTATGATTTTCTAACCCGTTAGCTCCATCAAATCATAAAGTATTTGAGGGTGTTTGAAAAAGTGCTTGAGCCGGCCCACCCCCTTTCACGCCGGCGACAGGGGTTCAAATCCCCTTGGTGACGCCAAATAAATTCAATGAGTTAGTAAAAATCCTAAGTCCCTTTTTCGGTTTAGACACAAAGCCGTACACATTTTTCGGAGTTTCCCATTTTTGGACTGGCCCGCGCCTTTTGGTACACCGACAGGTTCAACACAACAGAAAAAGCCTAGATGGTTGACCAAAATTTGTGTGCCTTTAAGAGCTGTTTCCGGTTACAGTTGCCGTTCAACGTCCATGCTCTGGTGCAGGATTCTGACGATAGTCACTGTCTCATCATCCACGCGGTAGAAGACGAGATGCTTACCCACAGGAAGGCTGTGGTACCCCGCTCTTATGTGGTTGCAATTCCTGCCGATTCCAACATTCTCCGCAATCATGTGAAAGGACTGGTCCAGCCGGGTCAGATACTCCTTGCGCTGCTCAACTCCCCAGGTTGATTGCGTAAACTTGGCAATACTCTTGAGGTCGGCATATGCCTTGTTGGTAAGCTGAAATCGCATTTAGCCGTCCAGCTCGGCCGACAGCTTCTCCAGGGAATAATCGGTAATGCCGCTCTTCTCGCCTTCGATGAGAGCCATCTGCAAGGCTCTAAGCTTCGCCTCCCGTTCCTCAAGCAGCCTGAGCCCGGCCCGGATGGCTTCACTGGCGGAGTTGAATCGACCTTCCTTGACTTGGTTGGCGATGAAAGTGTCGAAATGCTCGCCGAGTGTGACACTGGTGTTTTTTTGCATGCTCTGCCTCCTACATTTACCTAGATATAATATTTGTTGGTATTGGAGACAAGGGACAAAAAGAGGAATTCACCGAGAAGCTTATTTCTGTTTTCGTTGTTTTGCTGCCCGCCGAGCAGCGGACCTAAGACGGGAGGGGCCTTTCGTTATGGTAGCTTTCAAACCCGCTATGCGATGTTTCATGTATTGTTGTTCGACGCCTTCACATGTTTCGAAAAGCTCCTGAGCACTCTGCAATTCAGCTCTCTTCCGGTACCACCAATCGGCATCTGCATTCTGCTCTGTTTCGACGATGCCGTAAGCTATCTGCCTCAAGACATCATCTCCCCACTGTCCCCGTGCGAAATTCACAGCTGTACAAACTAATTGAATATTACCCTGGATGTAAGGGCCGAGGCAGTCTATTCTGTCAATGCTCGGTGCAAAAGGTTTCTTTACGAAAACATTCGAGAAGACTTCGTTGTGAAACGTGAGACCACTGAGAGCGCACCGTCCATTCTGTCGTTTCCACACAGACTCCAAATAGTCCATTGTGAGATCAAATGGCTGCTCACGCTTTCCAGCACGTCCCCGGGCTGAAGTTAAAACAGAACGTAAATGTTGGCGCATCTTAGAAGTGAGAGAAATCGTGTTCATTATCTCATGATGCCCGATGTTGATACATTTTGAAAGTATCTACAATGGAAGGGATCGCTCAGATTGCTACAAGCCCTCTTGACCCGCATGTCAGGGGCTGTATGCAGGCCGTCCAGAGCAAGGTACAGGTGAAGGTGGGGCGGTCCAGGCCTTCAATACCGTACGCATGCCGAAGTGTCCGCGCCAATATGAGGTTAACTCACCGCCCTCTTTCATCCTCCAGGAACCGACGAGCCTGGAAGGCAAAATTCTTCCAGCTTCTGACCATGCGCCGGCCGCTTTCCTGGG
>CAZFCK010000231.1:0-7418 GCA_964517355.1 uncultured Desulfovibrionaceae bacterium | reverse complement strand
GCCAAGATACACAAAACAATCTAAAAGCGAAACATTAAATGTTACATGGTACTAGTTACCTGCGGCCATCTTCCGGAGCGCATTGTCTCATTGCAAAGCGCTCCTGCAGTTCCCGCCCCCGTTATTGCCGTCAATGTTCGAGCGCAGCGAGGATGGAGTCGGTAAGCCTTCCAAATTCGGGCTCTGCCCGGCTACGGGGGCGTTCCATGTTCACGGTCAGCACATCGCGGATTTGCCCCGGCCGATGAGACATGATGACAATTCTGTCTGCCAAATACACTGCCTCGTCCACACTATGGGTGACGAAAAGAATCGTCTTGTGTGACAGTTCCCAGATACGCAGCAGTTCACGTTGCAGTAGAATGCGGGTGTGGGCGTCTAGGGCGCCGAAAGGTTCGTCCATGAGCAGGACATCTGGTTCGTTTGCCAGGGCGCGTGCAATGGCCACACGTTGGCGCATGCCTCCGGAAAGTTCGTGGGGGAATGCGTCGCCAAATTCGGGCATACCGACAATTTTCAGATACTCGGATGCCATTTTACGTCTTTTAGAGCGGTTGATTCCCGCGAATTCCAATCCTTTCGCAATATTATCAAGTACAGTGAGCCATGGAAAAAGAGAATATTCCTGAAAAACCATGCCGATTCGCTTGCCGGGTTTGACAATGGGCGCACCCCGATACAGGGCCGTGCCGGCGCTCGCTTTTTCCAATCCCGCGATGATGCGCAGCATTGTGGATTTTCCACATCCGGACGGCCCCACAATACAGATGAATTCATTGGCCGGCACGTTCAGACTGACCCCATCCACGGCAAGGAGCCGTTCACCTCGTTCTGTGGTGAACTCCTTGCTTAGTCCCACAACCTGGATCACATTGTCGTTAGTCTGCTGCATGTTGTCAGGCCTGCCTGCGCCAAGAAAACTTTTTTTCCTCGAATTTCCTGAAGATGAAATCCATGAGAGCTCCTACAATGCCGATTGAGATCATGCCGGCAATGACAATATCAGTGGACGCTAAAGTATAGGCGTGGGTGATGAGATAGCCGACACCGGAAATGGATCCCGGCAGCATTTCTGCCGAGACAAGACACATCCAGGCGATGCCCAACCCGATACGCATGCCGGTGGTGATGGAAGGCATGGCGGCGGGGATGAGCACCTGAAAGAATATTTGTCTCTCGCTGGCGCCAAGCACTCGGGCGGAATCGATCAATGTTTTGTTGACTCCGGCAACGCCGTGCATGGTGCTGGTGAGAATGGGATAAAACGCACCGACAAAAATAATGAACAACATGGCGAACTTGAGGTTGTTAAGATAGATAAATGCCTGCCCTGTTTCTATGCCCAACAGCGTTGCGAAGCTGGAAACGCCGAACCAGGCCATAACCAGGGGCACCCAGGCGAGAGGAGGAATGGGGCGGAACAAATTGAGAAAAGTATTGAAGAGGTTAAACGCCAGTCCGTAATATCCCATAATCACGCCCAACGGTATGGCGATCATTGCCGCTGCGGCGTAGCCCATGACGACGCGCACCAGGCTGACGAGTACGTTGCTGCACAACGAGCCCATGCTGATAATGTTCGTCAGAGGATGGGTCAGCAATGCAACGACTTGTCCCACGGAAGGCAGAATCACCTGATTGCTTATGTGCGCAGCTACAGCTACCCAAAGCGCTATAAACAGCGCTGGGGTGACGATCGGTACGGCCTGGGAAAGGGAAAGGGCTTTGCTCCGGCGCATGGCGGCTTCTCCTGACTGCTAAAGCTTTTTAATACGAATTTCGGACATAAAACAAAGAATAAAGTCGCGGGGTTTCTCGCCCACACGACGACCAGGGGAGGCCCCTGGACGCCGGAAAAACGACAATTTTGTTCTTTTTTTTAAACAAATGCAACATGTTATAGCATGCGCTCTCCTCAACAAGTCGAGTTGATAGGTTATGCCAATGAAAAGTTTTGGAGATTCTTAAGAACCTTTTTCAAAAGGTTCTTAACCCGCCGGAGGCATTCCTTTTTCAAAGTTGATATGCTCCAGGGGCGGCGGCCGCGATAGCCGCCGCCCCTCAGCGGGCTAGTTTTTGTTCAGTGTTTTGTTGATATACGTAAAATCAAAAAGGGTGGGGATGGCCGTTTGCAGATCGGCTTGCTGCAGTGAACCATTCAATTTTCCCATATTTTGCAGCATCGAGAGAAACATGCCTTCACCCTTGAGCCAGTTGGGTGATGGATTCGTGGTGTAAATGATGGTCGATTTCTCGATGGCTTCCACGGGCACGCCGAGCCATTCGCCTGAAATGCTGGCGGTGGCCGCCTTATTTTCATTGCACCAGTTACACGCGGCGGTCATGAGGTCAGTCATGGCCTGTACGACTTCGGGATTGGTGGAGATGAGCTTGTCGGTGGCCCCCATTACACAGCAGGGGAAATCTTCCCATTCACCGGCCGGAGGCAATTCACGGGAATTCAAGCCGATATGGCCGACATGTTTGTACTCGGATACAGCGGGGTGTGGCGCGGGGCCGACCCAGCAATCGACCTGTTTGCTCACAAGGGCCGGGATCAGGTTGGAGGTTGCTTTCAAGTCGACAAGAAGGATGTCGGCGTCGGCGTCATTGGCGTCTTCGGTGATTTTATATCCCGCCCTATGGAGAGCGCCTTCAAACACGATACGGGGAGCGCTGGTCGGAGAGTGGTAACCGATCTTGACGGGCGCGGCGGATTCGTTGATGAATTTTTCAACATCGGCCCATCCGTTGATCGTGCTGTCTGGAGGAAAGACCATGCTCATTCCATCCACATGCAGCGGGCAGAGGATTTTCATCTTTGTGCCCTTATCGATACCGCTGATAAATGCGGTGCTTGAGGCAAGCCCAAGATCGAGGCGTTCCTGGGCGAAAAGCGTCGCAGCCTCGGAGCCGCTTTTGCAGACGATCAGGTTGATGATGGCCAGGGATTCACCATCCTTGGAAATGAGTTCGTATTTTTGTTTGGGGACCAGCTCCTTGAAATACGCACCCGAATCCTTGAACAGCTCGCCTTTTGTCGCCGCCACCAGCAACGGCGTGTTGTGGGTGGTGAAAATGAAGCTCATATAGAGCCTGGGAGTATCCTTTGTCGCGGCGAACGCTCCGTTCGCGCAAAAGAACGCGGCAAGGCAAAACGCCCCTATGAAAAGGACAAGCGATTTTCCATTTGCCAAGTAAGTCTTGCCAAACATGGTTTTCCTCCGTTTGCAGATTGTTAGGGTTCCAACAATTCAAGAAAGGCTTCAATGCGGGTGCGCAACTGTTCCACGTCCGCATCAGAATAGTCGGTTTCAAGATGCAACACGGGAACCCCCAGGTCGGCTTCAATCCATTGTTTGACCATGGAGGATTCCGTATTATAGGTGTGACAGCCGAGCCAAGTGAGATCCACGGCTCCATGAATGCCGTATTCCTGCCCCAGTTCGAACAGGCTCTTTCTGCGGACCGGATTCGGCGACATGCACGAACAAGGAATTTTTAGGTAGCGCTCAGCCAAGGCCTGGTACGGCTCTTTTTCCTCATCTATAAAGAGTTCCAGTCCCTTGAGCCCGGTGCAGTTCTCCATGCACACCACACGCGCCCCCAGTTCTTCGACAATGCGGATCACTTTTTCCGATCCTTTGCCCACGGGAACGCCGGTCAACAACAGGCGGGGACCAGGGTGCGTTTTCAGGTCCAGCTGTTCCAGATATTCCTTCAGGATTTTCTCCAACTCCTCTAGCCGCTGCACATAGGTTGTGATCTCGGCCGTAAAACTTTTACTTTCCTGTATCGCCAGAAGGTCCAGGCCGCTCAGGGGCGAACACTTGTGAGCAGCCAGGCGCATCAGGGATGAAAGTTTGCTTCGCATGGTGTTGTGGATGACAATTTGGCGTGTAAGCTCATCCTCCCGGACGCGCTGCGCGCCATGACTGCATAAAAATTCTTCAAGCCGGTGTAAGGAGTCCACCCAGTAGCGTAAGGCGGCACTACCGGTTTGCGTGTGGGGCAGTTGCATCACATGCGTGGGCTTCAGGGTGCTTAGGAGTTCGTACATTTTTTTTTTGCCGTCGCAGGTGGATTCGGCCACGATGACATCCGACAATCTGAAAAAAGGGCATGTGTCGGTAACGGCATATCCGTAACTGGATTTAATGAGAGGGCAGAGGCTGACGGGAAGATCTTTTTCAGCCGCCTGTATGGGGTCTTTACGCTTCCCGCAGAGCCCCACGGGGATGGCGCCAGCGGCGCGGATCAGTTCGTTTGGCGCATAGATGCAGTAGATGCCGGCAACGAGCCCGCCATTTGTCCGGGCAGTATCTAGTTCCGCAATGTTTCTCTCAGGGATGGATTTAAACTTATCAATCGCTTTACGTACATCCATATCGGATGACATGTTTTTATCCTTGGTTAATATGTTGATAAATTGAATATTATGATAATGCTTCAAGGTAAAACATACATTTAAGGACAAAACAAATTCAATTTTTAAATGGTGGAATAAGGTGATAATCGAGGAGAATAATGGATTTGTGTTTTTTTGTTTGAATTTGTTGTTGCGGGCCTTCAGTGTGTTGATTGGTTGATTTTTAAGTAAATACTATGGTCAATGCGTAATTATAATTTTTAATAAATCGTTGGGTAGATGTGTGGTGTTTGTGTGGTATGTTGGACTATAGATCTACTGTTGTTTGTAGATTGTTCTGCAACACAGCATGATCGCGACATATGCCGCGGTAGTGGAAACAAGCGGAATATTGTATCGTAGGGTGAAATCCCTTGTCTTTACGCTGTCGGGAGCGCCCGCATTAAATCATGATATTTCATATATATGATAAATATCATTGAATTTTTGGAGATTTTTCAAGCAGGCTGTTGCAAGAGGAAAAATCCACTGTGAGGGAACAACAACGGGTTAACTCATTTGCAGGTCAAGAGAATGGTTGTGTTATCCTGGTTGCGCTTCTGCAGATCGCAATGTGAACAATTGTTCCGGGATGATATGGCTTGCATCGCTGTCGTCCATCTCTTTTCGGGAGAATTCCATGCGATGCCCTGCGACGGAGGAGGTTCATGCGCCTTTATGTCTTTCGATTCCGACCAAATTCAGTGTGATCGGCACGAATAGAGCAACATAATGATATAATGCTATGTTTTGAGGCTTCGCACCAAGCCCCGCCAGGGGTTGAGATCTATTATACTATTTTTATTGACTAAATCAAAGTGTGATCAAAAAGATAAATCGATTCGGAAAGATAGTTCCACAACAATCATCAAAAATCAAAACGACAGATTGTTACTTGTTAAAATTCAAAAGCTTGGGATGGGGAAAGCGCGAGAGGGGACACCCCTTTTTTAAAGGGGTTCCCTTCTCGCATTTTTTTTATGACGAATAGAGAAACACAGCCTGGAAATGGGAAATGATGTTAAAGATTCGCCGTTCGGGCATAAAGAAAAAAAGAATAAAGTCCCTTGGTTTTGCGCCCGCAGGGCGACCAGGGGAAGCCCCTGGACGCCTGAAAAAAACTTTTTTTCATATCCGCCGCGGCACGATTTATTCCTGCGGAATAACGTGCCCATCGGAGTCCGCAATGCGTCAGCTGCCCGTAGCTTCCCGTTTGGCTTTAACATGCTTGCGCAGCCAGTCGTACCACGGTTGCAGTCCCTCTCCGGTGCGGCATGAAAGGGGCAGAATGTCGATGTCCTTGTTCAGGGCGCGTGCAAACTGGGAGGCTCGTTCGGTGTCAAAGTCGACATAGGGAAGCAGATCGATTTTGTTGAGGACCATGACCCGGGCTTCGGCAAACAGCAGGGGGTATTTCTCGGGCTTGTCGTCGCCTTCGGTCACTGAAAGCAATGCCACTTTACAGTCTTCACCCACCTCGAATTCCACAGGGCAGACAAGGTTGCCCACGTTTTCGATAAACACGATGTCCAGGCCCTCGAGCTTGAGGTTGGACAATGCGTCGATAACCATGCCGCTATCCAGGTGGCACCCGCCCTGGGTATTTATCTGCACTGCTTGCGCCCCAGTGGCTGCCACTCTCCGGGCGTCGTTGTCCGTCATAAGGTCGCCTTCGATTACAGCCATGTTGAACTCGCCTTTCAGATCGTTGAGCGTGCGCTCCAAAAGGGTTGTTTTGCCCGCACCCGGAGAACTGATGAGGTTGGGGACGAAAATACCGTGGGAAGCGAAAATTGTTTTCAGCTGCCCCGAAATACGATCATTAGCTTCCAGAATGTTGCGTACGACGGGAATGTCCATGGCTATGCGCTCCTGGCCGAAGCATACGCCGAGCAAGGCGCGGTATGCATGCGGGCCTGTTTTGATGAATGCGGGATAGGGACAACATGACAATATGGCTATGCACCACCTGGCAGACGCAAGGGTGCTCATTCCACCTCAAGGTGATCCAGATACAACTCCTTTCCGCAGAGTATGGTATGCCCGAACTCCTCGCCGCAGTTCGGGCAAGGCATGATCAGCACATGCTCCTCATCCGGTTCGAATTCAGTGCCGCAGGCGCAGCAAGCCACTTTGAGCGGCACTTCTTCCAGCTCTAGCTTGGCGTTTTCAAGTGGGGTGCCTTTGGTCAGCACCTCAAAAGCAAAGTACAGCGAGTCCGGCACCAACTGGGTGAGGCGGCCGTGCTTGACGCGGACGAGCTTTAGTGTCTGGGCCCCATGCTTTTCCATTTCCTGGCTGATGATATCCAGCAGGCTCATTGCTATAGACATTTCATGCATGAGCAGGCTGATATCAGGAAACTAGCCGTGGCGTAAAGCATAACTATGCGTGAGGGGGAAAGTTGGCTGCAGCTTGAAGGAATAATAGGTTACAGTACGATAAGAAACCGCATTTTCCCATATTACACCTCTGCGGCATGCAATATGGCTTCACGTCGCCGCGAAAAGCGCGGTTTTTTGCCTTCAAGGCCTGATCAATTGCGTTGTTTAAACGTTTTTAAATCAAAATTATGGATCTCATGGGTTATGGGATCGTCGTTTGCGGCGCGGACAAGCCGCCACATGACGATGCAGAAGAAGAGAAACAGACCGGCTCCGATAATCCACTCGATCAGCGAAATTTTATCAACGTTGATCATTGCAGCAACCCTCGCGAATGTTTGCGTGCTTATGGATTGTTTCTGCATCCAGAGGAAAAGACAAGGAAAAACAACATAGATTGAATATTTTTAATCAAACACATTTTACATAAAATGTCTAGATTTTTTTGAGTAAAGTTCATGTGTTTTTATACGACACCAAGCGCGTCTCCGCCCGCGTTTTCAGGTTGTGGGATTGCACGTGAAACAGCATGAGATTCTAGGCTGTGTTTCTAAATTCATCATGAAAAAATAATGCGAGAGGGGAAACCCTTTGAAAAGGGTTTCCCCTCTCGCGCTCTCCCTTTC
>CAZFCK010000230.1:0-7425 GCA_964517355.1 uncultured Desulfovibrionaceae bacterium | reverse complement strand
GGGAAATGCATAAGAGCATCTAGCGCTTTTCAAGCGTGAGATGCTCTAGAGCAACCTAACGTTAAAAATACTACTTAACGTCGCGGGCTTTCGCGCCCGCACGACGACCAGGGGAGGCCCCTGGACGCCGGGAAAACGACAATTTTGTTCTTGTTTTTAAACTAATGCAAAAGGCCGTAAGGCGGTAGTGGAACGCACTGCGGATGCTTAAGGAAACGCTGATTAATTCACTGAATATGCGAGGGGGAGAACCTTTCTCCAGAAAGGTTTCCCCCCGGAAAAACCTAACAAGTCTTTAATCAGTGATTCCTTAAGAACCTTTTTCAAAAGGTTCCTAAGCCGTCGGAGGCGTTCCTGTTTCAAAGTCAATATGCCCTAGCCCGAAAATCGGACAACAAATAAACAACACGCACTATGCATGTCTACCCGGAATCGCCAAAGGCTCTTTGCAGGAGATAAGACGCCAATCCCCCCAAATCCCTGGGTCTGCGTCCAAGTACAGCCTGCCACACCGTATCCGATTCCATGCAAAAATACAGTGCGTCCCCAAATCCGGAGCGAATCAGTCCATCCGCTATCGTGCGGAACTGCTGTACGCGCAAGGGGCGCAGCAAACGCATCTTGCCGTCCAATCCCGGGCCGTATTCCTCATAAACAAATGTCGCTTCCGGGTGATTGCGCTCCATCACGGCCTTGAGCTGGGGCATGAACCGGAAACTCCCCAAGCTGATGTAGGCAACCTCATGGGGGCGCAGATACTCCGTGATCATGGTCACGGCGGCGGGATATCCGTCCGCGTTGTCGTCCCAGCCGGCGTAGCGGATAATGGGATCGAAATGCAGGCACACCCGAAAGCCTTGATCCGCGCAATACCGCGCCGCCTGCAATCGCTCTTCAAGTGTCGCGGCCAGCCCTTCCTGCTCCCGCACAATGCGGGGGGCGTTCATAGACCAGGCCGGCAGCACCCTGTCCGGTCGCGATGCCGCACGCATCCAGGAAAGATCCACAACTTTGCTTTTGAGTTCAAGGCACGCATTGGGATGCCGCGACAAAAAGGCCACCAAGTCCGCGCTGTATCCGGTCAACGGCTCCAGGACAAGGGAATCGGTGAATTCTCCCGTGCCGAGCCGCAACCTTCCGCGCTTGTCCGAAAGCAGTGCCTTTTCCAGCTCGTGGAACAGCCCCCCCATGTTGGCCCAGACCTTCAGCACCCTGTCCTGAAAATACGCCTGGAGAATACAATAGCTGCAACCAATGGGGCAATTTTCCCCGATATGCGCTATGCGGTAGCCGCAACACCTGTAATGTCTGGTCCCGGGGCAAAAACGCAAAAACTGTCCCAAATATCGTTTCAACCATAAGGCATGCCCAGCACCGTGGTGTTCCGGCTGCACGCCCTGCGGTAGCTCGCGCCAGATCACATGGGGCAGGCGTTCGCGCACCCGGCGGGCCATGGTGGCGCAATCCGGCGCGTCCATGATTCCCTGCTCCACAAATACCGCATCAATATCGCGTAAATAGCGTGGTACAGCGTTCACGACTCTCCGCCTCCCGCGCCCGGCGCGTCCTGCGCCACCGCTCCCAACCGTTTCCACAGGGTCGAACGCGCCATGTCGCGTAAAGATTCCGCGGCCGTAAGCGCATCTTCCGGGCTGCGCATTTTAGCCGTCAGATGGAGCGCGTCGGTTTCGAACTGCACTTCCGGCGTGACGCGCCACGGAGTCCCCGCGGTGAGTTCACGGCCAAGCACGGCGAAGGTATCTTCCATGGCGCTACGTGTTGGGTAGCGCAACCGGCGCGCCCCATCAAGGATGCGCGCCATGCGGTCTTTGGGTGAGAGTTCCGCGTCGAGCAGGCCGTGCAAGTCTGCAGCGCCGGGCAAAGCGGCGACGCACCGCCCCTGGGCGCGTGCGGTTTCAAAAAGCAAGGTCACAAGTTGCCGCGCCGCGCTTGCGCTCCATGCGAGTTCGCGGAAAAAAGGTTCCAAAAAATCCCTGTCTTCCGGTTCAAGCTTGGCCAGAGGTTCCACGCACGGCAAACTCACGCGGCCGGCGGTCAGGTGCGCGTCCCACTCCTCTTGCGCCGGAAAAAGCGCGCACCAGCTTTTGAGCAGACGCCAGGTTTTGGAGCGAGGTTGCAACCCTAGATGCCCGGGCAAAAAGGCGTCCAGCCTCTCCGCCTCCGGAAGAGTGAGAAAAAAGCGCATAACAGGCAGCAACGTGTCGGGGCGCGCCTGTTCGCCCCATGTGTAGGCCTGATTGGCCGCGAGTCTGGCCAGGCCTTTGTCCAGATCCGTAGGGGCCTCGATCACGCTCGCCAGGACCTCTCGTTTCAGTCCGCCGAGGGCCTCAAGGCGCCGCACGCCGTCAATCAGTATGAAATTCTTTCCTTGCCGGGCCACCAACAAGGGGACGAGTTGTCCCATCGTGCGCAGATTATCGTAAAAAAGGGCGTCTGATTCTTTATTATTGAAAAGCCAGGCTCCTTCCGCAATTATCTTAGAAGCAGCAAGGACTTGCAGGCTACTCATGGTACTTGCTCCCGGCCTGCGGCCGTGCTTTGGGTGTAGTTTGTTCTTGACAACCTTCTTGGCCTATTCATATGTCGTAACGGTTCGATCATGAAGCCGTCATGTTTTGTCCAAGTAGTGAGTGCCTACAGACATATTCTTGCCACGGCAAGACACTATACCGAACACCAGTAGCTGAAAAGGGAGAGGCAAATGGCCAAAGCGTTGGAGAACCAAAGAACGTATGCACTTGTCGGCACAGGCGGCAGTGGCAAAACGTCTGTCGCCGAGATGCTGCTTTTCAACTCGGGCGTTATCAACCGGCTGGGCAAAGTGGAAGAAGGCGGTACGCAGCTGGACTACGAGCCTGAAGAAATCAAAAGGCGGGGCAGCATCCAGCCCGCTTTCGCGAACTTCAGCTGGAACAAGAATCCCCATTTTCTCATCGACACGCCCGGCGACAACAACTTCAACGGCGACATCGACTTTCTCATGCTCGGCGCCGACGGCGTTATTTTCGTTATCGACGCGGTGGACGGCGTGCGTCCTCTGACGAAAAAGTTATGGAAAAAAGCCCAAGACGCCGGTTTGGCCCGCATGGTCTTCATCAACAAACTGGACCGTGACAGAGCCGACTTCAACATGGCGTTCGAAGGATTGACCACCGTGTTGGGAGCCAAGCCCGTGCTCCTGCATATGCCCATAGGGCAGCAGGCCGATTTCAAAGGCGTCGTGGACGTGCTGGAAAACAAGGCCTACTTTTTCGATGCCGACGGCAAAGTGACCGCCGGCGACGTTCCGGACGATATGCAAGCCGAAGTGGACATTCTGCGGGAAACCTCCATCGAGAACATCGCTGAAAGCGACGAGGACTTGATGGAAAAATACCTCGAAGAAGGCGAACTGAGCCCTGAAGACGTGCACAAAGGCCTGCGCATAGGCGTTGTCTCCGGCCAGGTTGTTCCGGTCTGCGTGGGCGCCGCTCTTGAAAACAAGGGGGGCCCGCTGCTTTTGGACGCTATTCAGAGCCTTATGCCGTCTCCGCTTGACCACGCCGCATGGAAAGGCGACGATGATACGGAACGTGCCTCTTCCGACGAAGCGCCTTTTGCCGCCTTTGTGATAAAGACCCTGGCCGATCCCTTTGCCGGACAGCTGACCATCATGCGCGTGCTTTCAGGTTCCATGACGCCTGATTCCACCTACCGCAACAGCACCAAGGAAGAAAACGAGCGCGTGGGTCAACTGCTGCTCCTCAACGGCAAGACGCAGACCCCCAGCAAGGAGCCCCTCGGCCCCGGCGCCATAGTCGCGGTCACGAAGCTCAAGAATACCGAAACAGGCGACACCTTTTGCGCTGAAAAGAACACCTTCAAGCTCTCCAAGCCCGCACTCCCGCCCGCTCTCATCACCTACGCCCTGGCGCCCAAGGAAAAAGGCGACGAAGACAAAGTCTATCAAGCCGTGGCCAAACTCCTGGTGGAAGACATCACCCTGTCTCTCACCCGTGATGAAGAGAGTTCCGATATACTACTCGCCGGTATGGGCCAGCTGCACATCGAAACATCTGTGGAACGCGCCAAACGCCGCTACAAAACCGAAATAATGCTCAAACCCCCGAAAGTGCCCTACCGCGAAACCATCAAGGGCAAAGCGGAAGTGCAAGGACGCCATAAGAAGCAATCCGGCGGACGCGGCCAGTTCGGCGACTGCTGGATACGTATGGAACCCATGCCCCGCGGCGCAGGTTATGAATTCGTGGACGCCATTGTCGGCGGCGTCATTCCCCGCCAATTCATTCCCGCAGTGGACAAGGGCGTTCAGGAATCGGCCGCGCGCGGCTATCTCTCGGGCAACCCCGTGGTGGATTTCCGAGTCACGCTGTACGACGGCACCTATCACACGGTGGACTCTTCCGAAATGGCCTTCAAGGTGGCCGGCTCCCTGGCCTTCAAAAAGGCCATGGAGCAATGCAAACCCGTGCTGCTCGAGCCCATCGTCCTGCTCACTGTCTCCATCCCCGATGAATACATGGGCGACGTCATCGGCGACCTTTCCAGCCGCCGGGGCAAGGTGCTCGGTTCCGATTCAGCGATCGGCGTCACGGAAATCAAGGCCCACGTGCCCATGAGCGAAGTGCTGCGCTACGCCCCGGACCTGCGTTCCATGACCGGCGGCCAGGGCACGTTCATCATGGAATTCGATCACTACGAAGAGGCGCCTCCTCCAGTTGCCGAAAAGGTTATTGAAGAGAGCAAAAAGGAAGAGGAATAGCATTTCGCCGGACTGTTTTACCCTGATCACGTCACGCCCTGCCGTCTCTACTCCTGGCGGCAGGGCTTTTTTACGACGCGGGATGCGCCCCCTGCCGCCGCAAGAACCGCTGACGTCTATTTTTTCCTTGGCCTTTAGGGTAATTCTGTTATAAAAATGCTTGTCGCACTTTATATAACTTAACTTCTCCACAACGGACTCTGACCTATTCGCCATTATGTTCCGAAATATTATATTTTTCTGCGTCTTCATTCCATCTACCTTCTTGTTTTCATCGCTGGCGGTTCTTTTCGGCTATGGATTCAAAAATAAAAGGTTGGCCGCATGGAGCGGCCGCACCTGGAGCCGTTCCGCCCTCTGGGCCGCCGGCATCAGACTCCATGCTGATCTTTCTGCCCTTCCAGAGGGCGAATCACTGGTCGTCATGGCCAACCATTCAAGCCACCTCGACATTCCCTTGCTCTACGTCGCCCTCGGCAACCGCACCGTGAACTTCGTGGCCAAGGAAAGCCTGTTCACCGTTCCCCTCTTCGGCAAAGCCATGCTTGCCGCCGGCCATGTGGCCATCGACCGGCAGAACAGGCGCAAGGCCATGAAAAGCGTGGATCAGGCAGTGAAAAGCGCCCAAGAGGGACGCTGTATCGTCATCTTCCCGGAAGGTACCAGGAGCACGGACTACAGCTCATTGCAGGAATTCAAGGTGGGCGGCATGATCATCGCCCTCAAAACCGGACTCCCCGTCTCTCCCGTGCTCATCAAAGAATCGGGAACGATTTTGCCCAAGGGGCGCAACACCCTGACCCCGGGAAAACGCGATGTCTTCATCAAGGCCTTGCCGCCCGTCGAGACCGGCAGCTACACCCTCAAAGATCGTGAACGCTTCAAGGACGACCTCTTCACGCTGATGAACGCCAGCTTTCAGGAGATGTCCAAATGACCGCCCCCGCCAAGCCCGTCACGCTGACGCCCCTCGGAGGGTTGGGCGAGATAGGCATGAACTGCATGCTGCTGCATACCGAGGACGACATGCTCGTCATCGACTGCGGCCTCATGTTCCCCGACGACTATCTTCTGGGTATCGACATCGTCATACCCCGCTTTGACTTTTTACTGGCCAACAAGCACAAGCTTAGGGGCATCATCCTGACGCACGGGCACGAAGACCATATAGGCGCCCTGCCCTGGCTCATGCCCTATGTCGATGCCCCTATCTTCGGGTCGCGCTTCACCCTCGGACTGGTGGAAAACCGCCTGCGTGAACATGGGTTGGACAAGTACGCCGATCTGCACCAGGTCAAAGCCGGAGACAGGATCAACTTCGGCGACCTCAGCGTCACCTTTTTCCGCGTGTGCCACTCCATCATCGAAGGTTTCGGCCTGGGAATCGAAACGCCTGTGGGGCGCATGGTGCATACGGGAGACTTCAAGATCGACACCACGCCCATGGGCGGCCACTATACCGATCTCGCGGCGTTCAGGAAGTTCGCCGACCAAGGCGTACTGCTGCTGCTTTCCGACTCCACCAACGTGGAGCGCGAGGGGCACGCCATAACGGAACGCGAGATCATGTCCACCTTACGCGAAATTTTCGCCAAAGCAAAAGGCCGCATCCTGGTAACGCTCTTTTCCAGCCATATGCAACGCATCCAGGAGATCTTCGACCTGGCCCAGGAGCATAACCGCAAAGTTGCCGTCAACGGCCGCAGCCTGCTCACAAACATAGAAATGGCCACCAACATGGGGTATCTCAAAATCCCAGACAACTATGTGGATATCGAAGAATTGAGCAATCTGCCGGACGAGCGCGTGGTGCTCATCGTAACCGGATCACAGGGCGAACCTCTTTCAGCGCTGGCGCGCATAGCCAACAACGAGCACCGCATGCTGCACATCCACCCGGGCGACACCGTCATCATGTCCTCACGGTTCATCCCCGGCAATGTGCGCGCCATAACCAAGGTCATCAACAATCTCTACAGGTTGGGGGCCGAAGTGCTGTATGAAAGGGTACAGGCCATTCACGCCTCGGGGCACGCCTATCAGGAAGAACTCAAACTGATGATCAAAAGCGTTATCCCCAAATATTTCATACCAATCCATGGTGAATACCGCCATCTGGTAAAACACAAACGGCTCGCCGTGCAATGCGGCGTGACGCCTGAACGAGCCATTGTCCTGGAAAACGGCAACCCCATCACCTTCCTCCCCCAAGGCGGCATCCGCCTGGAGGAAAACATCCCCGTGGAATCCATCTACGTGGACGGTAAAGGCGTTGGCGATGTGGGGCATACCGTGCTCAAGGAACGCCAGTTGCTGGGCGGCGGCGGACTTGTGGTCGCCGTGATGGTCATTGCCGAGGAGACGTGGGAAATACTGCTCGGCCCGGACGTGCAGTCAAAGGGCTTTGTCTTTGAGCAGCAATACAGCCACCTTCTTGAAGACGCCAAATGCATCATCCTGGATATTTTCGAAAACATCCCTCCAGGAGAAGACGCCAAGCTGCGTGAGCGCATCCGTTCCTCGCTGCGCCGCTTTTTCCGCAAAGTGTTGGAGCGCGACCCCGTTGTGCTGCCGCTCGTGATGGTGGTTTAGCGCATTTTCGCCTTGAAACAAGGCTCTCCCCTGAAACAATTATCAATTGT
>CAZFCK010000229.1:0-7514 GCA_964517355.1 uncultured Desulfovibrionaceae bacterium | reverse complement strand
TTCAAGAGGTTTTCCCCTCGGAAAAACAAGTCATTCCCACATTGCGGAGTTAAGGACATAGCCACAATGGAAAATGGTATAACTTTACAAAAATATAGATGCTCTTATGCATTTCCCTGAAACAATAAACATTGTTTCAGGGGCGAGCCTTATCCGTAGGCGAACATGCCCTAAAAATTCTTTCGGAGAATGCGGCGCGCAGGAAGGAGCTGGCGCAGGCCTTCCGGAATGGAACATTACTGGCGGCCTGTGATCGCGAGTTCGTCGAGGCCAGGAAGGCGGAATGCTGCCTGCTCGAACTCGCCCCCGGCGATCTGCCGCCTCCCCTCCCGCTCCTGCCGGCCGTTGATCAGGCGCACCCCTCCAGCGGACGGAAGCGCAGCGTCCCCGGATCAACGACCACCAGCGCCCTTCTTACCGCCGGGGGCGTTTCCAGGTTCATCACGAAAGGCACGCAGTACGTTTCCACATATATCCGCTCCAGGCTCTTGGTTTTGGATTTCACCAGAGCCGCGACAAGCGCCAGGATGATGCCGAGAACCGTGCAGGCCCATCCTATGCCCGGAAGCATGGCGGCGAAGGTACAGGCGCCCACAAATTCCACGCTTATGAAACAGAAGGAGACTGAAGCCAGGGCGGCCAGGCCGGTGACTATGGAAACCAGCACGTCGAGCGCGAACAACCAGTTGCCGCTGCCGTAGACGGCTTGGTCCGATACGATATCGCAGACCGCCATGGCGAAGGCCAGCGCCGCCAGAAGACCTCCAAAAATTTTGCCGCCCGTGGACATGGCCTTGGCGCCGGCCTTGGCTTCCTCAAGGAACTTTTCCGCGTTGCTCAACACCTGCTCCGCCTCCGCTTCTCCCGCCGCCGCCGATGAACTGGACGCGCTCAATTCGCTGAGGGCGTCCGCAACCGATGCGGAACACAATTCGGAACTCAGCGCTCCGGCGATGTCCACCAACGTGTAGATTGAACTCATCACCGCTTCGGCGCGCTGCGCGGGAGTGAGGTTGTTCCAGTCGCAATAGTCCGCCACCTGATTCCAGACCATGAGCCCCTGGCACAGAACGGCGGCCCCCCAGCGGAGTCCTCTTCTCAATGTCGCTTCTTTCGTAAAAAAGTCCGCGAGACCTGGAATGACGGCCTTCTCGGTCGCGCCGGCCATGAAGGCCTCAAATCCCGTCAGCACAAAGGAGATGTAAGGGTAGTAGTCGTCGGGGACCGTGACGATACCCGCTTTGACGGCCTCCTCGGCCGCCAGCTTGAGGTCTCGTTCGTCTTCGGTAAGCTCCTTTTTGGCCAGAACGGAGGACAACAATTCCTTGGCCGCATCGTCGTAGAAGTCCGCCCTTTGCTTTTTCGTCAGGCTTAGTTCGTCGAAACCCGCACTGTACGCATTGTAGGCGATCATGCGGTTCATAAGTTTATAGTAAAGGTTCGCTCCGTACGGAATGGAATACGCCGCCGCCTTGCCGGAAGCGGTGAAGCCGCATTTTTGGGGCTTCTTAAAAGGCACCCGTTTCTGATTGTCAAGGTAGTTGAGGGTCACGACGATGTGTTGCAATGCCGATTGGGATTGGTGCGCGTATTCGTCCAGCATGTACAAGCTGTTTTCTTCAATGTGCGCGTAGTCGTGCAGTTTTCGGGCCCATTCGAGCCTGTCCGGCAGATAGGGTTTGATTTCGGGGGTGCTCTGAAAATAGATGAGAGGGTAGAGGTCTTCATTCAGTTTGCGGTAGCCGGGATCGTTGCACATGGATGTGGAAAGCGAGCCGCTGTAGTAGCCGTTGAGCTTGCTTTCATACGAAGGTATGTTTCTGATAAGATCCGAACAGACGCCGCAGTCGTTATTGGCGAGCATGGTGCTCAGATAGGCGTAATAGAATTTTTGGGTCAGAAACGTCCTGATGTCCGCATCGCTAGTGAGGTCCGCCTCGGCATCCGTTATCTCTTGCCCCCTTCCGGGGCGCGGGGGATTGCCTATGTACTTCAACTGCTCGTCGGATATGACGTATTTCATGAGCTTGGGCAGCATCTCCGGGTATTGCTGATTGACGTCTTCCACCACCGGCATGGAGAGGTAAAAAAGCGTCTCCACGTCGAGGGCGGCGCTGTCGTCCAGCAACGCCATTTGCTCCGGGCCGCACAGGGGCGATTGCGGCCGCACGCCGGGCGGCAGGGCCCGGACACGCTGTTTCCACTCGTTGTCGCTGTCTTCGTAGGCTCCGCAGACGCTGAACAACGGCTTGTCCTGGCCATGCGTTTCCTCTTTCGCCCACGCATAACCGGACAGGTTCATGTAGGAATCATCCAGCGCGACATCAAAGAAGCCAAACTTCTCAAAACCGTCCAGGGACGGCAGGAGCCAGCCGCGTATGTGCGTGTGGAAAACGCCGTTGTCCTCTTTTTCGTACACTTTGCTGACGGCGAGATTGACCGCCGCGCCCTTTGCCTGCAGTTCCAGCGTCTGCACGAGATATTCCCGCTCCATGCGGCTGCCCATGACAAGGCGGTATTCCTTGCGGATTTCATTGCCGATCCCGGTAAACGTCATTGAATAGGCGGAATCAGCGGAGGCCTTGAAGCGGACGCACCCGGCCCGCGTGAGCATGGTTCCCGAAAACAATCGCGTATCGGCTATCCTCGTGAAACGGCCTATGCTGCATCCGTGGTCCATGTCCTCTTTGTCCGGCACGTTGTCGTTCCAGTACAGCGAGGAGCCGCAGACGGCCGAGGCCACGGGCCTGGCGTTTATATAGAGTGTGCCGTTTATGTACCCCATGTGTTTGACATATATTTCCTCCGCGCCGACGGAGGAAAAATAAAGCGTAAAATCAATGTTGCTTACTGAATTCCAGGCGCTCATTTTTCACCATCCTTGGATAGCGCGGTTGGATACTCCGCCAACAAACCCTCATCAAAAACGTCCATTGCGGCTTGTCCAATGAGTTTCCGCATCGTCACGTGGTGTTCGCTGAAGAAATGCAAGAGCCGCTCCCGCTCCTCGCGGTTCAGGGCGGCCATTCGATCCTTGAGCGAGGCAAGAGTGACGCGGGGGTAATTGCATAAACAAGGGTAGCCGTTGGCGTAATAGGAACGGTAGCCGTCGTAGAAATCAAGATCGTAGCAGGCAACGCCTTCCGGGTATTCGGCAATGTCGATACGCTCCACGGTTATCTCGGTAAAAAGCACGGCTCCGTTGTCGAGTCTTTCGGCCTTGGTGAAGACGTCTCCTTTTTCCAGCTTCAGGACTTCAAACTCAGGGGTCATTTCCATGGAGATTTCAGGGTTGGGTGCGCACCATCCTCGTTTGGTCAGAATGGGATGATCCAAAGACATGAAGGGGGCGTCCCCGTTGACGGCGTAAATTCTGTTCACCCGGAACCTTTTCACGGGTTCCCTTGTGGCGTAGGAGGCGGACTGCCGACAGTTGAGAACGGCGTCGTGCAAACCGATTTCTTCAATGCGGACAGCGGGGCCTGAGAACATCAGAATCCGCGTCCCCTCCCTCACACAGCCGGAATCGGGAGGCTCCGTGCCCATGTAGGCGGGCTCCCGGGCGAAATGATTGTATTGGCCGCCGACGCTTCGCAGCCAGGCGCCGACATCCTCCCCGTAATAGACAAACTCCCGCCGCTCGCTATATTCCACGGGATGCCCCCCCGCGAACGAACCGCCGGATATTGTTTTGGTCTCTCTTCGCTCCCTGTTGCATGCCGCCGCCACGGCAGGATACAGGCTATTGAAAATGCCTTTTCCGTTGGGGAGCTCATGCACGAAGGCGTCTATCCAGTCCTTGCCGAGAAGTTGATCCAGATGGCGGGATGCGACGCTTTGGCCGTCATATTCCCTCCATTTCTCCAAGATCCTGTCCGAAGAGTCTTTGCCGTTCGCGCTCCCCAGCAGCAGCAACGCCTGCAGCACCCAGACGTTGCCGGGGTCCTTTATGTGGGTGAGAAAAAAGGGTTTGATCGTCACCTGCTTTTCGAACTCAGCCTTGTTTCTGACGAAATCCTTTATGCCCAGGCGGTAGTAGCCGTCTATTGCGATCTTCGCGAACAAACCGTTGTAGCACGATGTGCCGTCGGCGTTTTTCGCGGCCAGCCAGTTCGTGATCGAATCGTGGGAGCAGTCCTTGACGCTTGCGGACATCCCGCGCAAAGGGAAGTTGGATAAAAGATGGCATGTGTAGCGCACCGCGAATTCCGTGAAACGGTCCTTATCCCAGTCGCTGAAATCCGCTATGCCCTCCCCCCAGGGGGCGCATCCGTAGAATATTCTCGCCGTGGTACTTTCAACAGACTGGATGTTGTGGACCAGGTTTTTCCGAAAAACGGCGTCATTGGATTTTTCGGCCTGAATGCGGCTCACGACCTCGCTGATATTCATATCGCCTCCCGAAACTGCATGCATGTAGGCCGGTAAATATATCAATCCTCATATCGAAGGCAATAGACGTATGCACACAAAGCGATACTCGTGCTTGACGAGGGCGCTGGCGTAGCGGACCAAGCTTTCTGCGGCAGCGGGAACCGGCTGTAAGCGCTCGAGATGCTCAACCGCGTTTCCGGTCTCCCGAAGCCCTCCCCGTAAGCGTGCCCCGCCACAGCCCCCTCACGGAATTGAAAAGGGTCAGGGAGCCGGCCGCGAGCGCCTCCTCCATCGTGATCACGCCCTCGGTCAGCTCGCCGCGGCGCAACAGCTCACTTCGCATCACCCCGGGTAAGAGTCCTTCCGACAAGGGCGGCGTCAGCAGCCTGCCTTCCCGCGCAACCGCCACGTTGGCCAGGGTCGTCTCCGTAATCCGGCCCCGCTCGTTCCAAAGCAACACGTCGTCGCAATCCGGCCGCTCCTCCCTCGCCCGGTCATAGGGCTCGCGCCAGTCGGTCTTGTGGCCGAGCAATTCCATGCCCGAAAGAACCGGCGTCACAGCGAGGCCCAGCCGCCAGACCGGCGGCGACTCCGCCAGAGATGCGGCTTCGGCCGCGAACCGTCCCCCGGCGGCCAGCAACAGCCGGACCCGGAACCGCCCCACCTCCCGTCCCGTCCGGGCCGCCTCAAGGACCCGGCGGCAGGCAGTGCCGTCGAAATCATAGCCCAGGGCCGCAGCCGATGCCCGCATCCTGCGCAGATGCCCCGGCAACAGGGCGTAACGCCCGTCTTCGAGCAGCAGCGTTTCCAGCAGCCGAACCGGCGGCCCGGCCCGCTCCAGAAAAACCGTCTTCACCAGGCATTCCTCGTATTCCGCTCCGGCCTCGGAATCGTGCGTCACCCCGGAGCCGGCCCAGAAACGCGCCCGGCCGGTCTCCTTCTCCAGGCTCACTGTCCGGATGGGCACGCAAAATGTCGCGTCTCCGCCAGGCCGCATGAAGCCCAGCGCGCCGCAATAGATCCCCCGGGGCCGGCCCTCCAGCTCCCGGATGATCTCCATGGTCCGCACCTTGGGCGCGCCCGTGACCGAACCGCAGGGAAAAAGCGCCCCGAATAGCTCCTTGAGCCCTGTCCCGGACAGCAACGTGGCCGACACCTCCGAAGTCATCTGCCAGAGCGTGGGGTAGGCCTCCACCGTGAACAGCGGTCCGGCCCGCACCGTCCCGGGCTCGGCAGCCCGGCCCAGGTCGTTGCGCAACAGATCGACGATCATGACGTTCTCGGCCCTGTTTTTGGGGCAGGCGGCCAGCCGCCGCCCAAGAGCCGCGTCAGCCTCCGGATCGGCCCCGCGCGGCATGGTGCCCTTCATGGGCCGCGTCAAGGCCTCCCGGCCGCGCCGCTCAAAAAAAAGCTCCGGCGAAAAACACAGGACCGCCTGCCGCCCCAGGTCCAGAAAAGCCGCGTACCCGGCCGCCTGGCCCGGCAGAACCTGCGTGAACCAGGCATAGGGGTCTCCGGCAAAAAGCGCCTCGAGGGGCATGGCGTAATTGACCTGATAGGACTCGCCCAACCGCAAATACTCGCGGATACGGTCGAGATCGTCCAGATAACGGCGCCGGGAGACCAGGAGCCGCCAGGGCGTCCGGCAAAAGCCGCCTCCGCCGCCCGCGGATGGACAGGCCTCTGGCGCGGCGTAGACCGCCGCCATGGCCAGGGGAAAATCGCCCGGGGCGTTCACGGCCAGGGCCGGATCGAAAGCCGGCGCGGCCTCGTAGGCCACGGCCAGGACCGCCCATTTGCCCGAAAGGGCCGCAGCCTCGGCAAAGGCCAGAACACCCGGGACCTCGTCCAGGCTCGCGGCCAGACGCACGGACTCGGGCCGTGAAAAGGCCGCTTCCCAGCCCGGCCCCTCCCCGGCCAAAGACCGGAAGACGGCCCGGCCGAAAGCGCCGGCATTGCGATCATGCTCCGTCATTGGGCCGAACCTGTCTGGAGTTAGGGCGGGCAACGAAGGGGGCGATTCCCGGAGAAGGCCTCCGGAGGCCGTGAGGCGCGGTCCCTTTGGCAACCCTTTTCGGCTGCGGGAAAACGTGTTTCAGGACCAGCGACAGCCATTGGGAAAACAGAGCGCCATTGTGATTCATGTTCAAAATCTCCCTGGAGTGCGGATTGGGCAAAAGGCCCATTAGCATTTACCCGGGAAACTTGGAACATTTTCACCACTCCTTCGCTGGACGGCAATGGAGTGGGAGAAACGAAGATCCCCCATTGGTTGTCCGTCTCCAAGAATATCGTTGCCCGATTTCAACAATCGAGCGATATCCTTCAACCCTCCCCCATCAACGCCTGCAAGCCCTTCCCATGATGCAGTCCGGACAGAAAACCGTTGCGGAGGCGGCCGAGGCGCATGGACTCGCCGATGGCGTCGTTGCCATACTCCACGTCAAGCATGCTGCTCCTGTAAGGTGGGATTGGAGCGCGCCAGGATGGCGCATCCGAAAAATACATTATTTCGCCGCACAAATGAAATCCAGGCTTGCCGATTGTGCGACCGTGCAACCCTGCGGGATGTTGTTTTAAAAGTAAATCGAATAAAATCTGGATGTTGTCGCATTGACGGTGGAGAAAAAAAGTCGGTGGAACACTAAAAAAAGACTTGCCAAGACGATAATCTTTACGTAGACATTTTTCTTCGGAACACGCCGCAGGAAAAAAAGATGTTGACAACATCTTCGAACAAGACTAAAAGGTTTCTTTCCTGGGGCGGGTAGCTCAGCTGGGAGAGCATCGGCCTTACAAGCCGAGGGTCACAGGTTCGAGCCCTGTTCCGCCCACCAGACCGAACGGTCTGATATATATACATGCGGAGCCGTAGTTAAGTCGGTTATAACGCCGGCCTGTCACGCCGGAGGCCGTGGGTTCGAGTCCCATCGGCTCCGCCATCTAGAAAAGAAAACTGTGAATTATACGCTCTGCGTATGGTTCGCAGTTTTTTTTGTTTGGGCTGTAGACACCCCAAACAATTCTGCAAGCTTACCCCTTTATCTCAATCACTCCATAACGGTTGCAGACGGTGCGTCACCAGCACTGTTCTCCTTGTCCCTCCACCTTGCGCATGCCGCGAGAAGCGTCTTCCCCGC
>CAZFCK010000228.1:0-7584 GCA_964517355.1 uncultured Desulfovibrionaceae bacterium | reverse complement strand
CAGAAAGGTTTCCCCCCGGAAAAACCTAACAAGTCTTTAATCAGTGCTTCCTTAAAAATCTCCAAAATTTAATACCCTGTATAACCCTTTAGAATAGTTGTATTTTTTACACATGACATTCGCGGGTCCAGAGGGGCGTTCCCCCCTGGCGGGGCTTGGGGCGGAGCCCCAAAACAACACAGCTTAGCGTTAAAATGCTCTCAGGTTTTTCCCTCGGCGGTAGTGCTGCGAAAAACATGCGGCAGAGTGGATTTCAAACAGGCTTGCGCAGCGCCACGACCAGGCTTTGCACCGGCTTGTCCGCTTCGTAGCGCAGGGTCACTTCTTCCATATGCATTGTTTCAAAATCATACTGCCTGGCCAGCTCGTAGAGATGGTCCTTGCCGTGCCGGTACCGGCTGGCCTCGCCCACGATCACGCCCGGGCCGTCATGGGTTTCAAGGGTGAAGGCGAATACCCCGTTGGGGCGGAGAAGCCGTTGCACCCCTTTAAAGACCGGGTGCAGCTTGCCAAGGTAGACAAACACGTCGCCGGCAACCATCACATCATAGCTACGATGAACATTTGCGAGGGCCGTGTCAAGATCGGCTTCGATAAGCTCATGATAAATGGCGCGGGCTCGAGCTTTGGCCAGCATGCGCGGAGAGAGGTCCACGCCGTCCAGGCGGCGGGCGAAAGGGCTGAACACGGCGCCGCACAACCCCGTGCCGCAGCCGAGGTCCATGATATCGAGTTCCGGAGCCGGGGGCCCTTCGCCCAAGCGCTCCTGCAGCCACGGCCCGAGGACGGACAACAACACTTCGGGTCCGCGGTATTCGAGCTTCTCCCGCAGGTGCTTCTCGAAAAAACCGGCGTAATAATCGAACAGATCGCGGATATGGGCGTCCGGAGCGCGATCGGGCATTTCCTGAAGGCCGATGCCCGCCAAATAAAGCATCACGCCTTTTGTGTCGTTGGGATCGCGTTCATGGTAGCGGCGATAGACCTCCAAGGCCTCTTCAAGACGCCCCATGCGTTGTAATATGTAGCCCAGGCGCACCAGGGCGTTGGAGCTTTCCTGCAGGCGCAGGGCCATGCGCGCTGCGTTTTCCGCCTTCTCCAGTTCACCGCGTTTTTCAAGGATGTTCGCCCAGTTCGTCCAGGCTTCGGCATAGGTCGGGTCGCAATCGCGGGCATTGTCGAACCATTCCGCGGCGTCGTCCAACTGCCCCTCGTTCATGTACAACACGCCCATGTTGTTCAGAGCCACCACGCAGCGCGGATTGCAGGCCAGGGTTTTAACGTAGCAATGGCGGGCCCGTTCGAGTTCGCCTTGTTCCTGAAGCACGTGCCCCAGCCTGAACCATGTCTCTTCGCACGGGGAGAGATCACGCGCCCGACGGGCGTGCACTTCGGCCTTATCCAGCTCGCCGATTTTCTCGAGGCAATGGGCCAGGCCGAGATGCGCCTGGTACATGTCCGGCTCAAGGGCCAGCGCCTCTTCAAAAGCGCGGCAGCCGTCGTCATAGGCGTCGAGTTTGCGTAACGCGAGCCCCAGATTGCAATGCGCCACCGCATTGTGCGGCTGCGTGCGGATGATGTCGCGAAAAGCGCCGGCCGCTTCCTCGTAACGTCCCAACCCGCTGAGGGTTACCGCCAGGTTGAGGGGCAGGCTGCCTTTGTCCAGGTCTTCCGGCCAGCAGTCCACGGCCTGGGCGTAGGCCTGGGCGGCTTCCTGCAATTGCGCCACTCCGGCCAGGGCGTCGCCCAGATTGCGCCAGGCCGGAGCGTGGCCGGGCGCGAGTTCAAGGGCCTTGCGCAAAAGCGATATTGCGCTTTCGTTACGCTGCAGGGCCATGCACACCGATGCCTGGTTGGTCAAGGCGGCCACATTGTCAGGACACAATTCAAGAGAGCGCGCCAGATACGTATGCGCCGTCTCCGGGTCGTCGTTCTGGAAATGAATCAAACCGAGCAGATGCAGTGCCTGGGCGTGTTCCGGTTGTTCCCGGAGCACGGCGGCGTAGCGCTCGCAAGCCTGCTCGTACAGTCCCCGGCGGTGCAGATCCAGGGCCTCATCCATGAACCGCTCCACTGCCGGGCAGTGCGACTTGGTTCCCCTCCGGGGGCGTTGGCGCGACCTTTTTGACATACCAGCCTCGCTTAACGGCCCCGGTCATTCCGCGGAGGCCGTGCCTACAGGTTCACCGGCTACGCCGCGGTTGCGCCGGAGGCGCAGTTTGTCCATATACACGTAGAAAACCGGGGTGATGAAGAGCGTGACCACCTGCGAAAGCACGAGGCCGCCCACCACCACCAGGCCCAGGGGCTGACGCGCCTCGCCCCCCGCTCCGAGCCCCAAAGCGATGGGCACGGCGCCCATGATCGCGGCCAGGGTGGTCATCATGATGGGGCGGAAGCGGACCAACGAGCCCTGGAACGCGGCCTTTTCGGGGGAAAGTCCCTGTTTTTCGGCCTGCTGGGCGAAGTCCACCACCATGATGGCGTTCTTTTTGACAATGCCGATGAGCATGATGATGCCCACAAAGCCGTACAGGTCAAGGGTCATATCGAACAGACGCAGGGTGAGCAGGCCGCCGAGGGCGGCGGAAGGCAAACCCGAAAGAATGGTCAAAGGATGCAGAAAGCTCTCATACAAACAGCCTAGAATGATGTAGATCACGGCAATGGCCAGCAGCAGCAGAAAAAGCAGGCTGTGGATGGAGCTGGCGAATTCGCCGGCAGTGCCTTCGAAATCCGTACTGATATCGTCGGGCAGAATGTTGGACGCCGTCGCGCTCACCAGCCGCGTGGCCTGCTCCAGGGATACGCCGGGCTGCGTGTTGAAGGAAAACGTCACCGAAGGCAGCTGGCCGGTGTGGTTGACCGTTGACGGGCCGAAGCGGGGCGAGACCTCGGCCAGGCCGTCCAGGCGCACCAGGTTGCCGTTGGACGCGCGCACGTAGACCATGGACAGCGCGCTGGAATCGCGCTGGAATTCCGGCAGGAGCTCCATAATGACTTTGTATTCGTCGTTTTCCGCATAAATGGTGGAGACTTCCCGCGAGGCATAGGCCGTATACAGGGATTCTTCCAGGTCCATGGCCGTGACGCCGTAATAGGAAGCCAGTTCGCGGTTGATTTTCAAGAAAACTTCGGGGTTGTCGATCTGCAGGTCGCTGTTCACGCCATTGAGTTGGGGCAAGGCGCGCAACGCGGCTTCGAGCTCTTCGGCCTTTTCATAGAGCAGCTCGGTATTGGCGGAGGTCAGAGTATAGATGTAGGCGCCCTTGCTGCTCCGGCTGCCCAGCTCGATCATGGGCGGATTCATGAGAAAGCATTCCACGCCGGGAACGCTGTTGCTCTGGGGCCACAGTTCGCCGATGATCTCTTCGATGTCGGCCTTGCGCTGCTGCTGCGGGGTGAGCATGACGACGAGCATGCCCTGGTTCTGCATGGGCACGCCCACTATGCTGATGACGCCGCGCACGTCCGGGTGCCCGCTGATGATGGCGTCGAGCTTTTGCTGGTGGTCGAGCATGGACTCGTAGGGAATGCCCTGGCGCGCTTGGGCGAAGCCCATGAAGTAGTTCATGTCGTTGGGGGGCAGAAAATCCTTGGGTACCGCCGCAAAGAGATAGATGGTGAGCCCCAGGAGCGCCACGGCGGCGCACATGGTGAGCCAGTGCAGTTTCAGGGCCCAGCCCAAAGTGATTTCATAACCGCGGGTCAGCAGGTTGAAGACGCGCCCCGATCCCGCCAGTCTGCTCTGCGCCTTGAGCGCGCGGCTGCACAGCATGGGCGTGAGGCTTAGGGACACCACGCCGGAGATGAGGATGGCCAGCATGATGGTCATGGCGAATTCGTGCATGACCCGGCCGATGACCCCGCTCATGAACAGCATGGGGATGAAAACCACGGCCAGGGAGAGGGTCATGGAAATGATGGTGAAGGTGATTTCCCGCGACCCGTCAAGGGCGGCCTTGAGCGGCGGCTTGCCCATCTCCAGGTGGCGCACCACGTTTTCGAGCATCACGATGGCGTCGTCCACCACAAAGCCGATGGCCAGGGTCAAGGCCATGAGCGAGAGCGTGTCCAGGCTGAATCCATAGAAATACATCAGTCCAAAGGTGGCCACCAGGGAAAAGGGAATGGCCACGGACGCCACAAAAGTGCCCGCCAGATTGCGCAGAAACACGAACACGACCAGCACCACGAGCACCACGGCGATGAGCAGGGTCAGCTTGACGTCCTCCACGGATTCTTCAATGAACACGCTCATGTCGTAGACAATGTCCATCTGGATGGACGCCGGCAGTTGCGAACGTATCCAGGGCAGCTTTTCCTTCACGCGCTCCACCACCTCCAGGGTGTTGGAGCCCGGCTGGCGTTTCACGGCCAGAATCAGGGTGTTGCGCCCCTGATACCAACTGCTGAACCGATCGTTTTGCACCCCGTTTTCCACGCTGCCCAAATCCTCAAGATACACGGGGCGGCCGTCGCGCACGGCCACGATGACGTTGCGGTATTCAGGGGCGCGGAACAGCTGCCCGTTGGCCTCTATGGTCAGGTCCATGGCGCGGCCTTCCAGGTCGCCCAGGGGCAGGTTCACGTTGGCGGTGCGCACCGCCTCGGCCACTTCGTTGATGCCCAAACTGCGGCTCGCCAGTTGCCGGGGGTCGAGCCGGATGCGCACGGCGTATTTCTTTTCGCCGTAAATAACCACCTGGGAGACGCCCGAAACCATGGACAGGTTCTGCACGACCATGGTTTTCACGTAATCGTTGACCGTGGAAAGCTCCATGGCGGGGGACGTGACCGCGAAATACAGCACGGGACTGTCCGCGGGATTGACCTTGGCGAAGGTGGGCGGACTGGTCATGGTGTCGGGCAGGGAGTCCCCGGCCGCGGATATGGCAGCCTGCACGTCCATGGCCGCGCCGTCGATGTCGCGGTTGAGTTCGAATTGCAGGGTGATGGACGTGCTGCCCTTGCTGTTGCTGGAGTTCATGGCCACGATGCCGTTGATGCCCGCGAATTCCCGCTCCAAGGGCGAGGCCACGCTGGAGGCCATGGTCTGCGCGCTGGCGCCGGGCAAGGACGCCGAGACCTCTATGGTGGGAAATTCCACCTCGGGCAGGTAACTGACCGGCAGGGAGAAATAGGCCACCAGCCCGAAAAAGAGCAGCCCCAGCATCAGCAGGGTGGTGGCGACGGGCCTGGCGATGCTCGCGGCCGGAATGTTCATGAAGCGCTCCCGCTCTGCGGGGCGGCGTCCTTCCCGGGTTCCGCCTCCCGCACCGCCGCGCCCGGCGAAAGGCGCAGCTGGCCGTCAACCACCACGGTTTCACCGGCGGCCAGGCCTTTCTCAATCACGATCATATCCCCTTCCACCGGCACCCCGATGGTCACGGGCCGCACTACGGCTTTGCCCTCCCGCACCACATAGACGAAAATCTCGTCCGGTCCGTGCTGGAGGGCCGTGAGGGGCACCATCACCGCGTCGTGCTGTACATACAGAATGAGATTGACCGTGGTGAACTGCCCCGGCCAGAGATTTTCCCCGGTATTGGGGAATCTGGCCTTGAGCGTGATCATGCCCGTATTCGGGTCCACCCAGTTGTCCACGAAAAAGAGGATGCCTTGTTCCGGAGTTTCCTGCCCCGCGGGCGTGGCTTCCACATGCAGGGCTTCCTTGTCCATGTAGCGGCGTACGGTGGACAAATGCCGCTGCGGCAGGGCAAAGGCCACTTCCGCGGGCGTTATGGTCCTGATGGTCACGAGGTCTTCCGTGTAGGCGCTGATCACCGAACCTTCGCGGACGTCGGTGGCGCCGGCGCGCCCGGAAATGGGGGCGCTGATGGTGGCGTAATCCACCTGACGCTGCGCCATCTGCGCCTTCGCGTAATTCTGGCGCATGGCTTCCACGGCGCTCTTGGCCGCGGTTTCCTTGCCGTCGAGTTCCTCACGGCTGACAACGCCCTGGGAAAAGAGTTTTTTATAGCGGATGTAGTCCGTTTGCGCGTTTTCCGCCTGCACGCGCAGCTCGGAAACGCGGGCTTCGTCGCCAACGCGCGTGAGTTCGAGAATCTCCGGGTCGATGGTGTAGAGCAGATCACCGGCCTGCACGGCCGCACCGTCCAGAAAGTGGGTTTTCACGATCATGCCGTCCACCCTGGAGTGGACAATGACGGTTTCCGAGGCCTTGACCTCCCCAACGGCGTGCAACATATGCGGCGCGTCGTCCGTGACCGCCTTGGCCGTCACCACCGGGACAGGCGGGGGCGCCGGCCGCTCCCGCTCCTGTTCCTTGCCGCAGGCGCAAAGAAGGAACACCGCGCACCATGCGCACAGAGAGAAAAGGAGAACAGGGAAGCGGAATGCACAAAAAGGTGCGGGAAAGAAACGCATAGGCCATTGCTCCGGGAACAACAGTACTGTCGTTGTGAAAAATTAACGGGGTTCCGAAAGGAAAGACACTGCCGGGAGGCTTTCCTTCGGGCTCCTGGCAACGGGAGCAGAAGCGGCATTGCACACAAAGCACGATCCGCGCCAGGCCCGGAACAAAAAGCTCGTGAACGGGCGCAAAGCCATTTCTTTACTTTACCCATTGTGGCAAAACCACGTATAAAATCAAGAAAAATCGCGCGGCTCCCTGCCATGGCGGCCGGTAAGGACAGTGGGGAAGGAGGAACGTTCAAAAGACGGAGAACCCGGAAGCAACACGCTTACCGTAACAATAAATGCTTAACGTTGAAGCGGGCGGGCGATCACCCAGCCGCGCGCCACTATGCCTTGAAGCTGAGCACCCAGTTGATGAATTCGGCGATGCGCTTGCCGGTCAGGGGATCGATATTTTCGAAACACATGCCCAAGGTGAGCATGTTGCCGGTCAGGCGTCTGTTCTTCACCTCGCAGGGCACCACGAATTCACGCATGTTCTGCAGCAGGTAAAAGCGCACCCCGACCATCGATTGCATGGCCACGGCACGGCACGCCTCTTCTCCCGGATCGCGTATGGACACGGCGCACCCCGTGACGCTGATGTTGGTCATCATGCCGGAAAGTTCAAGGTCGCCCATGGCAATTCTGCACGGTAAGTGGCAATCCGTGCGTTGCGCCTGGCGCAGGTTGCAGATCTCGGCGTCCGTGGGATAGGAAAAATAGATGTGGCGGAAGGGCGAGGTGGTATAAAGCATGACCTTGGCGATAAAACCATTGATCACTCCATCCTGGGTGTAGAAGATTTTGGTTCTGTTTCCCTTGTACAGGAAGTCGTAGCGGGGTTTTTCCTCTCCGATGAACGGGGCAAGGGAGACAATGAAATAATTTTTGCGCTCCATGCCGATAAAATGGGTTCTCACCTTCTCGCCCAGGCCAAGGGGCTCGATGATCACTCGCGATCCGATGGGAATATTGAAATTGTCAACATCAACCCGCTGGATTTGCGCTGTTCCAACCTGCATGCGTCACGCCTCGTTTAAGGGATTAACAATGTACGGCTGAAGGACATAAACATCCCTTTATAAATATACACAAAGTGTTTGTCCGATGTGGTTATTTCCTTTACTCCGAAAGTGCCTTCGGGGGGAAACCTTTCTGTAG
>CAZFCK010000227.1:0-7651 GCA_964517355.1 uncultured Desulfovibrionaceae bacterium | reverse complement strand
CCCCTCGGAAAAACAAGTCATTCCCACATTGCGGAGTTAAGGACATAGCCACATTAAAAAAAAGGTTCTCCCCCCGGAGCCCCCTTTTCAAAATTTTTAATTGCATAAAGCCAAACAGATACCGTAGCACATTTGACATTATCGTCAAACCGCGTAATTCCTTCCGCAATGTGGAAAGTGGCGCTCTGCGCTGACACAATACACAAGAAACAGTATAACTCCCCAAAATCAAAAAGTTTAGGAAGGGGAGAGCGCGAGAGGGGAAAACCCTTTTCAAAGGGTTTCCCCTCTCGCATTTTCTTTGTTTCCTTAAATATTTTTGATCTCGGTGTACCAGCCGCTGGAGCGCTGCAGCAATGTGTTGATGCGGGCCACCATGGCGTGCGGATCGTTGAGATAGCCTTCCAAGAGCAGGGATGATTCGTACAGCTGCTCCACGGTGCTGCGCAACAACTCGTCGTCCGGGTCGTTCTGTTGAATGCGCATCAGGTTGCGCACCAGCGCGTGCTCTTTGTTCACTTCCAGCACCTTTTGCGGAATGCTGGTATCCTTGCTCACGATGTGCATGATCTTCTGCATGGAGGAGCTCATGCCCCCTTCCGGGCTCACCAGGCAGCAGGGGCTGTCGCTCAGACGATGCGAAGCGCGCACTTCCGTGACCTTGTCGCCCAGGATGTCCTTCATCCTGCGCAGCAAGGCCTCAAAAGACTCCTCGCCCTTTTCGTCCAGCTCCTCGGGCTTGTCCTTTTTCTCGGCCACACTGGGCAGGGCTTCGAGCTTGGCCATGTCCGCCAGCTCCGCGCTGACCATCTTGTATTCCTTGTACTCGCCGAGGCTGTCCATGATCAGCTCCTCCAGGGGCTCGTACAGGAACAGCACCTCGACGCCCTTGTCCCGGAAAATCTCCAGATGCGGGTTGAGCTTCACGGCCTCGCGGCTGGCGCCGGAAATATAGTAGATCTCTTTTTGCTCGCCCTTGGCCCTGGCGATGTAGTCGTCCAGACTGGTCAAGCCCTTGGCGTCGTCGAAATGCGAGGAATTGAAGCGCAGCAAGGGCGTGAATTTCTCCTTGTTGCCGTAATCCCCGTACCCCAGGCGGAAGGTGCGGCAATGCGCGTTCCAGAACTTCTCGTAGGCCGCCGCGTCTTCCCGCGCCATTTTCTCGAGATGCGTGAGCACCTGCTTGGTCAGGGTCTGGTTGATCTTGCGGATCAGCACGTTCTCCTGGAGCGTTTCGCGGGAAATGTTCAGCGGAAGGTCTTCGGTATCCACCACGCCCTTGAGAAATCCCAGGTATTCCGGCAGCAGGTCCTTGTTCTGACGCTGAATGAGCACGCGGCGCACGTACAGATCCAGACCGTATTCATCGCGCCCCATGCCGAATATGTCCCGGCTGAACGTGGGCACAAAGGCCAGGGCCGTGAACTGCACGGGCGCGTCCACCGAGACGTGGATCGTCTCCATGGGGGCGGACGTATCGAAGGTCATGAACTTGTAAAATTCCTCATACTGCTCCGGCTTGATCTGGAACTTGGGTTCGCGCCACAAGGCCGGGATGGTGTTGACCTTCTCGCCTTCGAGCATGATGGGGAAATTGATGAAGTTGGAGTGCTTCTTGATCACCTGCTCCAACGTGTGCTTTTCCAGATACTGCGCGGCATCGTCCTTGAGCTGTATCTCGATGCGCGTGCCGCGGGGGCGCTTCTCCTCCGGAGTGGCGACGCTGAAATCGCCGGTTCCGTCCGATTCCCACAACACGGGCGCCGCCTCTTCCCGATAGGAACGGGACACGACGCGCACCTTGTCCGCCACCATGAACACGGAATAGAACCCCACGCCGAAACGCCCGATGATGTTGCCGGCGTCCGCGCTTTCGCCTTCCTTTTTGTTCTGCTCGATGGTGCGCAAAAAGTCCTCGGTGCCGGACTTGGCAATGGTTCCCAGGTTGTCCACCACTTCGTCGCGGGTCATGCCCACGCCCGTATCCTCGACCACCAGCAGCTTCTTGTCCTTGTCCGCGCTGATGCGGATTTCCAGGGGCAGATCCGCATCCTTGAGCGCCGTGGAGCGGCTCGTCTCGAAACGCAGCTTGTCCAGCGCGTCCGAAGCGTTGGAAATGAGCTCCCGCAAGAAGATCTCTTTGTTGGTGTAAATGGAGTGGGTGATGATATGCAGAAGCTTTCGCACTTCCGTTTTGAACGCATGTTGCTCGGTTGCCTGGGTCATTTGCTCCTCCTGTCTGTATATGTCTTGGCGCGCCGATCTGAATATCGCGCTGACGACCGCGCAATTTTCGGTAAAGAATGATCATACATTCTGGCGCAATCCGCCACAGCACTGATAATACCGCTTCACGCCCTGTCAACCCGTGCGCCCCTCCTCCGCGAGGGTCTTCCCTTCTGCCCCCCCCTCTTGAAGGGGCCGCCGAAACGCTCTTAGCGACGGCATCCAGGCCTGACAACCACGGACGTACCGCTTTTCCCTCTTTTCCGAACATTGATTTTCACCTATGGTTTCCCGATGCACGATTACGAGGATCACGCCGAAAACGACAGGCGGCAGGAGCAGAGTTCCCTGTTCCAGCAGCCCGAAGAGATCGAACTGACGGGTGAAATCGAGCGCATCACCTTCACCGCCGAGGATACCGGGTTCACTGTGGCCAAACTGCGCGTCCATTCGGGCGCGGACGAACCACTGGTCACGGTGGTGGCGCACATGCTCGCCCCGCAGCCGGGGCAAACGGTGACCCTGCTGGGCTCCTGGCAGGAAAACCCCAAATACGGCACCCAGTTCCGCGCCACCAGTTGCAAGACCTCCATGCCCGCCTCTCTCGGGGGCCTGCGCGCCTATCTCCAGTCCGGCCTGGTCAAAGGCATCGGCACGCAATACGCCGACCGCATCATCGATCATTTCGGCAAGGACACCATGCGGGTTCTGGACACGGAACCGGACCGCCTCCTGGAAATCGAAGGCATCGGCAACAAACGGCTGCTGCAGATCAAGGAGGCCTGGCAGGAGCAACGCGATATCCGGGAATTGATGGTCTTTTTGCAGGACCACGGCGTGAGCGGCGCCTATGCGGTGCGCATCTACAAATTTTACGGCCCCGCGGCCCTGCCCATCATGCAGGACAACCCCTACCGCATGGCCATGGACATCCCGCGCGTGGGCTTCATCACCGCGGACGCCATCGCCCGCAAGCTCGGCATCGCCCAGGACAGCCCCATGCGCGTACAGGCCGCCACGCACTACGTGCTGCGCCAAAGCGTGGACCAGGGGCACGTCTTTTTGCCCAGGAACGAACTCGTGCGCCGCTGCTGCGAACTGCTGGAAGTGGCGCCCGACCTGGTGGAGGACGCGGTGCAAAACCTTTTGGAGGAACGCCGCGTCAAGGAGGATTCCCTGCCCGGCGAACAGACCGGCGCCATATATCTCACCGGGTACCACATGGCCGAGAACGGCGTGAGCACCATGCTCATGGATCTCATGTCCGCCCCGAAAACCGTGCGCGCCATAGAAGCCGAAAAAGCCATCGTCTGGGTGCAGAGCAAGCTGGGCATCACCCTGGCCGGGAAGCAGGCCGAAGCCATCCGCAGAGCGGCCCGCAGCAAGGTGCTGGTGCTCACCGGGGGCCCCGGCACGGGCAAAACCACGATCATCATCGCCATCCTGCGCATCTTCCAGGCCATCAAGGCCAAAGCGCTGCTGGCGGCGCCCACGGGAAGGGCCGCCAAACGCATGTCCGAAGCCACGAACCACGAGGCCATGACCATCCACCGCCTGCTCGAATACAGCCCCCAGGCCGCCGCCTTCAAACGCAACGAGGAAAACCAGCTCGAATGCGCCCTGCTCATCGTGGACGAGGCCTCCATGATGGACATGATGCTCACCTACCACCTGCTCAAGGCCGTGCCCAGGGGCACGACCCTGGTGCTGGTGGGCGACGTGAACCAGCTGCCTTCCGTGGGGCCGGGAAACGTGCTGCGCGACATCATCAACTCCGAACGCTGCGAGGTGGTGGAACTCGACGAAATCTTCCGCCAGGCCCGCGAAAGCGCCATCGTCATGAACGCCCACGCCATCAACCAGGGGCGCATCCCCCAGATGCTCGGCAGCATCGACACGCCCTCGGATTTTTATTTCATCCGGCGGGAGAATCCCGAGCAGGCCGCCCAGCTCATCGTGGAACTGGTGCGGCAGCACATACCGCGCCGCTTCGGCTTCGACCCCATGCAGGACATCCAGGTGCTCACGCCCATGCACAAGGGAGCGGCCGGCGCGCAGAACCTCAACACCCTGTTGCAACAGGCCCTTAATCCGGAAACCCGGCGTCTCGTCCGCGGGGGGCGCAGCTTCCGCCTCGGCGACAAGGTCATGCAGATCCGCAACAATTACGATAAGGACATCTACAACGGCGACATCGGCCGTATCGCGGCTCTTTTTCCCGATGAATCCCGCATCGACGTCAATTTCGACGAGCGCACGGTTTCCCTGGAAGGCGCGGAGCTGGACGAACTCGTCCTGGCCTACGCCACATCCATCCATAAATCCCAAGGCTCCGAATATCCTGCCGTTGTCGTCCCCGTGCTGCCGCAGCACTACGTTCTGCTGCAGCGAAACCTTTTGTACACCGCAGTTACTCGTGGCAAAAAGCTCGTTGTTCTGGTAGGCTCCCAACGTGCCATCGCCATCGCCATCAACAACAACGCGACACGTACACGATATACGATGCTTGAACATCGTCTTGCCGATTGGGAACCCTGAGCATGGACAACGCGACACCCGAAAACCGCATCGCGGAACTGGAATCGCGCAACGCGGATCTGGAGCGCCACAACACCCGCCTGCGCAAACTGCTCCAGACCCCGCACCATGTCATGAAGTCCAAGCAGGACTTTCTCTGCAACATGAGCCACGAATTGCGGACCCCGCTCAACGGCCTGCTGGGCATGGCCGACCTGCTGTTCGACACCCCCCTTTCTCCCGACCAGCGGGAATACCTCGACAATCTCAGGCAATGCGGCCATGACCTGCTGCACATCGTCAACAACCTCCTGGAACTCGCCAACCTGGAAAGGGGCGCCGTCGCTCTCAGGCAACGCACGTTTTCCCTGCGCCCCGTCCTGGACGCCATCCTCTGCCCCATGCGCGAACGCGCCAAGGACAAGGGACTCGCTTTCGACGCCTCGTTCGATGATTCTTTGCCCCAGCGCTTGTGCGGCGATGCGGACCGCCTGCAGCAAATCATCCTCAATCTCTCGGACAACGCCGTCAAATTCACGCCCGCAGGAAAAATATCGCTGCGCGTCGCGCCCTGGACGCCACACCCCGGCAGGGAGCCCCGTTACTGCGACCCGGAGCATGACTCGTTCACCCTGCACATGGCCATCGCCGACACCGGTGTGGGCCTGAGCCGGGAACGGCGCGAAACCGTTTTCGACGCATTCCGCTTCGCCGATCCCCTGCTCACGAAAAACAATTCCGGCACAGGCCTGGGGCTGCCCATCGCCAGGCACCTGACCCAGCTCATGGGCGGAGATATCTGGTGTGAAAGCACGCCAGGACACGGAAGCACCTTCCACGCCACCGCGGTTTTCAAGATGCCCTGCGGCAAGGGGCGTCGCGGGCGCCCGCCCCGCGACCCCGCCCCCATGCCGCGGCCGCTGCGTGTGCTGCTGGTGGAAGACGAAGAAATCTGCCGCTATCTGGCCCAAACCATGCTCACCCGCATGGGGCACGCCGTGACCTGTGTGGAAAACGGCGCCCTGGCCATCGAATTCCTGTCCAAAAAGAACTTCGATATCGTGTTCATGGACGTGCAGATGCCCTTTATGGACGGCATCACCGCCACCCGCATCATCCGCGCCCCCCATAGCGGCGTGCGGGACCACGACATCCCCGTGGTCGCGCTCACCGTGTACGCCAAGCAGGAAATCAAGCAACGCATCCTGGAAGCCGGCATGAACGAATATCTCGCCAAACCCCTGGACAAGGAACGGCTGCAAAACGCCATCGACCGCGCCTTGCAAAAACGCCATACCAAGGATCACCCCTCATGAACCGCCGTCTGTTGCCCTTTCTGCTGTTGTTGGCGCTCCTGGCGGGCGCCTGCGCGCCTCAAAGAACCTGCCCTCCTCTGCCTTGGGACGCATGGGGCACGGTGCGCGACATACAAGACCTCCCCCAGGATCCTGTTTTTTACGCCGAGCAAATCGAAGCATGGCCCGCCCCCACGAAGGATGCGCTGCAGGCCGCGCAACAGCACTATCTGAAGCGCTTCTTCGCTCCTTGGCGCCAGGAAACGACGCATCTCGACGCTGCAGAGGCCTTTTGGGGCATCACATCCTACGGCGCCAAACAGGGATACGGTGAAAACCTGCGCCCCCGCGATCCCGCCTGGATCGAGGAACGCATCAACGACATGAACACCAAGGCCTTTCCCTCGCTGGCCCGCAAGGCCATAACCGTGCGCAACACGAACCTGCGCGTCATGCCCACGGCGCATCCCTTCTTCTTCGACCCCAGGGAGGCGGGAGAAGGCTACCCCTTCGACTATTTCCAGGCCTCCTCACTCTGGGCCGGAACGCCCGTGTTCATCTCCCACAGAAACCGCGAAGGCGGCTGGCTCTTTGTGGAAGCCCCTTTCACCTCCGGGTGGATACCCGCCGCGGACATCGCTTATGTCACCAACGAGCAGATCAGGCGCTACACCGAGCCTGAAGCCGGCTTCGCCGCCGTCACCCGCGACGACACCGTGCTGCAGGCCGCCGACGGCCTGTACCTGCTCACAGCGCATCTGGGTTGCCTTTTCCCTGTCAATGCGGACAAATCCCTCAACGTTGCCGTGCGCAACGCGCATGGCGAAGCCATCTTTGTCCCGGCGTCCGCCCCCAAAGACGCATGCGCCCCGTTTCCTCTGCCCCTGGAACCGTTGGTTGTGGCCGAAATCGCCCGGGGAATCATGGGCCAGGCCTACGGGTGGGCCGGCATGTACGAAAACCGCGATTGCTCGGCCATGACCCGCGACCTGTTCGCCCCCTGCGGCATATGGCTGCCGCGCAACTCCAAGCCGCAGGCCGCCCAGGGCCGGGTCATTTCCCTGGACGGACTCTCGCCCGAGGAAAAGGAGCAAGTCATTCTGGAAAAAGGCGTTCCCTTCCGCACCCTGTTGGGGCAGCCCGGCCACATCATGCTCTACGTCGGCTCCTACAAGGGGCGCGCCCTGGTGCTGCATTCAACCTGGGGCCTGCGCGTTACGGATGCCTGCGGCCGCAACGGGCGCCGCATCATCGGCCGCGCCGTGATCACCACACTGACCCCGGGCAGCGAAATGCCGGACGTGCGGCGCTCGGAATACAGCCTGCTCAAACGCATCACGGCCATGGCCATTCTCGCCGAACCGGAACAATAAAAAGGGAAAAAAGAATAACGTCGCGGGCTTTCGCGCCCGCACGACGACCAGGGGAGGCCCCTGGACGCCGGGGGGAAAAACCCTTTATTATTTTTTCAACATAGACGACATGTTGTTGCAGACGCTCACCTCAAAAATGATCGAGTTGAAACCAAAAAACAGTATAACTCCCCAACATCAAAAAACTTAGAGCATCTCACGCTTGAAAAGCGCTAGATGCTCTTATGCATTTCCCTGGAA
>CAZFCK010000226.1:0-7655 GCA_964517355.1 uncultured Desulfovibrionaceae bacterium | reverse complement strand
AAGCGCTAGATGCTCTTATGCATTTCCCTGGAACAATTGGAAATTGTTTCAGGAGGGAGCCTTGTTTCAAGGCGAAAATGCGCTAGAAACACAGCCTAGTATAACTTGTTAATATAGTATAAATTTTCATACGAGGCATTCGCTAATTCAGGAGGGTGCTCCCCCCGGCGCGGCTTGGACGATGACCCCAAAATGAACCATTTCAAGCTTCACATCCCCCTAAAGAACGAAAATCCCGACCTGGACCAAGCCCACCATGAAGCCGAGCACGCCCCCGATGTATTCTATGAAGCGAAACTCCTTTTTCATAATGGAAAAAAGGATTTCCTCGAGCTTGTCCATAGAAAAGGCTTCCACCTTGTCCCGCACAAGTTCACTGAAATCGAGGCGTTGTTCTAGTTCGTCAGAGGTTTTGCCGATGATGTTGGGGATGAACTCGCTGAGTTCCCGCGTCAGCAGCTGCTTGATTTTCGCGGCTGTTTCCCCGTTGAGAAACATGGCGATCATGGGATTGATGGCCGTTAGTTTCTCATTGAGCAGAGTCTCGGCGTAGCCGCTGGCCATCTCCGTAATTTTCTTCAAAAAACTCGGATCATTGATAATGGCGACCACATCCTCGTGAGAGACGAGTTCGCCCTGCACCATTTGCCCGAGATTCTTGGCCAGGGCCTTTTGACGTTTTGGGAAAATGCCCTGCACGGTCATTCCCAGGATGCGCAAGGGCTTTCTGGGGTGAAAGAGCATTTTCACGGCGAGATAGTTGGTAAGCCAGCCGATGAGCGCGCAAATGACAGGCGCGAGTGCGAGTTTGAGTGTAAACGTGTCCATGGAATTCTTATGCTTGTAGGGTTAGGGGTTGTCTTTCCAGCGCCACCACTTGAGCAATTCAGGGTCGTGCTCACCTGTGGAAGCGAAATACACGGCGCAACGCAGCACATACAGCATGCAACGGTCCATACGGCATTGCCTCATGGCGCATAAGCGGTCATACAAGACTTGCGGATCTTCCCTCGCGAGCTGCTCCACGCGGGTGAACCCCAAATCGAGAAGATCCTGAGCAATTGACTTGCCCACGCCTGGAATGCGTTGTAACTCTTTGCAAGCTTTTTTCACGTCTTACCCCAAAGGCGGGGCGCCGCCGGGGACACACTGATACTGTAGTGCAACGAGGTTTGGCAATGGGTACCGACGCACAAGCCCCTCAGGGAGTGGTGATTGCCGGAACGCATAGCGGTTGCGGCAAGACTACGGTGAGTTTGGCCCTCATGTCCGCCATTGCGCGCCGCGGCGTCGCGGTGCAGCCGTTCAAGGTCGGACCGGATTTTATCGACCCGGGACTGCACACGGTCGCGGCCGGGCGTCAAAGCCACAATCTCGACGGCTGGATGCTGGGCCACGACAGGTGCAGGGCACTTTTTACCCGAGAGGCCTGGGATGCGCAACTGGCTGTCGTGGAAGGCGTGATGGGACTCTACGACGGCGCGGGCGGCCAGGATGAAACGGGCTCCACCGCTGAGATGGCCAAGTGGCTCGGCCTGCCCGTGCTCCTGGTGGTGGACGCAAGCTCCATGGCCCGCTCCGCCGCGGCGTTGGTCAAAGGCTTTACCGAATTCGATCCGAACCTGCCATTTGCCGGCGTGTTGTTCAATCGCGTCGGCAGCGAACGCCACAAGGAGATGCTCTGGGAGGCCATGGCGTATTGTCCCGGCGTCACCATCGCTGGTTTTCTGCCCCGCGACAACTCCCTGGAACTCCCGAGCCGCCACCTGGGCCTGCATACAGCCGAAGACGGCGTGATGACTTCCGGGTACCTGGAGGCGCTTGCGGACTGGGTGGAGGGAAATCTGGATTTGGGCCGCATTCTTTCCTCTCTGCCGCGCGCCCCCTTGCGCGACAGCGGTGAAACTCTCCCCGATCCGCGCTTCACCGTGCGCCTGGGAGTGGCCAGGGACAAGGCCTTCTGCTTCTACTACCAGGAAAATTTCCGCATTCTTCGCGCCTTGGGCGCTGAACTCGTCTTTTTCTCGCCCCTGCATGACGCTACGCTGCCACACGGCTTGGACGGTCTTTATCTTGGCGGCGGCTACCCGGAATTGTACGGAGAGCAACTGGCCGCCAACAGCTCCATGCGGCGCGGGGTGCTGGAATTTTGCGGCAGCGGCAAACCCGTATATGCCGAGTGCGGCGGTTTTATGTATCTTATGGAGGAATTGCACACCGAAAAAGGCTTGTGTCCCATGGTGGGATTCTTCCGAGGGCAGTGCCGCATGGAGCCGAAACTGCGCTCTCTCGGCTATCGCGAAGTCGTGACGCGCGCTCCCAGCATTCTGGGCCCCGCCTGGACAAGACTCAGGGGGCACGAATTTCATTACTCGAGCATGATTGCAAACGACCCGGACGCTCGATCCATTTACAAGCTTATGAACAGGCGGGGCTGGACGCCCACGCCGGAAGGGTTCCTGCGCGACAGTGTGTTGGGATCGTATGTGCATGTGCATTTCGGCAGCAACCCGGAGGCGGCCGCGTCTCTGGTTGCCGCGTGCGCGGGAGAACCTTGGGGAGGAAACTATGAAGAGTAAATTGCCGGTGCCTCTGTCTCCGGAGGCCATAGAACCGCGATCATTCGCCATCATCGACGCCGAAGCGCCGCAGCCTCGGCCATATCAAGGGGCGGAATGGGAAGTGGTGCGCAGATTGATCCACACCAGCGCCGATTTCGAGATCATGGACCGCGTGCGCATCCACCAGGACGCGGTGCGCATCGGCGTGGAAGCGTTGCGCAGCGGCTGCACCGTGGTCACTGATACGGAAATGGCGCGGGTGGGCATCCCCATGCGCAGGCTGACCCCCATGGGATGCAGGGCCATTTGCCTGCTCAATGACCCGGAAGTGGAAAACCTGGCCGCGAAACGCAAGATCACACGCATGGCCGCCGCCGTGGATGTGGCCCTGGACGGGCAGTCCCCCCTGCTCAAGCGGGGCCTGGAAGGCTGTATCATGGCCATAGGCAACGCGCCCACGGCTCTGCTGCGTTTGTTGGAGCGCATCGAACAGGGCGCCACGCCTCCCGCCTTGATCATCGGCATGCCTGTCGGTTTTGTGCTGGCTGCGGAATCCAAGGATTACCTGCTGGAACGTGAACCGGCGCCCTACATCACCGTACGCGGACGCAAAGGCGGATCTCCTCTTGCCGCCGCCGCCGTGAACGCACTTGCGGTCATGGCCGCCAGGGGGTAGGGAAGTTCCCGTATAATTCATTACGATGACACTAAGGACGTTCCAAGGGAAAAACTGATATACCGCCGTCACTGTCTCCAAAGAGCGTAATGACCGCTCCACGCGGCTGCCGCTGAACCTGTTTCTTCCCCTTGGGCGCCCCTATGGTTATCTGGGGCACTTTGACTACGGCCTTCGGACAAAAAAAGCGTTACAAGGGGAGGCCCCTGGACGCCGGAAAAACGACTATCTGATTCATTTTTTCAACAAATACATATTATTATATAATATGCGCTCCACTCAAAAAATCGAGATATTGAACTTGAAAAAGTTTTAAAGCTTTATAGCAGTTATCGTGCAAGCCTTGTTTCAAGGCGAAAACGGGCTGATACATCCTCCGCCAAACCCTCGAGAAGACGATGATCATACTTGATAAGCCGTACGTATCCGAATTTTTGAAACAAACGATAATCGACCAGGACATTCCCGTGTTGGACAACGCCACGGCTCGGACAGTCTTCGGCAGCAACGGGGCGCAGCGTCTCAATACGGAACATTTCATCTCACAGGCTCGCAAACAGGGAAAACTGCCGCGAATATACGCCAATTCCGAAAACGCCATCCAGTGGATCGACGCCCACCTGAATGAATGCGCGCTGCCTGGATACATCCGCATGTTTAAAAACAAGGTCCTTTTTCGGGAACTGCTGCGCGAGGATTTTCCCGATTTCTTTTTCAAAAATTCCACCCTGTCCGCATTGCGGCACATTGACCCCGGCACGCTGGAATTTCCGCTCGTGGTCAAACCGGCTGTGGGTTTTTTCAGTCTCGGCGTGCATGTGGTGCACAATATCGAAGAATGGAACGCCATACTGGAAGTGGTGGAAAAAGAGGTGGCCGGCGTGCAGGGACAATACCCCATGCAAGTGCTGGATATGGAGCGTTTCCTTATCGAAGCCTGCATAGGCGGTGAAGAATTCGCCGTGGACGCCTACTACAACGAAGATGGACGGGTCGTCATCATCAATATCCTGGGGCATCTTTTCGCTTCGTCCAGCGATGTCAGCGACAGGGTGTACGTCACCTCCCCCACGATTATAGAAGAATGGCTCGATCCCTTCCGCAAGGTGCTGCAAAAGATCGGAGACCGCGCTCGGTTGCGTAATTTCCCCATTCACGCTGAATTGCGCAATGATCCCAAAAGGGGAATCGTACCCATTGAGATCAACCCCATGCGCTTTGCCGGCTGGTGTTGCACCGATGTCGCGCACTACGCTTACGGCGTCAACCCCTACGACTGTTACCTGCAGAGCAAGGAACCGCACTGGCCTTCGATTCTTGAAAAACGCAAAGGGAACGTGTGGGGCATTGTCGTCGCGGATTTACCCCCCCATTTGGACCGCAGCCGGATCACCGCCGTGGATTACGCATCCTTTACAGCGCAGTTCAGCACGCTTCTCGAATTCCGGCCCGTGGATTACAGACGTTACAGCGTGTTCGGCTTCGCCTTCGTGCGGGTTCCGGAAAATGATCTGCGCGAATTGCGGAATATCCTCGGCAAGGATCTCAGCTCCTATCTGACGTACGCCTGAGGCGCACCGCATGGAAACGGTCGCCCGGCCCTCTTGGGGACTTTCCCCGAACAAGGCCTTTTCAGGTTATCCCCTGTGAAAACATAATGCCCCAGCCCGGACAAAGATGTCCGGACTGGGGCAATTGCGTAGAGGCAGACTTACAGTATAGGCAAATATTTCTCGATTTCATACTCTGAGACGTGCATGCGGTACTCGTCCCATTCCTTCATCTTGTTGGCCACCAGGTTCTTATGCAGGTGGTTGCCCAGGGTGTCCTTAAGCAGCTTGCTTTGTTCCAGCAAGGTGGCGGCTTCGAAAAGGGAGCCGGGCAGGGCGTCGATGCCTTGTCTCTGCATATCTTCCGGAGTCATGGCGAAGATGTTGTCCTCGATGGGGGCTTCGAGTACGTAGCCCTTCTCAATGCCCTCCAGGCCGGCGGCCAGCATGACCGCGAAGCACAGGTAGGGGTTGGCCGCGGGATCGGGATTGCGCAATTCGATGCGCGTGGCGGCTTCCTTGCCGGGCTTGTACATGGGTACCCGCACCAGGGCCGAACGGTTGCGCTGCGCCCAGGCGATGTAGACCGGCGCTTCGTAGCCGGGAACAAGACGTTTGTAGGAGTTGACCCACTGGTTGGTGACGCAGACCATTTCCTTGGCGTGCTTCAGCAACCCGGCGATGTAGCATTTGCACTCGGCGCTCAAATTGTGCGGCTCTCCGGCATCGAAAAAGGCGTTCTTGCCGTTTTTGAAAAGGCTTTGATGCACGTGCATGCCGGAGCCGTTTTCACCGAACAGGGGCTTGGGCATGAATGTGGCGTAGCAGCCATGCTTGCGGGCCACTTCCTTGACCACGACCTTGTAGGTCATGGCCACGTCGGCCATGGTCAAGCCGTCCTGATAGCGCAGATCGATCTCATGCTGGCTGGGGGCAACCTCGTGGTGGCTGTATTCAACGGGAATGCCCATGGACTGCAGGCTGAAAATGATGTCCCGGCGCACGTCGTTGGCTAGGTCCAGAGGAGGAGCGTCGAAGTAGCCGCCGCGGTCCAGGATCTCGGGAGACTTGGGAGAAGCGAAAAGGAAGAACTCCAGCTCGGGTCCCACAAAGTAGGAATAGCCTTTCTGCGCGGCCTTCTCGATAACCCGTTTCAGAACATAGCGGCTGTCCGCTTCGTAGGGAGTGCCGTCGGGATTCTTCACGTCGCAGAACATGCGCGCCACAGGCCGGTCCGTGGGACGCCAGGAGCAGATCTGGAACGTGGTGGGGTCGGGAAAAGCAACCATGTCGGATTCATGGATGCGCGTGAACCCCAAAATGGAGGAACCGTCGAATCCCATGCCTTCCTCAAAGGCCGCTTCAAGCTCGTTGGGAGTGATCTGAAAGCTCTTGAGCGTGCCCAAAATATCTACGAACCAAAACTGAACAAAGCTGACGTTGTACTCTTTAACGGCCTTCAATACGTCGTCGCCGTTTTTGCAATTGAATACGGGGTAATTTTGCATAACGAGTTCTCCTCCATTTTGTAGCAAATCATTCACTGAAGCAGTGACCTTGGTGCCGTGGTTTTCTCTTTAACAACTTTCGGGCCAATTCTTTAGACATTCACGATGTCGCGTGGATAGCAAAAATAGAAACAATAGGGAAGTAAAATAAATTACAATGATGTCTAAATATAAATTTTACATAAGACAAAATTGTCTAAAATTGGCATACACACTTACAATGCATCGCTATCCATCAACAGCCGGCGCAAATGTTGCGTGATCCTGGCCTCGCGATTGTCCAAACGTTGCAGGCCCGCTTCGCGCGCCGCGTCCATGGCCTCGTGATAATGCGCGGCAGAAATATGTTGTCTGAGTTCAGGATAAGCGGACGCTTCGCCACAGGGGTGGTACTGATCCATAATGTTCACATAGGTGCGGGGCGAAATCTCACTGGCCAAAAAGCGCATCCACTGCGCCGTGCCCGCCACCCCGGCGGGCATGAGCAAATGGCGCACCAACAGCCCCTTGATGGCGCTGCCTTTGGCGTCCTGCTCCAAATCTCCCACCTGACGATGCATTTCCACGAGCGCCAGACGCGCCCGATCCGGATAATCAGGGGCCTTGCAATAGCGGCGCGCCGGCTCCTCATCCCAGAACTTGACGTCCGGCATGTATATATCGACTATGTTTTCAAGTAATTGGAGTGAATCAACACAATCATACGCGCTGGTGTTGTACACCAGGGGTACCTCCAACCCCATATCCGCGGCAACGACCAGAGCCTCAAGTATCTGGGGCAGCACATGCGACGGTGTGACAAAATTGATATTCAGCGCCCCCTTATCCTGCAACTCGCACATGATCGCGGCCAATTTCCGGGGTTCCACCTCAGGGCTGTCCGCCACGCTATGGCTGATGTCGTAGTTCTGGCAAAACACGCACCCAAGATTGCAGCCAGCGAAGAATATGGTGCCCGAGCCCCGCTCCCCCACCAGCGGCGCTTCTTCGCCAAAGTGCAAATGATAACTTGCCACGTGCGCCAGTCTCCCGGTACGGCAGATGCCGCGCTCCCCTTGCAGACGATTGACGCCGCATTGCCGGGGGCACAGGTCGCAATGCTCCAGACGCTTCACGGCCGCTGCCGCCGAGCGCTGCAAAACACCGCTGCGAAACGCATCGCGATACATGGCCATATCTGTACTCCTTGAAGGGTCGAATCACGGAAAGCCGGAAATGCCATTCAACTAGTAGCACATGAAGCGGCTTATTGTTAACCCATTTGTGTTTACGACGGTGAATTGTAATTTTCGCTGAAAAATACAACTAAGGAAACGCTGATTAGGCTGTGTTTCTAGAGCATCTCACGCTTGAAAAGCGC
>CAZFCK010000225.1:0-7659 GCA_964517355.1 uncultured Desulfovibrionaceae bacterium | reverse complement strand
GAAACAATTTCCAATTGTTCAAGGGAAATGCATAAGAGCATCTAGCGCTTTTCAAGCGTGAGATGCTCTAACGCATCGCAGCCTCGACTTTCCGAGCGGAGCGCACACAATAACATTCTATATTTGTTGAAAAAATAAGAATTCAATTGTCCTTTTTCCGGCGTCCAGGGGCCTCCCATGGTCGTCGTGCGGACGCGAAAGCCCGCGACCTGTATTTCGTTAAGTCCGAAAGTCGTAATGCATAGATGCTCTTATGCTTTTATCTGAAAAAATGGATTTTTTTCAGGTGTAAGCCGTATTTCAAGACGGAACAGCGCTCACTCATTGGACATTCAAATGGACAAAAACAATATCAATATGAACTATCGATTTGATTTATTTTTTTGATGTGGCATATCATACCAAATATTATCGAAACACCACCGCCGAAATATGAAAAGAATGGGAACAGGCGGGGTTATGGACGCCGTGAGACTGAATCACACGAAACGAGAGTTCTATTGAAAGAGCCACTACGCATTGTAAAATCTTCTGAAATCGTACCTGGGGATATTTTCACAGACCATGGCGCCTCGTCGAAAAGCGCCCCCGCCGCCCGGATAAAAATGGCGGCGTCAGGGATCGTTCACTCCTACACCACGCCATCGTGCCAGACCATTGTCACCCTCCATGATGTCGACCTGGAACTTGGCGATCATGAATTCGTCGCTATTGTGGGTCCCAGCGGCTGCGGCAAAAGCACGCTTCTGAATATCATGTCCGGTCTCATTCCTCCGGATAAGGGGCAGGTGTTTTTCGATGGCCGGCTATTGACCGGCATAACGCCGCGTATCGGGTACATGTCTCAGACCGACACCCTGATGCCCTGGCGCACCACCCTGGAAAATGTCGAACTGGCCATGGAAATCAGGGGCATGCCCAAGAAGGAGCGCCGGGACATAGCCAGGAACCTGCTTGATGCCGCCGGGTTGCACGGTTTTGAGAAAAACTACCCCCATGAGTTGTCCGGTGGCATGAAGAAAAGGGTGATGATCATGCGCCTCCTGGCTTCCGACGCGGAGGTGTTGTTCATGGACGAGCCTTTCGGCGCGCTGGATGTCTTCACCAGGGAAATGCTTCAGGGTGAAATCCTCAAGCTCTGGCAGACCACCCGGAAGACCATTCTGTTCGTCACGCACGATCTGGCGGAAGCCATCACCCTGGCCGACCGGGTTATCCTGATGACCGCGCGGCCCTCGTCCATCAAAAACGAGTATGCGATCCCTCTGGCCCGCCCCCGTTCGGCTCTGGAAACGCGGTTCCAGCCGAAGTTCGTGGCGTTGCAGAAAACGATCTGGAACGATTTGCGTGATGAGATCTTGAAAACCAATGGAGCGGTCTGTGGCTGATCACAGGACGCGGAAGTCCCAGGCCCGGGTAGCGTTGATTCTCCGGTGCGTCTTAATCCTGTCCATACTTGGCATCTGGGAGTTGCTGGCTCGTTTTCAGCTGATCGACACCTTTTTTTTCGGCCAGCCCACGGCCATTGCCCTCGATATAAAAGAGGCCTTTGCCAGCGGTGATATTCTGCCCCATATCAAAATCACCTTGGGGGAGGCGCTGGCCGGCCTGGTGTTGGGAACCGTGACCGGCATATTGGCAGCCTATGTCTTAGGCAAACTCGACCTGACGGCCCGGATTCTGGACCCCATCATCATGGCTTTTTACGGCATCCCCAAACTGGCCTTGGGGCCGATATTCATTTTGTGGTTCGGGCTGGGAATGCAATCCAAAATATTTCTGGCCGCGCTGATGGTGTTTTTTCTGGTTTTTTTCAATGCCTACGCCGGATTTAAAAATGTGGACCAGGCCTTGGTCAACGCGGTCCGGCTGATGGGGGGCAGCACCCGCCAGGTCACCCTCAAAGTGGTCCTGCCCTCCGCAGTGCCCTGGCTCATGGCAGGCATCAAAGCCGGTCTGGGCGCGGCACTGCTGGGCGCCGTGGTAGGCGAATACATCGGCGCCAGCGCAGGACTGGGCTGGATGGTTGAATTCGCCGGGTCCATGTACGACATCCCCCGGGTATTCACCTGCATCATCGTTCTCATGGCGTTAATGGCCCTACTCAACGCTTGTCTTGGATTCTTGGAGCTCCGCCTGCTCAAATGGCGTCCTGCCACAGAACATACATAACATCAGAGGAGTTATCAAAAATGAACAAGTTAGTGGCCGTTTTCCTGCTTTGCATCGCCCTTTTCCTGGTTCAGGGCGGGATTATGGTTCAAGCCGCCGACAACACTGTAAAAATCAAATTGGCCCAGCCGGGTCAGGATAATTATGGAATTCCGATCTATCTGGCCGATAAATTGGGATATTTTGCAGACGAGGGCCTGGAGGTGGAATTCGTCAATTTCAAGTCGAGCCCGTTGTCCGTGGCCGCCATGCTGGCGGGTGAAGTCCAGTTTACCCTGACCAGCTACGACCAGGCCCTGAAAATGTACGAAAAAGGCCGCGTACTGAAGAATCTCATCACCACCACGTCCACGCATCCCTGGGCGATTCTGGCCCGTCCGGAGATCAAAAGCGTGGAGGACCTCAAAGGCAAAACCATCTCCGCCAAAATGCCGGGTTCTGGTCCCAGGGCCTTTGTCTCCGCCATTTTGATCCATTACGGCCTTGATCCGGAAAAAGACGTCATCTTCGCCACCCTGCCCGGATCGGCCACTGTGCCTTCCTATGAGAACAAGGCCATAGACGCCACTTTTGGCAGCGGCCAGATCAAAGCCGAACTGGTGTCCAGGGGCGCCACTGTACTCGTTGATATGAACGACCCCAAACAACACCGCGAGATCCTGGGCACCGATACATATCCGCAGAAAGTGGTCATGGCCACGGCGGATTATATCCAGGCCAATCCCGAGATCGTACAGCATTTCATCAACGCCTTGGTGCGGGCCATGAAATGGGAAGAGACGCACGACAGCGTCGAAATCACCGAACTGGTCGCACCCTATCTGCTCGGCCCGCAAGACCCAGCCGTTATCTCCGACATCCGCAAGAGCTTCAGCCACGACGGAATCATCACGCCTGAAGGTCATAAAGCCATTGAAAAGATTTCCATGGACGTGGAGCTGATCAAAGAGCCCATCCCCATGGATCAGGTGGTTGACCAGACGTTTCTGCAAAAGGCCCTCGAACAGACCAAATAAACCACTTACCGATGCCGCCGGTCCGTGAACAAGAGAAGGGTTATGAAATCCGAGACAATAAGAACGCTCTGCCAGATCTGCCACAACAATTGCGGCGTGGTCGCGACCAGAAATGCCAACGGCGAAATAAGCGTCAAAGGTGATCCTGACCATCCCATCAACCGTGGGCACTGTTGTTCCAAAGTAATGGCCAATGTGGAGATGCAACGTTCACCGGACCGGCTCGCCCATCCTCTGCTCAAGACCTCCGGAGGATTCAAGCGCGTTTCCTGGGATGAGGCGTTGGCCATTGCCGCCGACCGGCTGGGGGAGATCAGACACAGCCACGGACCGCTCAGCCTGGTGCGCTACACCGGGGCGCCGGTTTCTTACAACAGCCGTGACGGATTCCTGGAATTCATGGGCGCCTATGGGTCCCCCAACCTCACCAGTGTCGGCAACATCTGTATGGCGCCCCGTATGCTCGCCTATAAATCGGTGACAGGAGCCATCAGGCCAGAACCCGATTATGAAAATACGCAATTGGTCCTCTTCTGGGGCAGCAACCCCGTGGAGATCGAACGTTACGCCGCCTATTCGGCCTTCGACGGCATGGACAATATTCTGCCGCGTCTCAAAGCCCGGCACGTCCGAATTATCTGCATCGACCCGTATTACAGCAAAACCGCCAAACAGGCGGACCAGTGGATTCAGGTCAAGCCCGGGGGCGACAACGCCCTGGGCTTGGCCATGATTCACGTCATCATCAAGGAAGGGCTTTACAACAAGGATTTTGTGGCGACCTACACCACCGGGTTCGAAGCCCTCGCCGATCGGGTGCTGGCCTTCACCCCTGCGTGGGCGGAACCGTACACCGGGGTTCCGGCCAGGGACATCGAGGCCCTGGCCCGCACCTACGCGACCGCCGGACCGGCCGCCATCTACGAGGGCAATGGCCTGGACATGTACGCCAATGGCGTGCAGACCGTGCGCACCATCGCCATCCTCACCGGATTGACCGGGAACTGGGACGCGCCGGGAGGAAACGTGCTGATGCCCTTTCCCCATCCGCCGGTACTGCCGACCCGTCAGGCGGACAAAACCGCGCGCATCGGCTACGACCGGTTTCCCGCGCCTGTCCATGTTCCCTTTCCCATGATCAAGGACGCCCTGCTTAACGGGGAAGCTGAGAAGCACCGGGCCATGATCGTCCATCACGGCAATCCGGTCATAACGCAGGGCAACCCCGCGCGGAACCGGCAAGCCCTGGACAAACTGGATTTTTTGATGGTCTGCGATATTTTTCCCACGGCAACCACCGAGCTGGCTGATTTGATACTGCCCTGCACGACCGATTTTGAAGCCTACGGCTACAGGGGGTATTCCAGTACCAAAGGCGCATTCCTGGCGCTGGCCCGCCCAGTGGCCGAACCTGTCGGCGAAGCCCGGTCCGTGTTCGAGATGGAATACGCCCTGGCCCAAAAAATGGGGCTGGAACAGGACTATCCGTTTCGCGACGACGCCTCCTGGATCAATTTCATGGTCAAACCCAGCGGTATGAGCTTTGACCGCCTGGCCGCCGAGCAGATCGCGTTTGTAAGCCCGCAAATCCAGTACCGGAAATATGAAACACAGAAGTTCAACACCCCCACCGGGAAACTGGAATTTTATTCCCACTGGTTTGAAAATCTGGGGCTGCCGCCATTGCCGGACTACCATCTTCCGGCTGGTGAGCCGCTGGCGCCGGGAGACCTGGTGGGCGCCGCGTTTCCCTTGCTGGGGTCCAGCCGAAGACCGCATCAGTTCGTGCATACCCGCTTTAAAAATTTACCGCGCGCAACCAAACCCTATCCCGAACCCCTTGTTTATCTGCACCCGGAGGATGCCGGCAAACGAGGCATACGCGAAGGCGCAGCCGTGGAAGTCCAGTCTCCCAGCGGCCGCATCCATGTAAAAGCCAAGCTGACTCGGGACACGGCCGCCGGTGTGGTCTGGATTGATTTCGGATGGGGCAACCCCACCGACAATAAAGCCTGCGTCAATGATCTTGTGAACGATGAATTCCTGGACGCCGTTTCAGGGGGGACTCCGCATAGGCTTTTCGCCTGTGAAGTCCGGCCACTGCCCTGAAGACGGGAATGCCTCCAGCGGCTTGAGAACCTTTTGTTAAAGGTTCTTAAGAATCTCCAACACCTTTTATTTTGTACAATTTGTTTGCATAGTTACATTTCCACACATGATATTCGCGGGTCCAGGGGGCGCTCCCCCCTGGTGGAGTTTGGGGCGGAGCCCCAACAGGCCTGGTAGTCACGAGGAAAAATGGGACAACACATAATCCACGAACAGCCGGACTCTCTGTGGAAGCTGGCTGGAGCCCATCACGAGATTCACGTCGTGCACGAACCCCCCGCTCCAGTCCGGGAGCAATCGTACCAGACGCCCCGCCTTCTCATCCGGCTCGGCCCGCTCCCTGCGGAGCATGGCGACACCATGCCCTGCCAGGAGAAAATCACGGCACATCTCCACTGAGCTGAAGCTGTACTGAGGTGTCACTTCCACTGTCACCTGCCGGTTGCCGTTGTGCATGGGCCATCGCCGCCCGTAGCGCTGAAGCACGATGCATGGCAGACTGTGAAGGTCGGAGGGCTCCCCGGGCAGGGGATAGCGCTCAAGCAGCTTGGGCGCGGCATAAAGAAAAGGCTCAACAGTCAACAACTTCCTGGCGATCAACGCCGGGGCGATGGACGGCCCGGTAAAAAAGGCCACGTCAAAAGGGTCCGTGCGCATGTCCACGGGATGCTCCATGAAGGTCAGCTCCATTTGGATATCCGGCCACTTGGCGGCGAAATCCAGCAGCACTTTTTTGAACAGCCCGTCGTACAGATCCAAAAACATGCAGATGCGAATAAGCCCGGACGGCTTCTGCATGTTCATGACCACGGAGTCATAGGCCTTCTGCACCTCTTCAAGGACAAAGCCGCACCGATCCAGCAGATACGCGCCGCTGTCCGTGAGTTCGACGTTGCGGGTATCCCGGTAGAAGAGCAGAACTCCCATCCGCTTTTCCAGCAGCTTGATACGCCTGGACAGGGTCGATACGCCGATACCAAGTATCTCCGCCGCCTTGGAAAAGCTCTTCCGCCTTGCCACCTCCACCAGCAGCGGCACGTCGTTGAAAAAATCCTGCATCATTATGCCCAATAAGGGAAAAGAGTTTTCTACATGCGGTATTTATCTTGTCCATGAGCATGATATGAAAGGGCATGCCAAATAGCAACATGCCCGCCCGGCAGTAAAAATTGACGCAAGCCAAAGGAGAAAGACATGACGATGAAACCGATACTCGACGGCACCGCTATCTTCATGGGGTATCTTGGATTGAGCGAAGAACCCTTCGGCGTTCACTACTCCGACATAAAGCCGGAAAACGCTTTCGGCCCGAAAGTGGGAACACCCATCTCGCGCGAGATGGAGGACCGGGGGGAGCTGGACATGCGGGAGGTCATGAAAACTTTCACCTGTGTCATGGGCAGTGTCTGGCTGGCCAGGAAAAGACGCGGCGCGGCCTTCATTTCCACGGAGGAATACGGATGCCCCGGGGGCGTGTACTATTGCTCAATGATGAAACCCCACCTCAGGTTCATCGAACATTACGTGTCCACGGGGTTCGAAGGCACGCCTCTGCACGGTGAACGGTACATGCCGAACCCCGACGCCATGCGCGCATTCATGCTCAAGGTGAACCCCCGTGAAGCCCCGGCCAAGTATTGCATCTTCAAGCCCCTGTCCCTGTTCACCGGCGGGGAACAGCCGGAGTTCGTCATCTTTTTCGCCCGCCCCGAGGTGCTGTGCGGTCTCTTCACCCAGGCGGTCTTCACCACGGGAGACATGGAATGCGTGGTCTCCCCCTTTGGCGCGGGCTGCACCAACATGCTCTCCTGGCCGCTCTATTACAAGGAACAGGGGTTGGAGAAAGCCGTCATCGGCGGGTTCGATCCCTCCGCCAGGAAATTCATGAAAGCCGACGAATTGACCTTCACGGTTCCCTTGAGCCTCTATGAAAAAATGCTGGCCGCCCTGCCGGAATCCATGTTCACCCACGAGACCGACTGGAAAAACGTGCGCAAAAAAGTGGCCCGCAGCGCCAAGGCCTGGGGGGAGGAAGAGTAGCTCCATCTCCCAAACTGCCCCGTTTCGCCTTTGGAAAAGACGCACCACCTGGACCCGCGGTTATCGTTTTTTTCATTGTCAACATACGTACACATTATGCTGGTCACAACGTTTTGGAGATGCGTGCGGACCATCGAGTGATAAAAAAACATGTTTTTCCCGGGGAAAACCAGCGCTGCGATCTTCAACCCTAAGGCGCGATACGACCGCGCCCAAGGGTTGAAGTTTTTGGAGAAGGTTTCCCCCCCCGGGGGGGGGGCATAAAATAATTTAGGGAAGCACTGATTAAAGACTTGTTAGGTTTTTCCGGGGGGAAACCTTT
>CAZFCK010000224.1:0-7665 GCA_964517355.1 uncultured Desulfovibrionaceae bacterium | reverse complement strand
TTTTCAAAGGGTTTCCCCCTCGCATATCCAGTGAATTAATCAGCGTTTCCTTAAATACACCGGAAATGGGAAATGGTAGTTGGGTGAGCCGTGAAATCACATGCGGTTTTTCTGCATGTTGAGCTTTTGCTTTTTCCATAATTCCTGGCGCATGGCCGCCTCTTTGTTGCGCCGCTTATCGTCTTCGGTTTCCAGCAGCAGCGGGGGCACAAGCGTGGGTTTGCCGTCCATGTCCAAAGCCACATAGGTGAGGTAGGCGGATGCGGTGTGACGCATTTCGCCGGTGAAGATGTTTTCGCCCCACACGCTGACGCCGACTTCCATGGAAGAGCGGCCCACCCAATTGAGGCTGGCCCGGAAATGAACCAGTTCTCCCACGTGGACGGGTTTGAGAAAGTCCACGCGGTCGATGGCCGCGGTCACGGCGTTTCCCGAGCAATGGCGCATGGCCACGATGCCTCCGGCCGTGTCGATGTATTTCAGGATAACGCCGCCATGGATGTGTCCCGCAGGATTGGTATCCTGGGGCAGCATCAATTGCGTGAGGACCATGCGGCTGTGACTTACGGTTTTGGCTTGCGCTTCTGACTGCATAAGACTCCTGTTATTGCATGGTTCCGGTGGTGCATTTTGTCACTCGCGGGGCATTTTGCTTTTCTTGCTGCACGAGTTTCTGCACCGAATCCGATTGTTTCCATTCCGCGAAAAGTTGCCGCCAGATTTGGAATTCCATGGGTGTCTGTTCCAATTGTTTTTCATGGTTCTGGGTCCACATTTGGAACAGGTACATTTCGTTTTGGAATTCGGGGCTGTCCAGCACGCCGGGAATAACTCCCTGACGATACTTTTTCCCATCCAGGCTGGAAACCACGAACGTGCAAACCGTGCTCACGCTTTTTTCATACGTGATGGTGTCGTTGTTCATGATTTCGGCCAGGGGAGCGAGGTTCGGATATTTTTCCTTAAAGTGCGCCATGGCTTGTTCAGGGATGCGCACCACGAGTTCGTCTTCTTCCTGGTAGAGGAAATAGAAGCGCAACCAGTTTTCGAACTGCATAATTTCACTGACATCGGCTACTGCTTCCGCAAAGGTCGGTTCCATCAAGTCACTCCTTCTTGGGAATATACTCCTGAGAGCACAAAATGTGTATCATTTTGTTGGTCTCAAGCAATGAAAAAGGGTCTGTAGGCGAAGCGGCGCCCCGCTGTTTTCTCCCCGCAGGGCGCGGGGAGCTGCTCACCATCCGTTGGGATAAAATGTGCGTCTAACATGCGCAGGACAGGCTGGAGAGTCAAGAGGAGATACGATGGATCTTTTAGGGCACCTCAACTTTGAAATAGTATAGACGCTCTTGTGCTTTTTCCTGAAACAATGAACATTGTTTCAGGGTGAGCCTTATCCAAATGCGAAAATGCGCTGGATTGCTGCCGCGAAAAGGCCTTCCGGGGGAGCATTTCGTGCGTGAGTTTCCCCCCCGGAAGGCCGCCGCTGCGCGCCCGGTTCAGCGGTTACGCGCCTGAAGGTTTCTTGACCTCCCAATCCTGGACTGTTGTTTCGTCCTCCACCTCTTCCCATCCGGAGCACATGGCCGCCACATGGGCGAAGATGGTGTGGCCGGTGGTGGTCATGTACACATGCACGATAATGAATTGCAGGAAGAGGAAGGCCCCCAGGGTGTGCAAGAAGGCAATGGGGCCGAGACTCCAATCAAGCCCCCAGAGCGGCCAATCGTTGTAGTAGTAATACAGCAGGCCGGTAATCATTTGAAACGGCAGCAGAAAGGAGACGATTGTGAGATAGGTGAGACGCTGCAAGGGGTTGTGCTTGGCGCGTTGCGTCTTGGGCACGGGGTGCGGTTCGCCCCTGAATATGCCGTATGCGTAATACCGCGCCACATCGACGATTTTCTTCATTGTCGGGACGTATTGCTTCCATTCTCCTGTGGTCAGCAGCCAGAAGATGATGAAGGCGAAGAGGATGAGCAGACTCCACGCCGCATAGATATGGATGTTATGCGCGTTTTCATAGCCAAAGAGGGAGTAGGTGCCGTGCAGTTCGAATCCGGTAAGCAGGAGCGCGAACATGAGCAAAGCCTGCACCCAGTGCCAGAAGCGTTCGAAGCGGGAATAAAGGTATACCCTGACGGTGTTTTTTGGTTTGTTCATGTCTCACCCCCTTTTTGAGCTGGAGATCATGCGCAGCACGCCGTGGCCGATGACTCCGGCCAGTGATCCGAACACCAGGAGCCAGCCGAACATGTCGAGCAGGGCGAAACTGTCGCGCCCCGGCATGTAGAATCCGGCGAGCGAGGCCAGGCGGCTGTTGCCGCTATGGCATTCCATGCAGGCCACTGCCTTGTCTTTAGGGGCGACCATATGGGTGGTGGGGTAGTGGTATTCCGTTTCCACGAAGTCCACCTTGCCGCTGAAGGGCAGGCCCATGTAGTCCATGCCGGCCTGGGAGGCATCCGTCCAGTTGAACCCTTTCCAATATGCGGCGCTGTCGTTTTTGTTGCTGGGGAACAGATGCGGCACAAGCATGGTCTCGTTCCCAGGATCATAAGGTGTTTTGCCGCGATGCACCTTGAAGGGGTAGATACGCGAATCGGGATCTTCCCTGCTGCCCACAACGGCGTTGACTTTGACGGGGCTGGCCGGGTCGATTTTGTCGGTGACCAGGATGTAGTTCATGACGCCGTTGAACCAGAAGTACTCGGGCACCACGTTTTTTTGCCAGACAAACTCGCCCTTTTTGGGGTCGTAGGTATGTTTTCCGAACTGGTCTTCGCCCTTGCGATTTTTGTCGCCGGCCTGGGACCAGTCCCACCACATTTTTGTGGGGAGTTCCCTGGCAAAGGTGGGGATGTGACAGGATTGGCAAGCCACTTTGTCCGTATGGTCGTTGGCCTTGTGTCCTGGTTTGTGCGGCTTGGTGGTATGGCAGGAGACGCAGGTGATGCGGGTGATCTGGTCGTCGTTGATCAGGCTCAGATTCGGGTCCGTGCTGGCGGGATGCTTGTAGCAGCGCCCCGCAATGGAATGGGCCTTGGTGGTATGGCAGCGCACGCAGTCAAAGTTGGGTCCGTCCACAGCCATGTGCACGTCGAGTTCCTTGTTGGGCTTGAGCAGGGACGAATCAAGGTCGCCATGCTTCACGCCGTCGCCGCCGCCGCCGTAAAAGTGGCAGACCCCGCAATTTTTCCGGTTGGGCCGCCCCACGCTTTGCGCGACCTTGTTCCATTCTGGGGGCAAAAAGTCTTTGCCGTCGAATTTTTTGGGTTCGCTGACGGGGTTTCCCGCACCGGTCGGGAATTTTTTATAGGTGCCGGTTTGTTCGTGGCAGACAAGACAATCCACGTCGTTTTGCGTCGCGGTCTCCATGAAGCTCTTGTCCTTCCAGCCGTAACCCGCGTGGCACGAGGTGCAGCGCGGTTCGTTTGAAGGTACGGAGATGCAGAAATTATTGATGGTCAGACCGTACTTGCCCATGACCTTGTTCGGGTCCTGGGGGCAGATCCAGGTCCAGTGTATGGTTTTCTGCACTTGGGCGGCCGCCTCGTTGTGACAGGTGAGACAGGCGGCCGTGACCTCGGGGCCGGACGTGAAATTGCCTTGCAAGACTTTGTGCTTGCTGTGATCGGCCGTAATCCAGCGTTGCGGGAGGCCGGAAGCCACCAGGCGGGCCTCGGCGGCTCCGTAGTCCGCGTCGGCGGCTGGGGCTGGAAGTTGCGAGGCGAAACAGGTTGCCGCGAAGACAAGAGCGAGCGCGCTGAACAAAAGCGCCCGGACCGGTGTGTGCATGAGACGGGTAACGGTCGTCATGGCCACACCTCCATGCGGTAGCGGTACATAAAGGCCTCCTTTGTCATAATACGACGAGGTTGCGAGCGCGTGTGGTCACGGAACTTGCCGATCGCGCCGGAATAAACTGCCAGGATGGCGGTATACCCTCTATGAAATATGGCTGGAGCCTATTTGAAATATCCTTAATAATACCTATACCCCCTAGTGGTATAAAAGGCAAGGGCTATTCCATGAATCGGGCCAGGATGGTGACCATGTTTTCCAATTGCAGGTATTGCTCCTCAGCCGTCTTGTGCCGCATTTCCTGGTTGCAGGTAAGGAGGTAACGTTTGACGATCACGGTGTTCATGGACTTGAGCGCCGCGCGCACGGCCTTGACCTGCGTAAGGATGTCCTCACATTCCTTGCCGTTTTCCACCATGTTCGTAATGCCGTTGAGTTGCCCCGAGATTTTTTTCAGCCTGGCCAATACGTTGTTTTTCAAGTGTTCGGCTGTTTCGATACGACCGGTCATTGCATGCTCCTCATATGCCGTATGGTGTGCGGGGCCGCTCCTCAGCCGCCTTGAAACCGCCGCACGGGGGCAAGGGGGAGCAGTGAGAAGAGGGCCGGATTGTGCGAGTATACCCAAAGGGGGTATCGCCATCAATCCTCAATTGCGGAATGCATACCCTCGTCTTGCTCATATGAAGCGCCACGGGCTCAGTTTTGCCTTTCCGTTGAATTTGAAAGACCGCTTGCGGCTCCGCCTCGTCACGTATGGATAATCTCCACGGGGCAGGTGAACGTGAAAACGCTTCCCTTGCCTGGAGCGCTTTGCACTTCCAGAGTGCCGCCCATGAGAGACACCAGACCTCTGCTGATGCTCAGCCCGAGACCGATGCCGCCGTGGGCGCGGCTCAATGTGCCGTCAAGCTGGGTAAAGGAGTCGAATATGCGTTGCAACTGGTCTTCAGGAATCCCGGTTCCCGTGTCGCTCACAGAAATGGCGAGCATGGCCGGCGTCGTTGTTTCATACGGTATCGCATTTTCATCCTCGGAGCCGGAGCAGGTGTCCAGGCAGGAGACCGTCACCCGCACTTCACCTTGATTGGTGAACTTGACCGCGTTGGAGAGCAGGTGCTGCAACACGCGCTGCATATTGCGCCCGTCGCCGAGGATGACGTTGGGGATGCTTTCGGCGATCTCCCTGGTTATTTTCAGGTTCTTCTGCCCGGCCTCGGCGGAAACAATGTTCATGGCCTGGTCGATGAGGGGGCGGATTTCCATTGGTTCCTTGCTGATTGTTTCCTCTTGGGATTCAAGGCGGGAGAAATCGAGCACGTCGTTGATTAGCCGCAGCATGACCTTGGCGGAATTGAGCAGTACGTCGACGTAATCCCGCTGCTCGTCGTCGAGGTGCGTGTCCCGCAGGAGTTCGGCCAAGCCGATCACTGCGTTGAGGGGCGTTTTGCTTTCATGGCTCACAATGGAAAGGAATTCGCTTTTGGCGCGGCTCGCCCTTTCCGCCATCTCCTTGGCTTCGCGCAGGCTGTCCTCCGCCTGTTTCCGCGATGTTATGTCCATGGTGAAGACAACTCCCTTGTTGGAGTTGTCTTTGCCCCTGATCCGGATGGCGTCGGCGAGCACGGTGAGCCGCGTTTTATCCTTACGCAAAACGTCGCCCTCAAGATGGAGAGTCTCGCCTGTGGCCAGAAGGTTTTGATGCGCCGCGAGCAGGAATTCCCGCCGTTGTTGCAGCGCCAGGGCGGTGATGTGGGTCCCGATGAGTTCCTGGTCGCTGTAGCCGAAAATGGCGCAAAACGCCGGGTTTACATAGGTGAACGTATCGTTTTCATCAGTAATGCATACTCCTACGGGAGTGTTTTCGATAATGCTGCTCAGCCGGGCTTCGCTTTGGCGCAGCGATTCTTCCACATTGGCGCGTTCCCGGATTTCACGCTGCAACTCCTGATTGCTGCGCTCAAGATCGAGGGTGCGTTGCCGGACACGTTCTTCCAGGGCGTCGTTGGCGTGGCGCAGGGCCTCTTCCGCCTGCTTGCGCGAGGTGATTTCCTGTGTGACCACCATGCCGTGACTGGGAGTTGCCCCATATGCGACGGGCACGATGCGTACGTCGTAGACCCGCTGGGCGAAGGGCATTTCCAACCGCACATGGCGCCCTTTGAGCGCGGCGTGATAAAGGGGCTCCAATTGCGCACGGAGATCCGGCTCGAAAATTTCGTGCAGGGTTTTACCCAGGAGTTGATCCTTGGAGAGGCCGATGTCCCGCAGACCCGCCCCATCCGCGAGGACGTAGCGCAAATTCTGATCGAACAGGAGCACGGAGCCGTCGGGGAAGTTTTCGATGAGCGCGTGATACCGCACAAGGCTTTCGCGCAGCGCGGCATCGCGATTTTGCATCTCCTGGGCCATATTGTTCATGACCCGGATCAGGCTGCCCATTTCCGTACCGGCGGGTGGCAGGGGGCTGCGTGCGGTTAGATCGCCATGGGCCAGGCTGGTCGCCTGTGCCGAAAGCGCGTGAAACCACCGCAACAGCAATTTATTCGAGACCATGATGACAAAGGTCAGAGAGAGGGCCGCGGTGAGAAAATATATGAGAATTTGTTGTGCCATTGCGGCGCGCACGGGCGCCAAGGCCATATCGCGCTCCATGTAGCAGGCCACATGCAGCTCGCCGGGAACGTCCTTGACCGTGGTGAGCGCGGCGAGCGCTTCCTTGCCGTCAGGCGCCATGGTGAGCAGCATGGCGTCATTCGTGTGGAGCGCGGTCTGCGCCATGGGTGAGTCTTTGATGGACTCCCCGATATCATACGCCTCAGGCGGAAAATTGGCCAACACGGTTCCGTTGCCGTCGAAGAGGACGGCGACGAGGGCTTTTTGCGGATGCATGGCTGAGAGATATTTTTCCAGCCAGTCCAGGCTCAGTCCCGTGGCCACGACCCCGCTGATTTCACCGGCGTCGTTGTGCATAGGTTGGGAGAAAATCAGGACCGGCTTGCCGGAGAGCGGGCCGATGAGAAAGCGGGAAATGACAAAGGAGTTTGTGTCCAGCGCCTCTTGTATATAAGGTGCATCTCTGACGTTGAGAAAAGGGTCCGTGGGGCCGGAACTGCAGACCACGTCGCCGTGGATGTCGATTTTGGCGAAGACCGTGTAACGGGAATATTGCCGGCTGACACGTTGCAGAAACGCGGAGCAGGCGGCGCTGTCTTCTTCCCGGAGGGCCTGGACTTGGGCCAGAGCCAGCATCATTTCCCGGGCCGCGGCGATAAGGGTGTCGTTTTCCGCGGAAATGGCGGTGGAGAACCGTACGAGACTTTGCAGCGTTTTTTGTTCGTCTTCACGAACACGCGCGGCAAGCTGCAAAGAATCCCATATTATCAAGGGCGTCAGCAGCAAAAGAAACAGCATCGCCAGGCGAAAGCTGGTTCTGCCCCAATATGGTATTTGTTTAAAGGTGTGCATGCGTGTCGATCATCCATGTGGTTGGTACTCGGTAAAGGCGCATCCATAACGTCGCAACACCATAAAAAGATATCCGCTAGAACATAACATCAATACAGAGAAAATGCCAAGCGGTGTTTGTTTGCGGGCGCAAATGGGAGCATTTCCCACAACCCGGCTGCAGGGGCGGGGGGCATGACCGGTTTGCGGCGCAATGGGAATCCTTTTGGAAACGCTGATTAATTCACTGGATATGGGAGGGGGAAACCCTTAGCGTTGCTGTCGCCATCCGTAAGACGCGAAACGACCGCGCCTGACGGCTGCCGCTAGCGCATTTTCGCCTTGAAACAAGGCTCTCTCCTGAAACAATTTCCAATTGTTCCAGGGAAATGCATAAGAGCATCTAGCGCT
>CAZFCK010000223.1:0-7667 GCA_964517355.1 uncultured Desulfovibrionaceae bacterium | reverse complement strand
GGCCTCCCCTGGTCGTCGTGCGGGCGCGAAAGCCCGCGACTTTATTCTTTTTTTATCAAAAGTCCGAAAGCCGTAATTGATTTATGAAAATTACCGGGGGGGAACCAGCGCTGCTGTCTTCATCAGCAAGGCGCGAAACGACCGCGCGTTACGGATGGCGCTAACAAAGGGTTTCCCCCCTCGCATTTTGTTTTTTTCATAACGAATTTGGAAACACAGCCCAGGCATTCCTGTTTCAACGTCACAATGCTCTAGAGCATTTAAACTTTGAAAAAGGTGAAAGGCCCTGTAAAGATTTGCCCGCCTGCAATCATTACAAGCGTTAAATGGGCTAGAGCATTTAACGCTTGTAAAGCGCTAGATGCTCTTATGCATTTCCCTGGAACAATTGAAAATTATTTCAGGGGAGAGCCTTGTTTCAAGGCGAAAATGCGCTAGTGGATGATCACGAGAAATCCCAGGTCCGGATTCTGTTCGAACAACTCTTTGACTTTGGCGCCCACCCGTTCCGAATTGTAATAATAGGGTTGCACGCTCGGGTCGCCGATTTCAACAAACAAGGCATCCAGGTTCTTTTTTGTCACGTCGCGATAGAAAATATACTGCTCCTCGGAGCGTGTTTTCCATTCGCCTTTGACAATGGCGTTGAGGAACCCCGCCTTTTTCAAGGCGGCCGCAATCTTTGCCCCGTTGTTCTTGCTACGGGAATTGAAGACCCATACCTGCTCAGTCACATCCGCATGGTGCTCGGCTTGCGCTTCAATGCGCACTTGCTGCGAACTGGTGCTGCCGGATGCCGCGATGCTTGGCTGCAGCACATAAACTCCGGCCACGCGGGGCGAAATCCGCCAAGCACAGCTGGCTGAAGCGTCGGGTTGCAGCATGCCGGTGGTGTTGACGGCATCCACCAGTACGGAGTTCTGCGGCGCGGCCTCCGTACCCTCTCCGTTCAGGACGGCCAGTTCGCAGGAAAAAGGCGTGGCTGCGCCGTTGTTCACAATGGCCAGCTCAAGGGGCGTTGTGGCGCCGACATTCATTGGGAGTGTGCCGAAACGTGTGGTAATGGAAAAATCGGTTGCTGGTTCATCCGCCGGAGGAGGCGGAGAAGGCGCTGCCGGCGTCTCGGCTTGTGCCGTCTGCTGCGGCGCGGGAGGCGCGGCCTGGTTGACGGCTTGCGCCGCCGGGCGCGCCGATTCCTTGGCCGCTCCGTACAGTCCGGTGAGCGCCAGAACCGAGACGATAAGCATTGAGGAGGCGGCGGGGACGTGCCAACGCTGGTCTTTGCCGCTCAAACGAAAAAGCAGTTCCGGAAGGAAAAAACTGACAATAATGCACAGTAGCTGCAACAAAGCGATAATGAACAAATTTGCAAAGAAGCTCATGACAAGGCGCTCCCTGATGAGATGACAGCATCTTCCTTTTCAGGTTCTTCTTGGTGCTCTTCTGCGGATTCTTCTCGTGGTTCCTGGGGCTCCAGGTGATCGGCAAGCGCGCCGTCTTCCTCGGGTTCCCGATGGACGGCACTGCTGGGCGGTACAGAGTCCGACTCGCCGGCGACGACTGACGCCGCGCGCCCGCCTGCGGCTTCAGGGGTAGTCTGCGGTGCGTCGGAAATATGCGGCAAGGACGCCTGCAGGTGTTTATCATGCGGCAGAGCAATAGTAATTTCCAGGGATTCGCAGCCGTTGTGCCGGGCAATGTCGATAGTGACATTGTCCTGATCCACATCCACGAACCTGCGAATTACTTGAAGCAAGTCGTGCTGGAGAAGAGGCAGATACTCGAACCCGCTGCGCTGCATGCGTTCCTGCGCGACAATGCATTGCAGCCTGGCTTTGGCCGTGCACGCACTTTTATTGCGATCGCGATAGCGGTAGTAATTAAAAAAACGCATGCCCATTCTCCCTGGCCAGACGTTGACTGTCGGCCGGACAAAGTGTGCCGCGCACGTTCATGCGCCTGGGGTCATCTCCCGAAAAGCCGTGAAAAAAAGCCGCGGCGTTTCACGGTCAGGAATCGGTGCGCGCGATCCTCGCCCAAAAAACGGGCGACGGCATCCAGATACGCCTGCCCCGCATCACTGGCTTCGTCAAGAATGACCGGAGCTCCGGCATTCGATGCATGCAGCACGGCCGGGGATTCGGGAATGACCCCGAGCAGGGGGATGGCGAGTATTTCCAGGACGTCCTCCAGGCTCAACATATCCCCGCGCTGCACCCGCGCGGCGTCGTAACGATTCAATATTAGTCTGCAATGAACTGGAGCGCCTCCATTGGAGGCGCGTTTCGTCTTGCTGGACAGCAGTCCGAGCATGCGATCGGAGTCGCGCAGGGACGAAACTTCCGGGTTTGTCACCAATACGGCTTCATCGGCCAGGTACATGGCCATAACCGCGCCGCGCTCGATGCCTGCCGGGGAATCGCAGACCACGTAATCATGAGTGGCGGCGAGTTCGCTGATGACCCGTTCAACGCCTTCCTCGGTCAGGGCGTCCTTGTCCCGCGTTTGGGAAGCAGGGAGAATGAAGAGGTTGTCCAGTCTCTTGTCGCGTATCAGGGCCTGATTAACAGTGGCATCTCCCTGGATGACATTGACGAAATCATATACTACGCGGCGCTCGCATCCCAGGACAAGGTCAAGGTTGCGCAATCCCACGTCGAAATCCACCACCGCGGTTTTATAGCCGCTTTTCGCAAGACCGGCGGCAAGGGCAGCGCTGGTGGTCGTTTTTCCGGCTCCCCCTTTGCCGGAGGTGACAACGATGATGCGTCCCAATCAACACTCCTTCATCGCCATGGCCGCGCGGATCAGGCCATGGGTTCTATGACCATGCGTTCGTCGTCCAAAAATACTTGAACAGGACGCCCGAACATGCCGGCGTCCAGATTGTCGCTGGTCTTGTAAAGTCCTGCGATGGAAATGAGTTCAGCGTGCAAGGCCTGGCAGAAAATCTGCGCCTGCGCATTGCCTGTGACACCGGCCATGGCTCGCCCCCGTAATGGTCCGTAGATGTGTACGGTACCGTCCGCCAGAGCTTCGGCGCCCGAATTTACCGGACCCAAAACCACCAGATCTCCCCCGCGTCCATAGGCTTTTTGCCCCGACCGCAGACCGTGCCGCACAACGGTGACGGGCTGGCCTTCCTGCTTGTGCACGGCCTGTTGCCGCCCGGAAATTCCCAGCCCCAGCTCTTGGGCACGGGTCATTTGTTTCGGGCTTCCGTCTTTCAGCAAAACCGGCAACATGCCCAGATCGCGCAATCCTTGCACAAGGGTTGCGAGATCCAGGTCATCCTGCTCCTCGCCCAGGGCCGAGAGATCCAACTGCACCAAGCAATGCTGCATCAACCCCGGAGAGCGCTGCGCTTGTTCGGCAAGTTGCGCAAGCAACAACGCCGCTTCCCGGTGGAAGAGCCGGAGTTCGGTAAGCGGTGCGGTTTTACCTTTCAGGACATAGCTAGGCACGCGAATCCCCGTGCGATGGCAGGGCAACCATAATAAACAACACGTTTACAACCTACTAGAGCTGTTGTTGGTTTGCAAGATTAATCTATGATTTATCTAATGTATATTTAGAAATTATGTTGAAAAAATTATGTAAAAAATTATAATTCATAATTTCATGATGTTGAATGGATACGCGAGGCCGCATGTCTGTTTGAAGAGCACCTCGGGCCGCGAAGCACAGAAATTTATTTTATGTGGCTATGTCCTTAACTCCGCAATGTGAGAATGACTTGTTTTTCCGAGGGGAAAACCAGCGCTGCTATCTTCATCCTTAAGGATACGCTGATTAATTCGCTGGATATGCGATGGGGAAACCCTTAGCGTTGCTGTCGCCATCCGTAAGGCGCGAAACGACCGCGCCTAACGGCTGCCGCTAAAAAGGGTTCTCCCCCCGAAGGCACTTTCGGAGTAAAGTAAATAGTCATATTATTTTATTCAGTTATACCCACTGCGATTGCCGTGCAGGCGCGTCATTCTCCGGCAAGAGCTTGTACTCGTCAATCGGTTTTTGCAGGTGAGGGAATGGAACGCAGCGGCATTGTTGCCGCCGTCCGGCGTAAAAAAAGGGAGAATTCGCCTGTGCCGCAGAAAAAACCCCCGCGGGAAGCGGGGGCAAGGCTAGTGGGGTGGTTAAAGGTAGAAGAGAAATTGGATTATTTCTTTTTACTGATTGAGATGGAGAAAATCTTGCTGGAATATGAAAAAAAATTAACCTTGCCGGAGCCTATTCTGGGCGGTGTTTCCAAGCCAATTTTTCAATTCTAAAACAGTTGATTGTGTAATATCAAATAGATATTGCTGAGAATCGGACATTGTCGATGCTTTCTTCCCCCGTGAAAAGGTGCCGGACGGCCATGCGCTCCACCTCGCACTGGCAGGGGGAACTTATTGGGCGAAGCCCTTTAAAAAGTCGCCCAAAGCTTTTCCCGCCTTTTCAGGCGATTCAAGGACATTTCCCAAAGCTTTGGCGCCTTCCTGCACCAGATTTACGGGCGCCATGGTAAACTGTGGAGCGCTCCATGGCCCTTGTACGGTCATGGGGATGCCTGCCAGCCCCAGGAAATCGGCCGTAAAATCAAGGTGCATGGTTTCGTTGACAAGGTTCAGGGTGCCGGCTCCGCGTAAAGAATTGGGGGCGAAATGGGCCGAGATGCTTTGCAGGTGGACCACGCCCTTATCAATGGTGCCTTTGGCCTGGGCGTTCTGGTAGGCGATACTGCCCCCTGCATTGGCGAGTTTGCCGCCTGTCTTCAAAGCGCTGGGGGTGAGGGAAAAGCCGAGCACCGCGCCGTTGTCCGCGCGTAAAGAGATTGTGCCGTGGAGATTGCGCCGTAACTGATCCAGGTCGAGTCCGCGAGAGTCCAGGGAGGTGCGTAGCGACGCAGTGCCCGAGAGACGTTCCTTGCCGCTCAGATCTCGCAGTAACGGTTGGAGTCGTATGTCTTTCGCATCGCAGGTGAGTGTCGCCGGTGGGGCATCCGTAACGTTCAAGTCAGCGGAGAGGGCTCCTTTGGCCGAGCCTTTGTAAAAGGACGTCAGGGAGTATGAACCGTCCAGGCGTCCCTTCCGGAGTTGCACGTGGGTATCCAGAGCCGGGACTGCGAGCCCGGCGGCGTGCAGGTTCCGGACCCGCAGCTTGGCGTCCAGATCCAGCTTCAGGAGTTGCTCGGGGATAACGGCGGGCGTGGCGTCTTTGGCCTCGTTTTTCGCTTTTTCCGGACGCTCTTCGTGCGGAGATTGTTTCAGGGGGAGATAGCGGTCGAGGTCCAGGTCGTCGCAGGTACATTCGACCCATGCTTTTTCAGCGTCAGGCTGCAAGCGAGCCACGCACTGCAGGGTGGCCTCGTCCAGGGTCAGGCTTGCGGAGGTGATGAGCAGCAGGGCGTCATTCACTTGAAATTCAGTCTGCAACTCCATGAGCTGCAAGGCCTGTTGGTCGGGAACGCGCGGAGGCTCGATTCCCAACGCTTCGAAAATGCTGCGCGGGGAGCAGGCCGGGATGTCCAGTTCGCCCTGGAGTTGCGGCGACGTTGTCATGGACTCGCCGTGCAGCTTCAATTTACCCTTGAATTTTGGCCCGGCAATGCTTAGGGGAGTGATGTCGAGAATACCGTTATTCATGTCCATCAAGGCCTGGGGGCAGGACAAGGCAAGACTGTTGTCCGCGTTCGCGGACGATGCCTTTGCGCCGCAGCGCAGGAGCAGGTCTTGCAACGTCAGGGTCTTGGCCGTACCGTCCAGGGCCGCGGCGCCTGCTAAAGAGAGACTGAGGGCGTTGTGCGGCAGGGCGTTGCCCTGAATCTCCGCCTGGAGGCTGTATTCCCGTATGGCGATGAGACGCCGCAGGGGATCGGCTGTCACCAGCCCTTGCATGTGAATGTTTCCCTCGATGTCGGGCTTTTGCGTTTTGACAAGGCAGGAAAAGAGCACGGGAAAGGAATCATCGGGGGTGATGTCTTTTGCCTTGAGCGTGAGGCTGGAAAGTTCGTGACTCGTGCCCATGACCTGGTCCACGTAAAGAAACCGTGCGTCTTCAATGGCCAGGTCGCTGATGCGGTAGGAAAAAAGCAGTGTTTCGCCCTGGGTGGTGACGACCTTTACATGTTCCTTTTCCGCGGTGATTGTCTTTACCGGGGGTTCCGGCAGGTTGAGCACCCCCTGTGCGTTGCGCAACACGTTGCATTCAAGTCCTTGGACCTTGACGGCGTTGGCCACGATTTTGCGGTCCAAAAGAGGCATGAGCGCGGCCTGCACCTGGAGTTTGCTGATGTGCAGCAAGGGGGCCCCTTGAGGACCGGCCGCTCCCCCGGGCATGGAAAGATCGACGTTTTCAAAACGCAGACCGAAAGGAAAAAAGTCCAGCTGCACATCGCCCTGAAAATGCGCTTCCAATCCGCTTACTTTGTGTATGAGGGAAGCGAGTTGGGGTTTAAAGGCATTGGGGCTGACGAGAGCTGAAAGCGTGAACCAGGCGCCGAGCAACAGCGCGAGAACGATGGCGAGTGGCAAGCCGATGCGAAGCATAGGGGGGCGCATGATATCTCCAGGAGGACAAATCAGTATTGCATGATGTATAATGACGAACTGTCCGGACATGAACTTACGATATGGCGCATGCGGTGTCGACAGGGCGTTATTGCTTTTTAGCGGGACTTTGTGCTATCATTCCGCAATATATTGTAAAATAATGGTGCAGTGTGATTATGGCCAAGAAAGGCAAAAGCCGTGTTCCCATCTCCGGCAGTAAAATGAGCGACAGGGATTATTCCCGGTTTAGTCAGTTTATTTATAATGAAGTCGGGATTAAGCTTCCGCCGTCGAAAAAGACGATGGTGGAAGCGCGGTTGCAGAAACGTATGCGTTTTCTGGATATTAAGGATCATGCCGTTTATGTGGACTACTTATTCAGCAGCGAGGGCATGGCCGAGGAATTGATCAACCTGATTGACGTGGTGACGACCAATACTACGGATTTTTTTCGTGAGCCGCAGCATTTTGACCTCATGAAGAGCAGTATTCTCCCTGAGTTTCATAAGAAACTTAGAGGACACGTTCTGCGTATCTGGAGCGCCGGATGCTCCACAGGCATGGAGCCATATACATTGGCCATAGTGTGTAGTGAATTTGCGGAATTGGTCGGCGGGATGCAATTTCGAATTTTGGCCACGGATATATCAACGCAGGTGCTACAGCAGGCATTGCGCGGGATATATGATGAAGAACGGATAGCTGTTGTCCCTAAGAGTTTGAAATATAAGTATTTTATGAGGAGCAGGGACCGCTCGAAAAAGTTGGTGCGTCTGGTTCCCGAAGTGCGGCGTGTTGTGCAGTTTCATCGTTTGAATTTCATGGAAGAATTTGCCCTGCCCAAGCCCATGCATATTATTTTTTGTCGCAACGTCGTTATTTATTTCGACAAGACAACGCAGGAACGGCTTTTTCTGAAACTGTGCCGCAACCTTACGCCCGGGGGGTATTTGTTTATCGGCCATTCCGAGAGTCTGGCCGGAATGGAACTGCCCCTCACCCAGGTGGCCCCGACGATTTATCAGAGGAGTTAGTGCGTGTTGTTGACTCGTGTTACGAGGTATGGATTGCAATAAAAGGGAATAAAGTCGCGGGCTTTCGCGCCCGCACGACGACCAGGGGAGGCCCCTGGAC
>CAZFCK010000222.1:0-7796 GCA_964517355.1 uncultured Desulfovibrionaceae bacterium | reverse complement strand
CAGGGAAATGCATAAGAGCATCTAGCGCTTTTCAAGCGTGAGATGCTCTAAAATACGGCTTTTCCGACGACAGGAAAAAAGGAATAAAGTCGAGGGAGTTCGCGCCCGAACGACCGAGGTAGGTCCCGGATCGCCGGAAAAACGTCTTCATATTTGTTTTTTCAGCAGAAAATGAATAGATGCACACGTTTTACGCAGCCAGCCGAATGACGAGGGAAGAAGCGCGCTCTCGCAACGCCGCTCGCCGCTGCCGGCGCAGAGGGAGGAAGGCGGCGACGATCAATATTCGCGAGCGCTCCACACGACCCGCCCGATAACGCGCACGTTGGCGTTTTCGTGCAACGGGAGCTCCCGCGTGCCGTACTCAGGATTTTCGCTCTTCAGAAGCATCATGCCGGGGGCGATTTCAATACGCTTGACCACGACCGAATCCTCAATGCCCACGGCGTAGATATGCCCGGCGATTACTTCGTTCTGCGATTGGTCCACCATCACGGTATCGCCGTTTTCCAAGACCGGGCTCATGCTGTGTCCAGCGACCTGAAACAGGACCATGGCCTTGGCTTGTCCCTTGCGCTGCAAAAAATCGCTGCGAAAGGCGTAATATCCCAACACGTCCGCATCCGTGACAAAAGACCCGTCGCCACCGCTCAAACGGGCGCGGACCATGGGCACGGTCATGAACTCCGTGTCGCGGCAGACGACACTCTTGGGTTCGCCGGGTTCCACGGGGCCATGCAGTTCCCTGCGCCCGCTTTCCAACATCTCGTCGTAGGTCAGACCCAGGGCTTCGGCGATACGCTGCCTTGTGGCGATGGAACCGGAAGAACGTCCCTTTATGATGTCGTTCACGTATTGGGGCGAGCAGCCGGCTATGCGCGCCAGATCCTTTTGCGCGCCGTGCCCCAGGCGTTCCATGTGCCGTTCCAAGGCCACCCGAAAGGCCTCGGTATCCGCCGCGGCGCGATCCGACGCCGTACGTCCTTTGCGTAGTAACGATTCCATGTCTAAAATAATACGTAATTTTATCTAAAAAGTGAACACTTTTCAGGAGACGCTTGACAAAGTACGTAAAACTTCACTAAAATACGTACATCAAGAAAACAAACGACTGAAGGCTTCGACAGAGCACAGCCGAAGCCTTCATGAGGATAGAGACGAGACCGACTTGGGGCGATTAAAATCTCTCTTTTTTACCTTTACCCACATTACCCCCGTATGTCAAGGACCAGGCACATTTTTTCCGGCAAGGAATCAGCAAAACGCATCGGTGTCCTCACAAAATAAATCTATCCTGATGCCGGTAAATTACAAGTGAAAAAACGTCATCCCTTTCGACCTGCGCGGCTTCGCCTTGGAACAAGGCTCCGCTTTAACTTAATATCCTTTTTATTCAGGGTAATACTTGTGTGCATCCAATATTATCAAATTCGACATGCCGTATTTCAATGCAAGACGCCCCGCACTGTGGTCAAAAAAATTGAATCTACAATTCAATATAAATATGACTATTTATACGGCATTTTTCATCAACGCCCGTGAACATGTGACGCTTGCGTAAGCAAGGCGGAGCCACCCATCCTCAGTACCGCACTTCCCTGAAAATCGGCGCAATTACCCTGTCAACAGGAAATGCCGGAGCACTTCCGGGTACCGGTAGCGCCTGGAGTGAAGCGCGCAAATTGTGTGGTAACTCTATACATACGAGGTGAATAAACATGAACATACACATTGGCAGTACCCCCCTCTCCCCCGCTGATTTAGATGCGATTGATTGGCGCGCCGTCCCCGCGGGACTGCGCGAAATCAAAGACGCCATCGGCGTTTGGGGAACCGTGTCCCTTACGGCGCAGCATGGCGGCCGGCCGCTGTACGTGCCGCGCAGCATCACCCCGACCCACCCTTTGGGCGAGCTTCTCGGTCCCGAGTCCGCCCAAAAACTGGCCCGCCGTTTCGGCGGCGACCGCATCGACGTGCCCATGCCCGACTCCTTGCTGCGGCTTGTCCGGGCCGAACGCATCCGCGCCGCACGCGCGCAAGGAGAAACAACCCGCGCTCTCGCAAAAACACACAACCTTTCACGCCGGCGCATCCTTGAAATTATTGCGAAAACACAAGGAGACAATCCACCATGCCACATGTAATCCAAGCAACACTCGACGCGGAGCACCCTTTTTGCCCCCCTCTTCATGTCGCAGGCTGGTGCCCGCAGCATGGACAACGGCCTTTCGACCTCGCCATATGGGGCGCTTTCTCCGGCACCATCACGGTGCAAATATCCTACGACGGCGGCGCCTCCTGGATAGACACGGGAGACACCTATTCCCGTTCCGTTGTGGATCACGGCGGCACGGCCACGCCCTGCCATATCCGTTGCGGCTTCAAACCTGGCGACCACCGCGACGGCAGAGCCTTTGTGAGGATAGCCCAATGAACGTCAAACGCACCATTGATTCCATTGCCGTGCATTGCGCCTACACCCCGCCCAACATGGACATCGGGGCCGCGACCATCGACCGCTGGCACAAAGATCGCGGATTTACAGGCATCGGCTATCATTTCGTCATCCGCCGCAACGGCTCCATGGAACAAGGACGCCCCTTGCGTCAACCCGGCGCCCACGTGCAAGGGCACAACGCACGTTCCATCGGCATATGTCTCATTGGGGGCAAAGCCGCCCAGGCCGATCTGCCTGAGATGAATTTCACCAACGACCAATTCGCGGCACTGCGTTGCCTGTTGGAGCATCTCACGGCGCATTTTCCCCAAGCCGCAGTGATGGGACACCGCGACTATCCCGGCGTGACCAAGGCCTGCCCCTGTTTCGACGTGGCCTCCTGGTGGAAAGGGGCGCCGGCCCGTTTGCCTGATGATCCGCCTCGGGCAGACTTTTGGCCGGGCATCGATTTCTTCCGCCCCGCCGAATTCAAGCGCCCCATGCATCCTGAATTCGTGCGCCTGCTGGACCGCGCCAGGCGGGCAGCGGGCGTGCCGTTCAGGATCGAGCGCGCATGCAGTGATCGGGAAGCCCTTGTGCGCGTCAGGCTGTGAGACACGCGCATTGAACCCTGCGCCCCAATCAAGGCCACTACCATATGAACACCTAGCGCATTTTCGCCTTGAAACAAGGCTCTCCCCTGAAACAATTTCCAATTGTTTCAGGGAAATGCATAAGAGCATCTAGCGCTTTTCAAGCGTGAGATGCTCTAGAGCAGTTAACGCTTGAAATGATCGCTTAACGGCGGGCAAAGCCCGCCTACAATCATTTCACGGCAAAGATTTGCAAGCAAATCTTTGCCGAGCCTTTCAACTTTTTCAAAGTTTAAATGCTCTAGTCATCACAATGATAACGGGAAAAGGAGTCCCCCCATGCACAAGCTCAACTCAAGAAAATTCTGGATGGCCATCATCGGCTCGGCGGTCATGCTCGCCAACGACCTTCTTGGATTGCATCTTCCGGAAGACTCGGTCCTCGGCTTCGCCGGCATCGTGGTCAGTTATCTGGTCGCGCAAGGCTGGGTAGACGGCAAACAAGCTCCCCAGGAGCCGCAAACCAATGGATAAGGCGCGCAACGTCCCGCAATTCCCGAAACGATGCGCCGTACAAGGATGTCGCCATGCTCGCTCAAGAACTGCGTGAAGAACTCCGCGACATCTGGACCAGCATAGACGCGCTCAAGGCGGGGCAGCACGAGCAAAGCACCCTGCTCGCCGAAATTAAGACCCTGCTCGGGGAGCGTTGTCTTGTCCGGGAGCGGCAAGTGGAAACATTGACCAAGGACGTGCGCGAAATGCGCCAACGCATGTGGACCATTTCCGGCGCCGCCGCCGTGGCCGCCTTCATGGCCCAGCGCATGTGGCAAAAATTCTGGCCCTGATATTCATAACGCCCCAAGCGTGTGCGGCCCGTGGCGCACTGTCCCGCGAGCCGCACTTGACGTTCCTGCATGGAGGATCTCTCTTATGACGCATGGCATAGACCCGCATCTGACATGGCTCGCGCCGGAGCGGCTGCGCCCATTACCGGAAAGCGCCAAGGCGCACCCGGATGAGCAAATAGAGCGCATCGCGCGCAGTATCGCCGTGTGCGGCTTCGACCAGCCCATTGTCGCGGCGCCCAACGGCGAAATCATCAAGGGAAACGCCCGGTTTGCCGCAGCACTGCGTCTCGGTCTCGCCGAAATCCCGGTGATCGTACGGTGCGGCCTCTCGCCGGAGCGCGTTCTGCTGACCGCCTTGGCGGACAACCGCGCAGCGGAAAGCCACTGGCGGCCAGAAGCCATCGCCTCCGCGCTCCAAAGGCTGCTGGCGCTTGCCCCGGAACTGCTGCCCCATACCGGGTTCGGCACCGCCTTTATCCAAGGCCTACTCCAGGACGCACCGGTTCCGAAAACAGCTCCACCGACTTACGCGCCGGAACGCTCCACGTTACTGCGGCATTGCCCCCATTGCGGGGGCGTCATCGCCGGCTAGAGCTTTTCGCCTGGAAACACGGCTAGCGGCCCAGGGCCTTTCCGCCGCATTTCCACCGCCAAAGGCTCGTTCCGCAAACCATTACAACCACTACTTGAAAATAATGAAACATGTAGACGCGAAACCGAGTTATCCGGAGCTGCTCAACGCCGCCTGGGACAGTCATTGCGCGCCCAAGCCGCGTGAAGCTCCGGCCGTTGTCTCTCTGTTTGCCGGGGCCGGAGGTTCGGCCCTGGGTTTTTCCATGGCCGGATACCGGCTGCGGCTGGCCGTTGAAAACAACGCCGACGCGGCCGCGACACTGGCGGCCCATTTTCCGGCCACGCCCCTTTTCGCCGGAGACATACGCAACCTGTGCGCGGAGCAGGCCTTGCGCCTGTGCCGCATGGAGCGGGGCGAGCTGGACGTTTTGGAAGCGTCGCCCCCGTGCCAGGGCTTCAGCCGCGCCGGCCGCAGGCGGCCGGAGGACCCGCGTAACGGGCTGCTCTGGGAAGTGCCCCGCATGGTGAGGTGCCTGCGCCCCAAAGCCTTTGTCATGGAAAACGTGGATGGGCTTCTTCATGAAAAGGGGCGCCCGTTCTTCGCGCCGGTTTTCCGCGCGCTACGGGACTGCGGCTACCGCGTGGGCGCATGGATCATAAACACAGCCTATTACAACGTGCCCCAGCACCGCCGCCGCTGCATCGTCATAGGACTGCGGGCCGATTGCGGCCGGGAGCCGTGTCCGCCCCCGCCCCTGAGTTGGCCGCGTCCCCTGTGCGCGGCTCTCTGGGATTTGCCCGCCCACCCTGTCCCGGAAACGGGACACGTCTGGGTGGACGAATCCCCGCAGGGGCGCGCCACACGCACCTGGCGTCTGGCCGCCCGCGCGGCCCAAGGCACACGTTACGCCGGTCACCAGCGCCGTCTGCTATGGAACGCCCCCAGCCCGACGCTCACGGCAAGCAGCGCGAACGGCCGGGACAAGCGCCCGTATCTGCGCAACAGCCATTGCCATCCGTTGCATACGCGCACGCTTTCCCCTGCGGAATACAAGCGTCTGGCCTCGTTTCCGGACGCCTATCGCTTTGCCGGCGAAGATGCCCCAGCCGCCTGGCACCGCAGTATCAGCCGGGTGGGGAACGCCGTGCCTCCGTTGTTCATGCGCGCCGTGGCGGTCCATGTGGCCGCACGACTCGCCTCTTACAGGAAATCGGAGACGCCCCATGCCTGAACCGCAGCATCCGGGTCCGCGCAAGCTGACGCCGGAATGCCAAAAAACCATTTGCGAACAGCTCTCGCGTGGCAATTGCGTCACTGCCGCCACGGCCATGGCGGGCATTGCCGCCTCGAGTTTCTACATCTGGGTGAAACGTGGGCGCCGCGAACTGGACCGTCTGGACAAATCCCCAACCGCCAGAATTCGAAAGGAAGAGACACCCTATGTGCGCTTCTGGCTGGCCGTGGACGAAGCCATGGCCAGGGCTGAAGTGCGGTTCATAAAAGTGCTGGAGGACGCGGCCCAGGGCAATTGCGAAATCCTGGAAACAACCGTGTATCTCGACGCCGCGGGCGTGCCCGTGCGCAAAACCTCCAAGCGCAGCGGCATGCGCCCCCAGTGGCAGGCCGCTGCCTGGTGGCTCAAGCATTGGTCGCCCCTGGCGCGTTCCGGGAAAAGCCTGCGCCTCACCGGCCTGAAGGACGACGCCGCCATGTTCACGCAACACATTGATCTGAGCCGGCTACAGAAAAAGGAGCTGGCGCAATTGGAGGCTCTTCTTGAAAAATGCACCCCCCGGGAGTCTGCTCAACCGGGTCCGGGAAAGGATGGCCGCTCTTGAGCGCTTGGAACAGGCCCCGGCGGCCGAGGCGCGCCTCATGGAATTTTGCCGTCAGGCCTGGCCGGTGCTCGAACCCGCCACACCCTTCATCCCGGGCTGGCACCTGGAGGCGGTCTGCGAACATCTGGAGGCCGTGTGCGAAGGGCAGATTCTGCGCCTCGTTATCAATATGCCCCCGCGCCATATGAAAAGCCTGGCCGTAAGCGTTTTCTGGCCGGCCTGGGTCTGGACGCGCCACCCTGAACGCCGTTTTCTTTTCGCGAGCTACGCCCGCGCCCTGGCCGTGCGCGACAGTCTCAAGTGCCGGAGGCTGATCGGCGGCGTCTGGTACCAAAACTGCTGGGGACGGCGCTTTGCCTTGTGCGCCGATCAAAACGCCCGGGAACGGTTCGAAAACGACCGCACCGGGTTCCGGCTGGCCACTTCCGTGGGAGGGCAGGTGACGGGCGAAGGCGGCGACTATGTGATCGCGGACGATCCGCACAACGCACGAGAGGCGCAGAGCGATAAAAAGCGGCGCAATGTGCTTGAATGGTGGGACCAGGCCATGAGCACGCGCTGCAACAATCCCCAAACAGGGGCGCACGTCATCGTGATGCAACGGCTGCATGAACGGGATTTGAGCGGCCACGTGCTGGAGCAGGGCGGCTATGTGCATCTGGTGTTGCCCGCGTCCTGGGAAGGGCGACGCATCTTTTCCACCGCGTCCCATAATCTGGGCTTGCGCGTGGAAGACCCCCGCACCGAACCAGACGCGCCGCTCTGGCCGCAGCGTTTCGACAAGCGGTCCTTGGCGCGGCTGGCCCTGGCCCTGGGGTCATACGGCGCGGCGGGCCAGTTGCAACAGCGCCCCGCTCCTGTCTCCGGCGGCATATTCAAGCTTCATTGGTGGCGGCGCTGCACCGGCGCCCCCGATGCGGGATTGACGGTCCAATCCTGGGACACGGCCTTCAAAACCGGCGTCAACAACGCCTATTCCGTGGGGCAGACATGGCGCGCCGCCACGAACGGCTACTACCTGCTGGACCAGCGCAGGGAGCGTCTTGAATATCCCGAACTGCGGCGTCTGCTCATCGAACTCTATGAGCAGTGGAAACCCGACGTGGTGCTTGTGGAGGACAAAGCCAGCGGGCAAAGCCTGGTGCAGGAACTGAAACGGAGCACCCGGCTGCCTCTGCTGGCCGTGCGCGTGGTGGATGGAGACAAGGCGCTGCGCGCCCATGCGGTGTCTCCGCTCGTGGAGTCCGGCAAAGTCTTCCTGCCGCATAAAGCGCCCTGGCTGGATGCGTTTCTTGACGAACTCACGCGCTTCCCCAACAGCGCGTACGCCGACCAAACCGACGCCCTGACCCAGGCCTTGCAATACATGCAGGCCAAGGCGCGCTTCCGTACCAGCGGGCAACAACACTGGAATTAGAGCATGTCAACCTTATGGAAGCACTGATTAAAGACTTGTTGGGTTTTTCCGGGGGGAAACCTTTCTGGAGAAAGGTTTCCCCCCGG
>CAZFCK010000221.1:0-7835 GCA_964517355.1 uncultured Desulfovibrionaceae bacterium | reverse complement strand
AATTGGAAATTGTTTCAGGGGAGAGCCTTGTTTCAAGGCGAAAATGCGCTAGCGCGTCGAGGCTGGTCAACGCGGTACAATTATCAGGCAATGGTGCGGATGCAAATGAAAAAGGAAGTCGGAAAGAAGCTGACGAGGAGGTGGAGCCATTGAATCTGTTGCCCGGCAGTCGATCCATGCTGGAGACTGCGGCCGGAAAAAACGGCATGGGTACTGCATTCTACCCAGGCTCTGTTTTCATGATTCGTGTATCCTTCATCGATCCGCCTTCAGATCCTGAAGCAATTGATTCAACGTGTTAGCCTGTGAAGTCAGATCCGAGACTGCGTTGGCGGCCTCGGCCATCGACGTTGAAGTTTCGCCCGATATGGTGTCCACTTTCCCTATGGCCGTGCTGATCTGGACGCTGGCCGCGGACTGTTCCTGCGTGGCTTCGACAATGGTCTGCACCTGATCGGAAGCAGAACGTACGAGCGATACGATTTCGGATAGGGCGTCCCCGGACCGGCGGGACAGCTCGGTGATATCCTGAATCGTGGTAACGGTGTGTTCAACGCTGGAAATGTTTTTGGTCGCTCCGTGTTGTATGCCCTGGATCGCTTCGCCGACTTCGCGGGTGGCGGACATGGTCTTCTCCGCCAGTTTGCGGACTTCATCGGCGACAACGGCGAAGCCACGGCCGGCGTCGCCGGCCCGAGCCGCTTCGATGGCGGCGTTCAAGGCCAAAAGGTTGGTCTGGTCCGCGATGTCGGATATGACTTCCAGAATATGTCCGATATCCTCAGCCTGCCGGCCGAGAGCGCCGATCTCGCCTTTCAGGGCCGCAGCCATGGCTTGCGAGGCCTCGACGCCTTGCATGACCTTGGTGACTATGTCGGCGCCTTCCTGAGCTTTGCAGCGGGCGTTTTCCGTTGTTTCGAAAGCTTGATTCGCGTTCAGCAACACAGCGTTCACGTTGTCGTTCATGCGCTCCGTGGCGGCGGCGGTATCGCCTACCTGCCGGATTTGGGTGCCCGCGCCTTTGGCCGCGCGGTTGATACGTGAGTCGAGATCCTTTACCGCGAGGCCCAGAATGTGGACCACGTTTTCCAGACGTGCGGCGGCGGAAAGCATGCCTTCGCGCCTGGCGGTTTCGGCCTGTTCGCGAGCGACGCGCGCTTCCTCCGTGGCCTGGTTCGCCCTCGTGGTTTCCTCTTGCGCGCTTTCGATTTTCGACTCCAATTCCTTGTTGAGCTTCTTGACTTCGTTCGTCGCCAATTCAACTTGCTGCGTGAGGGTTTGCTTATCCTGCTTGGTGAACTTTCTGAGGACATACAAAAGGGGGCACAAGAGCAGAATGAAGAACAAACTGGAGAGGGTGGACGTGATCAACGAGTTGTTCAGGATGTCATCGATATAGTCGATGGAGATATCGGCGCCGACGATAAACGCCGTGCCGTCGGGGGATGTCATGGGCACGAACACGGATTTGAATGTGCCCCATTTGTCCGTTGCAATCTCGCTGGACGCCTTTTTTGAAAGAAAGGCCTGCTTCAGGATGTCGCTGGCGTCGTCATATTCATCGAAAAAAGCGGAGAAGTCGTCATTTTCTAGTTCTTCTTTCGTGGCGCTGCAACTTGTGAAGAACACCTGTCCGTCCCGCTCCACCATGCTGTACACGTAGGTGAGTCCTGAGGTGGCGGCCAGGTGCGACAATGCCTGCACGATTTCCATGTAACGTTCTTCGGGAACCTGTTTGTCAAGGATATTGTCATGATAACCGCGACCAAGAACGTCTACCACAGCTGAGGCAGTGGCCAGCAGTCTTTGGTCCAGGACGGCGAATGCCTCATCTTTCGTCTGGCGATATGTGAAGACGGCATACCCAACGATGCCGAGCAAATAGATCGCGATGCATGCGCCCATCTGTATTGTGCGAGTATTCATGAGGTTACCTTTCATCTTCAAGCTGCGGCTAGGTGTATCGGTATAAGCACGGGGGCAGGCTGCACGTGCATGGCCCGGCATGGTGCGTCTTCCCTGATGCGGATTTGAACTAAATAGCATACCAAGTGGGGGGAACGCTACTCTTGCTCACAGCGGGCGGGTCAATTTTGAGTAAGCTGTGATAAAAGGGGCTCCATTGTACCGACATGGAGCCCCGTGTACTGGCGATTTGCTAGGGACGGCTAGAATTCGTAGCGCATATTGAAAGCGCCCCGGTAGTTGTAATAATCGTTGCGGAAAAAGCTGCCGGCGGTTTCGAGCGAGAGGATGAAACTTTCTGTGGGGTAGAAATCAAGCCCCAGGGAGACTTCGACTTCATCAGGATCAAGCTCGTCTTCCATGGTGTCGAAGATGTATGCGGCTCCCAGATAGGGCGCGAGCATGTCGAAAGAATAGGAGGCGCGGCCTGCGACGCGAATTTCGCCTGTCTGAATGGCATCCGGCCTGCCGTCGGGCAGCGTCTCCATTTTGTAGTCAGGCAGATCGAACAGCTTGAAGCCGTAGGAATTCTTGTAGGAATAGGAATCTTCGCGCGCATAGGTGTAGCCGAAGCTGCCGCTAAGCAGCAGGTTGTCGATCACGTGAAAATACGTGATGTTCGGGCTGACCATCAGGCGCCACGAGTCGTTGTAGGCCGAGTACGTCGAACCGTTGGAAAGAAAGCTGATGCCGCCCACCATGTCGAAGATCAAATCCTCGAACAAGGCGATGGAAAGATAAGGGGCGAAGGTGTAACCGCTGCTGGAAATGCTTCCTGAACGGCTGAATTCGGTGTCGAGAAACGAAGTTTCGATACCGAAACCGAGACCGACCACCGTGCGCGGCGAGAGCATGTAGTCCATGCCCAGCATGTTGACTGTGGTGACGCCGTCGTATTTATTACCGCTTTTGTAACTGCCGAGGAAACCGAGGCCGCTTGAATACCAAATGCCGAAACCGAGGTTTTGCGCCGCCTCGTCTCCCGCGGCAAGACCCGTGGCGCCGGTCTGGGCCAACGGCGTGGTGGACATGACGCCTTGCCCGGCATCCGCATGAGAGGCGTTGCTATTGCCGGTCTGCACTACCTTAGCAGGCGAGCCGGCATCACCAAGCGAGTAGGTGGTGCCATCCGGGCCAAACTGGAAGAGCCGGGGAGCCAGCAAGGATTGGGTGCGTCCCTGAATCAAACGGACGGTGGTCCGCGTTTGCGTTTTCAGGGTCTCCTCGGTGCCTTTTTCGGAGCGTTTGATGTCTTCATCTTCATTTATTATTTCTTGGTCCGTTTGGTTTCTGCTGACGGCGTAAATCAGACCCTGTTTGGGCAGCAGAAAGATCCCCAGTAGCGCGATTACAAAAAAACACCGCAAAATGAATGTGTTACTTTTCCCCATTACGCATACCCTCTTCTTTTTTCCCAATTCCCCATTTATTGTGCATGAAAACAGAATGCAATTCATAGGAATTCATTTGATCATGCAAGCTTCTACCTTTTCCCTTTTGCCGGATTTTAAAACAAAGTCAAGTTTTTGTGGTGACAGCTCCATTTTTTTGACGCATAATGTTGCTGAATAGGTGTCAACGGCCCTTGAACTCATTGTTATCGATCTCATGGTATGTCGGCTGCAAGGGTATTGCGAAAAACGTGCCGGGAATCTTGGATAAAGGAGTATTTATGAAAATCAGAAAGCAAACCTGTTCCTTTTTTCTCGCTTGTCTTTTGGTCCCGTTGCTTTCATGCGGTGCGTCATTGGCGTATGCCGCAAAGACAATCGGCGCCGTTACAAGCATTGAAGGTGACGCATACGCCACCGGCATCGAAGCTCAAAGGACATTGTCTCTCAATGATGCGGTCTACGAAGGCGAAACGCTGCATACGCGCTCCGACGCCAAGCTTGTCGTCACGTTTGCCGATGATACCGTCTTGCGCATGGGTGAGGATTCTTCCGTGGGGTTGGAGCAATATATGTACGATAAGGAACCCAAGGGCCTTGTCGGCATGGTGACGAATTTTTTCCGCGGCCTGGTGCGCCTCACGACAGGAAAAATCGTTGAAAGAAACAGGGACAATTTCAAGTTTAAGACGCCGTTGGCTACGCTGGGCATCAGGGGCACGGAATTTTACGCCGAAACAGTGGAAGACGGCGAAGAGATAGGCGTGCTGAGCATTGGAGAGGGGCATACGGTCACATTGGAATCCCAGGTGGACAGTGCCGTGATCGACAAGGAGGGGTTTTACGTTAAAGTATCAAAAAACGGAAAATTTTCCGCGTTGATGCGTATCTCCAGCGATGTCTCGAAAAGGGTCATGCGCATGCAGTCTACCTTCAGCCGCATGCGTGTGAAAACTATACCGCGGCATCCGAAAAGATATTGATTTTCAATGATATTTGTGAACGAGAGGCCCGCGGTCAAAAGTAGCGGGCCTCTCGTGATGTGAAGGGGAGCAGTTCAAAATCCCTGCAGAAAACGCAGCAAGGGCATTGTCCGCTCTTCGAATTCCCGCCAGAGCAGCGTGGCTTGCTGCTGCCGTAATTGCGGGGCCTTAACGGCCTCGCCGTTTTGTACGAACTCCCTGCCCGCGTTTTCCAGAGACTGCAGAAAAACCTCTATGCCTTGCTCCGGAGTGATGTCCTCCTGGTTCATGATCATGCGCAGCACCTGCGTTTCCCAGGTCAATGCGACTCCGCCCCCCAAGCGGGGCGTTACGGCGGCGCAATAGGACTGATCCACCGCGAACCGGCGCAGCAGCTCCCTATCAAGCCTCATGGCGGCGTGGGATGATGTCTCCCAGGACACTAAGGGATGCGCCTGCCCTGAATCGATGAGCATGGCCAAAATACGCAGCAGCAGATCGGACTCATGTTCATGAGGGGGCAAACATTCCAGCAAGGCATCGTAACTCGCGCTGCCCATGCGCAACCGCTCCACCAAGGGGGTCACAAGCTCGCGATCCAGACTTACCGTGCCGTGGGCCGTGTTGATATCGAAACAGACGTTTTGAGGGGGGATAAGCAGTGTGAAAAGTGTGCTTCCGAGCATGGCCCGGTGTTCAAAAGGAGTCATGCGGGGGGCGCCGTTATGATACATGTCCTGGCGCACAATTTGATGCGCGAACAATCCCTTGAGCGATTCTCCCACCGGGGTGCCGGCATGAGGCGAGTAGGCTTCCAACCCGCTCTTGTTCATGAGCAATGAGGCAAAATCATGATGCAGGGGCAGCTGCGCGGCATATTGCAACCCGCTCTCGCCAAGCAAAGCCTGCACCTGGTCATGATAAAGGGGCTGCCAGCCGGGGTGCAGTAATTCCCGAGCCATAAGCGGAGAAATGCCCCGCTCCATGATGTCCAAAAAAAGTTTGAGCCCGGGCTTTTGCTCCAAGCCGCCCGGCATGGCGCTTACAATGGCGCGGGCGTGCTGCAATGAGTCTTTCAGCCGCTGCTCAAGATCGCCCTTGCCGTAAGCTACCAACTGCCGCAGCAATTGTCTGAGCAAAACTTCCTCGTGGGCGCCGGGCAAACATTGATAACTCACGCAACACAACCCGCCGGGCGCCAGAAGTGAGCGCAACTGTTTCGCCAACACCGCTCCGCCATGCATTCCGTTCAGAAAGTGCGCCTCATGAACGAAAAGAAAATCGCAGGGAGGCAGCTCCAAAGTATGGAGACCGGCAAGGTCGGCCTGATGGTGATGTACATTGGCCACCCCGGCGCTGCGGGCGATATCTTTGCCGATGATGGTGTTCACCGGCGCCGGATCTATGGAGTGGAACGTGCTGTCGGGAAAGGAAGCCGCCGCCAAGGTGGCGCCGAATCCTTGCCCGGCGAAAAGTTCGCAATATGAAAAAGGTCTGTCCAGACGCGGCGGCCGTAGCCCGTTCATGACGGCCAGTAAGGATATGCAGACGGGGTTGGCCTCTCTTGGCATCTGCGGCGGCCGTTGCGCGTACATGCATGCTTGAAGTTCCTGCTCGTAACTCAGCGAAGACATGAAACACTCCCTTGTTTTCCTCGTTATCGGCGGTTCGCCGTGTGCGCGATGGTCGCACAAGGCGACCGCCTGCGATTTTGCTTATGGCGTTTCATTGTGGAAGGCCGTTGCCCTAGGCGTGGGCCTGCGGCCCTGTCCAAGAAACAGGCAGTGCCTTTCATGTCCGGCAAGATAACCCAGCGGGGGGAAATGCGGAAGCACGGGAGGGCGGGGATCAGTAATGAAGATGCGCCGGTTCCCTGTGGAGGAACAGGCTCGGCCGGAATGACGGGTGAAAAGGCATAATTCATGGGAGCAGACTGTTTTCAAGATGCCGCTCCAGTGGGTTTTCCGCAGGCCCGCAGCCTCGCTATGTTCGACCGCGGGTATTGTTGATCGTGCATTAACTAGTTTTAAAATAGAGTATTCCTTAATAGCGACAGCGCGGCGATAGACTTTGCCTAGCGAAGGAAAGGAGCTGATGGGGGTGTATGGTGTTTTATATTGGTTGGTTGCATGTAGAAGGACATTCTGTGGCAAATGATCGCCAATTATAAAAAGAGAGCTGGCATTTTTTTTAAAAATGAGATAGGGGCGTAATAAAATTTAAATCCGAAAACAATTTGATTTTCGTTCCAGGATGTTGGAATTGCACATCATTGTTTTGTGCCATTCCGTATTGCGCTCACAAGGATCGACCATCCTTGTGTTGTACACATGTATTACGGGTAAGGTGCGTTTTTGTATGGAAGAACTGATAAAAAATTATTTCTACAAAGACTTCGAAACGACGGAGCTGAAAAAGCATGCGGCGAATCTTGAATTGCTGCACATGCATTTCATTGAGTTGCTTGGTTTCGATCCTGGAAAATTCACCTGCATGGCGTATTACTTTTCCCAGGTCACGCGCTCCATACGGGAACCCGTTCTTGTGGACAAGCGCATTGTGAGGGAACTGCAAAACCGCGCCCTCAACGACGAGCTGACCGGCTTGGGCAACAGGCGTCTGTTCGATATCGTATTGTCCAGGGAATTCGCGGCGGCGCGGCGTTCCGGGGTGTCGTTCTCGATCATATTCATCGATATAGATTGCTTTAAGGATTATAACGACACATACGGACATCTGGAAGGCGACAAGGTCCTGGCCGCAGTGGCCTCCATTTTGCGCAAAAACTCGAGGTCTTCGGATTATTGCCTGCGGTACGGGGGAGAGGAGTTCGCGTTGCTGTTGCCGCACACCCCTCTGGACTACAGCGTGCTTTTGGCCGAACGTTTGCGAAAACTCGTGGAACGGCATGAATTCCCCAACAGAGGCGTGACCATAAGCGCCGGCGTGGCTGAACTGGGCAACGCGGATCAGGATAGTCTGGCCATTGTCGAACGTGCCGATAAAGCGCTTTACCGGGCCAAAATGCTGGGGCGCAACACCATTTGCTCCGACGAAAACGACAATCGCCGCACGCCCCGTTTCAATATCTCCATACCCGTCATGTTGACCGTTCATGAGGCGACTTTTCAGCAGGATTTAGCCGAAACAATCAATATCAGCCGCGGCGGGATGCTTCTAGAAAGCTCTCTCCATCCGAACCCCACCACGATTAATGAGCTTTGCCTGTACGACACCGCGAACTGCAGCTTCATGCATCTTGAAGCCAAAACAGTCAGTGTTGTAAAAAATGAGAAGGGGCAAAGCAGAATCGCCTGTTCGCTCATGCATGGGCATCGCAGATCCTTTGATAATTTTTTTAATTGCTTGCTTTTTAGGGATGATGGCAAGGACGCGGTCCAGAGGAGAAGCGCAGCCAACGGCAACAAGCTCAGCGAGATGGATTTGCGCTTTGAAAATCTGATTTAGAGCATCTCACGCTTGAAAAGCGCTAGATGCTCTTATGCATTTCCCTGGA
>CAZFCK010000220.1:0-7858 GCA_964517355.1 uncultured Desulfovibrionaceae bacterium | reverse complement strand
AGGGGAGAGCCTTGTTTCAAGGCGAAAATGCGCTAGCTCTGCTGTCGCCATCCGTGAGGCGCGAAACGACCGGCCCAAGGGCTGAAGATTTTGAAAAAAGTTCTCCCCCTCGGGCTCCCCTTTCCAGAACTTTTTACATAATATCATGTTATTATAAGCTAAGTCTTTGGAAGGGGGGTTCGGGGGGAGAACCTTTCCACAGAAAGGTTTCCCCCCGACGGCACTTTCGGAGTAAAGGAAATAACCACATTTCCATTTTCACAATGAGATATATAAAATCAAAATAAAACACTATGTTATAATAAATTTTGGAGATTCTTAAGAACCTTTTCCAAAGGCTCTTCAGCCGCCGGAGGCATTCCCACTTCAACGTACACCATCATTTGTGTCTTGCGACCTCACGAGCCGCTTCCACAACGCAATCAAGGGCATTGAGCTTTTCCAGCGCGCGATACAGGAGCGAAGCGTTGTATACAGCAACGGTAAAATGGATTTCGGTGAGTCCATCCACTTGGGAGCGGAAGCTGCCGTCATCGATATTGACGCCCTCTTTGGCGAGCAAAGTGGATATTTCGCTCAAAACCCCCGGCTTGTTGTGCGCGGTAATGCGGATTTTCGCGGGAAGCGGCACACGTTCATGTCCTGCCCAGACAACATCGAGAAAACGCTCCGGTTCCATGGTATCCAGGTTGGGGCACGTGGCGGTATGGACGGTGACCCCCCTGCCATGGCTGATGTAACCGATAATGGGATCGCCGGGCAGCGGATTGCAGCATTTGGCGAAGCGCAGCAGCACGTCGTCCACGCCTTTGATGATCACGCTCTCGGGGGACTGGGATTGCGCCATCTCCCTACGGGCTTCAGTTTGCTCCTGGTCCGTGGCCTGCTGTTCTTCGAGTGCCTCCTTTTCCGTCTTCGGCAAGAGCCGGCGCAACAGTTTCTGCGGCGTGATGCGCGAATAGCCCACGGCGGAAAGCAAGTCATCCGCATTTTTAAAGGAAAACTCTTGAGCCAACTCATCGAATTGATGCGCCTTCATTGCCTTGGCGACATTGATGCCCATCTTTCGCCCTTCTTTTTCCAGCATCTCTTTGGCCAAAGCAATACTGCGGGAGCGCTCCACAGTGCGTATATAATGATGTATGCGTGTACGGGCCTTCGCGGTTTTCACGAATTTCAGCCAGTCGTGGCTCGGATGACGGCTTGAATCGGTGATGACCTCCACGGTGTCGCCATTCTTCAACGGAGAGGAAAGAGGCACCAATTTGCCGTTCACCTTTGCGCCCGCGCAACGATGCCCGACTTCCGTATGAATCATATACGCGAAATCAACGGGCGTGGCGCCTTCCGGCAACTCCTTCACATCCCCCGCGGGGGTGAAGACGTACACTTCGTCTTTAAAGAGGTCGAAACGGAGCGAGCGCATGAACTCGCGCGAATCGCTTTCCACTTTTTGCCAGTCCAGTATCTGGCGCAGCCAGGAAAAATGCTGCAATTCATCGCCTTTGACATGCCCGCTGTCCTTGTAGAGCCAATGCGCGGCGACACCGTATTCCGCCAGGCGGTGCATCTCCTCGGTACGTATCTGGATCTCGATGCGCTCCCCTTCAGGTCCGATGACCGTGGTATGCAGGCTTTGATACATATTGGCCTTGGGCATGGAGATATAGTCCTTGAAGCGGCCGGGCACGGGCTTCCATGCCGCATGCACGAGTCCAAGCACGGCATAGCAATCCTTGATGCTGGTGACGATCACACGGAAAGCGATAAGGTCGTAGACCTGATCCAGGGTCAAACTCTGGATGATCATCTTGTGGTAGATACTGTTGAGGTGCTTCATGCGGCCTTGAACGCGGCCTTTGATGGTGTTTTCCCGCAACATTTTTTCCACTTCGCCGACCACGAGATTAATGTAGTCCTGCCCCACGCTTTGCCGCTTGCGCACTCCTTCGTTGAGCTGGTTATAGATATCGGGCTTGGTGTACATTAGCCCCAAATCTTCAAGTTCCACCTTGATGCGGTGCAACCCCAGGCGGTTTGCAAGTGGCGCGAAAATATCCAATGTTTCGTTCCCGATGCTGCGCTGCTTGACCTCCGGCATGTGCGACAGGGTACGCATGTTGTGCAGCCTGTCGGCAAGTTTGACTATGAGAACACGGATATCAATGGCCATGGCCAAAATCATCTTGCGGATATTCTCGGCCTGTGCGTGTTCCTTGCTGTCGAACCGGATAAGGCTGATTTTGGTCACGCCGTCCACGATAGACCCGACCTCGTCGCCGAATGCGGCGTCGACTTCTTCCTGGGAGACTGTGGTGTCCTCCACGGTATCGTGCAAGAGTCCGGCGGCGATAACGGCCTCATCCATGCGCATTTCAGCCAGAATATTGGCAACTTCCAAAGGATGCGAAAGATAGGGCAGGCCCGAGCGCCGTACCTGCCCGTCATGGGCCTTTGCGGAATAGATATATGCTTTCTGGATCAGTGCGATGCCCTCAGGGGTCATGTAGCTTTGCACTTTATCCAGAATCTCGTTGATCCGGATCATAGCTGGCTTCTACTGTTGCGTGTAACGTTGCAGGTTTTTGGGTACCCACCAACGGATGAAGTTGTAGCGGATGCCGCTCGGCGCCGCTTCTATGCCTTGAAAACGATTCTGCACCAGCGGCAGGGCGTATGGAACATAAAGGAAGCAGTAGGGCTGCTCCCGGTGTAGTATGACTTGCAGCTCGTCATAAATGGCTTTGCGTTTTTTACGATCCATGGTGCTGCGTCCCTCGTCCAACAGCCTGTCCACCTCAGCGTTCTTGAAGCCCACCAGATTCAAATCGCCGGGCACGGCCTTTGAGGAATGCCAAACATCAAAGATATCAGGGTCCTGTAAAATGTTCCAGCCAAGAATGATGGCGTCGAAGCGTCCCTTGTCCACAAACTCCTTGAGAAAGGCGGCCCATTCAACAGTGCGGATATCCACCTGAATTCCCACCTGGCGCAGCCTGTTTTGGATGATTGTCGCGGTTTTTATCCGCAAATCGTTACCCTGGTTGGTGAGAATGGTAAACGAAAACGTCTTGCCGTCCTTGTCCAAAAGGCCATCATTGTCGCTGTCCGCCCATCCCGCGGCGGCCATAAGCGCCTTGGCCTTTTCAGGATCATAGCTGTAGGGTTCTATAGCGTCGTTATACACCCAGGTGCCCGGCTTATACGGACCAATGGTCGGCACCCCGAGCCCCAGCAAGACCCCTTTGACGATCTCCTCCTTGTCAATGGCGTGGGCCATGGCCTGCCGCACGCGCACATCCTGGAACAAGGGTTTGGTAAGATTGTAGCCCAGCCAGGTGTAACCGAAAGACAAATATTTGAACTTCCGATAGTCGTCCCAGGAAGGCCCTTTGGTCTGGTAAAGATACTGCTGCGGCGTCAAGTCCATGATGTCCACATTCCCGGCCTTGAGCTCCATAAACATGGTGGCTAAATCCGGAATAATCCGATACACGACCTGATCAAGATAGGGGCGCCCCTCAAAATAGGCGTCACGCGCCTCCAAAACCAAGCGCTCCCCCGCCACCCACTCTTTCAGACGATACGGTCCCGCGCTCAAGGGATTGCGCGCAAGCGGGGTGTCCAGCAAATTTTGCCCCGCCAGGACGTGCTTGGGAAGAATGGCGTGCATCCAGGTGATGATTGAGCGGGCGAAAGGCTTTTCATACCGCACCTCAAAGGTATAGCGGTCCAACGCCTTGATGTCTTTGATATGGCGATAGTCTTCGGCATACGCGGTGGGGGTTTGAGGATCCACCATCATCTGATAGGTAAACAGCACGTCGTCCGTGGTCAATTCCACACCGTCGTCCCACATGATCCCCTTACGCAGCGTAAAACGCAACAGCTTTCCATCCTCCAACACTTCATAGCTTTCCGCGGCTTCGGTCGTAATATTGAGATCCTTGTCGTACTTGAGCGGGGCGACATATAAATAGTCGGCGATTTCATGCGAAGATTGGTCAGTGGCAAGGGGCGGAATCAGGTTCGAAGGCTCACCGATGGTCGCCATCAGGATGCGCCCCCCGTATTGCGGCTCCATCGCCGTTTCACCCGGAGGCGGAGGAGCCTGTTCCGCAGTCGAGGCCTTGCCTTCAGGCCCCGTATTCTCATCCGCGCTGCACGCGGTCAGACACGAAAACGCCAACAGCGCAAAAAACAAACACAAAAAATGTCTCATGCAATTTTTCCTTGTCGGTTGCGAATTTTGACAAATCACGTATCATAACCTTCTGGATGCTGGACTACATTGCCTTCAGAGTATGGAACAGAGCGCGAAAAAAGCCAAGCCTCTCTTGAAACCCGACGCAGCTTTAGGTAATCTCTGTAGCTACGCATTCATCGGCATTTGCTCTGAATCACCATTTCCTCGAAATTTCAAGAGGAAAGGACCAGGGCCTTAAACCGCGGCCAGACATCCGACACCAGAGCATATGTGTAACGTCTTGATGCTGCTATTCAGGAATTAAAAGTATGGAAACACAAGAAGAGAGCCGGGTAAAAGCCCTGCTCCAGGAGTTCGTGAAGGACTCCGTTCCCGAATATATCCTTGATGGATCCCAGTTTATCGTGGGCAACGGCGGAGTGCAAAAACTCAGTCTTAAAAAAGGCGAACATCTTTGGGAAGTGGAGGGTAACATCCAGGGCGAAGATTTCCAAGTCTATTCACCGGAAATTTCGATCAACCTCAAAGACGGAAACGTTACGTTCAATTGCAACTGCGCCGACTATTTCACCGGGGTCTGCAAACATGTGGGAGCCATCGCCCTCAAACTTCTCGCTTCCATGGACTCCGGCGACGAAGATGAAGCACCCTTGGCAAATACCGAATGGCGTCAGACCTTTCGCAACTTTTTCTCCACGGAACTGGAACCCGAGGCCGGGCGCCACTACCTGGTCTTCCGTTTCTACCCGGAGCCGGGAAGGCTCCAAGTGGCCTTTTTTCGCGCCAGACAAAACAAGTCGGGGCTTTCCACGGTACAAAATCCTGTCTCCCTGGAACAAATCATCCGTAATCCGGACTGGAGCGAACTGTCGCCGAACTTGCCGAAAGTATGCAAGCAAGTCGAACAATACATCGGTTACGAAGGGCACCGCGTGGAACTGCCGGACGGATTGCTCACGTGGTTTTTCCGCTCCATTGCCAATGAATACTATCTGTTCTGGCGCGACGATGAAAATCCGGTGCGCTTTGAAGACAAGACCATGCGTCTCATGCTCAAACCAAAACTTTCCGACCAGGGTCTGAGCTTCGACGTTATGCTTGGCCGCGAGGGCAAACCTCCGTTTTCCATTTTGGGACATGAAATCTACTTCTACGGCCAATTACCCTTATGGGTGTGCTGGAACAAAAGTTTCTATCCTGTGCAGACAGGCCTCTCCCCTTCCCTCATCCAGGAACTGGTGCTGCATACGCCTGTCATTCCGCAAAACGACATCGCCGAATTTCTCGACCGCGTCTGGACCAAGCTCCCGGCCTCTGATCTGCACGAACAGGAAGAATTCCTGGAACACATGAAGCCCATATTCGTTCCGGCCGTATTCAACCCCAAACTCTTTCTGGATGAAGAAGGCAGCCTGCTCACGCTGCAAATTCAAAACGTCTACGAGACCGAATACGGTGAAATCATCCTGCCGGGACCAAATCCGGATCTCCAAACCGGCAGCTACCAATACGAGGGCAAAGCCTTCCTTATTATGCGCGACCAGGCCGCCGAGGCGCAACTCACGCAGCATCTGATGGACATGGGCTTCCAGCCGCGCAACAATTCGATCTGGTTTCTGGAACCCGAAGAAGCCATTTCCTTCCTGCTCGATTCTTACCCCAAGCTTGTGGAAAAATATCGCATCTACGGCGAGAAAAACCTCACCCGCTACAAGGTGCGCCTTACTCAGCCCGTTATCGTGGCCAAGCTGGAGAGCAAAGAGGAAGACAAGTGGTTCAACCTGGACCTGGCCGTGGAGTACGACGACCAGCGGGTGCCCATCGACAAAATCTGGAAAGCCTGGACCCAGAAAAAGCGCTACGTCCAGCTCAAGGACGGCTCCTATACCAGCCTTCCGGAATCATGGCTCAAAAAGCTTGCACATAAGCTCAAAGCCCTGGGTTACGACCCTGAAAAGCCGCCGCAAAGGCAGTTCAAGCAGTTTGAAGCGCCGGTCCTGGACAAAATCCTCGACGACCTTCCCGAGGTCACAACGGACTCCTTCTGGAACAAATTGCGGACAAATATTCATAATTTTAAAGAAGTCGCCCAGGTTCACGTCCCCTCGGGACTCCAGGCGACTTTGCGCCCCTATCAGCTGCAGGGCGTGAGTTACCTCAACTTTTTGCGGGAATACGGTTTCGGCGGCATACTCGCCGACGAAATGGGACTGGGAAAAACCATCCAAACCCTTTCCTTTATTCAGTATATGAAGGAACAGGGCTGCGTGGGCCCGAATCTTATCGTGGTCCCCACATCCGTACTTCCCAACTGGGAGCGCGAAGCCCAAAAATTCGTGCCCAGCCTCAGCAAGCTGATCATCTACGGTACGAGACGCGAAGGCATGTTCGCCAAAATCGGTGATTCAGATCTCGTTATCACCACCTATGCGCTGCTGCGCCGGGATCTGGAGGAGTTGCAAAAGCACGAATTCAACTCCATCATCCTGGATGAAGCGCAAAACATCAAGAACCCCAACACGATCACAGCGCGCTCCGTGCGCAAGCTCGCCTCACGGCTGCGCATCTGCCTTTCGGGCACCCCCATCGAAAACAATCTCTTCGAACTCTGGTCATTGTTCGAATTTCTCATGCCCGGCTTTCTGGGGTCGCAGCATTCCTTCCAACGCGGCATTGTAAAACCCATCAAAGACGGGGACATCGAAAGCCTGGATTTCCTGCGCACGCGGGTCAAGCCCTTTATTCTGCGCCGCACGAAAATGGAGGTGGCCAAGGATCTGCCGCCCAAGGTGGAAAACGTTTACTACTGCGCCCTGGCCGACGAACAGATGGAGTTGTACGCTTCGCTGGCCAAAAAGCTCAAGGAGCAGGTCCTCCAGGATGTGGACGAGAAAGGCATCGCAAAAAGCCAGATGTCCATTCTCGACGCCCTGCTCAAGCTGCGGCAGATTTGTTGCCATCCGCGTCTGCTCAAGCTGGACATGCCCGGGGTGAGCACGAACCTGCCCTCCGGAAAATTCGACGCCTTCAAGGACATGGTGACGGACATCATCGCGGAAGGCCATAAGGTGCTCGTATTTTCGCAATTTGTGCAAATGCTGCACATCATCCGCTCCTGGCTGGTTATCAATGAAACGCCCTTCGCCTATCTGGACGGCTCAAGCAAAGACCGTTTTGATCAGGTGGACAGGTTCAACAACACTCCTGAGATTCCCATTTTCCTCATTTCGCTCAAGGCCGGAGGTACGGGGCTCAATCTCACCAGCGCGGATTATGTCATCCATTACGACCCATGGTGGAACCCGGCCGTGGAAAACCAGGCCACGGACCGCACCCACCGCATAGGGCAAACCCGGCAGGTTTTCGCCTATAAAATGATTTGCCAAAACACGGTGGAAGAAAAAATCCTCAAGTTGCAGGAAAGCAAAAAGGACGTCGCCGAGTCCATCATTCCCGGCCAGGAGGCGTGGAAGTCTCTGACCCGTGCAGACCTTGAGCAGCTATTCGAACTTTAAAGCTTATCAACTACGACTATCGGGCTTAATAAAAAACGTAGGCTGATTAGTTCACTGGATATGCGAGGGGGAAACCCTTTGAAAAGGGTTCTCCCCCTCGCGCTCCCCCTTCCTAAATTTTGTCGCCAGGCAAGTA
>CAZFCK010000219.1:0-8070 GCA_964517355.1 uncultured Desulfovibrionaceae bacterium | reverse complement strand
TCTCGTCGAAGGCCACATAGCTGCCGCCGCCCTTCATGGACATCATCTTGGTGATGGCCGCAGTCAGGGTGGTTTTGCCGTGGTCGATATGGCCGATGGTTCCTATGTTGACATGCGGCTTGCTGCGCTCGAATTTTGCCTTACCCATGGTTTTCTCCCGCTACTTCTTTTTGATGATTTCCTCGGCAAGCCCGGCAGGCACGCGCTCGTAGTGGTCGAACTGCATGGTGAAATTGGCCCTGCCCTGCGTCTTTGAGCGCAGGTCCGTGGCATAGCCAAACATTTCCGCCAGGGGGACATCTGCCCTGATTACCTGAGCGCCCGCACGCGACTCCATGTTCTGCACACGCCCTCTACGGCTGTTGAGGTCGCCCATGACATCACCAAGATAGTCCTCAGGGGTCACGACCTCCACGGCCATAATAGGCTCGAGCAGCACGGGACTCGCCTTGCGGCAGGCGTCCTTAATTGCCATGGAACCGGCGACGTAAAAGGCCTGTTCCGAGGAATCCACCTCATGGTAGGAACCATAAACAAGGCTCACCTTGACGTCGATTACCGGAAAACCTCCGACCACGCCGCTTTTCAATGCATCCTGAATGCCTTTGTCCACAGCCGGGATATATTCTTTCGGGATCACGCCGCCGGTGATGCCGTTCACGAACTCATAGCCCTTATCAGGATTGGGCTCGACTTCGATCACGCAATGGCCGTATTGACCACGGCCTCCTGACTGCTTCACATGCTTGTAATCCGTTTTGGCTTGCACGCTGATGGTCTCGCGATAAGCGACCTGCGGCTTGCCCACGTTCGCATTGACCTGAAATTCACGGGTCAGGCGGTCGACGATAATCTCCAGATGCAGTTCGCCCATGCCGGCGATAAGCGTCTGGCCGGTCTCCTCGTTGGAAGAAACGCGGAAGGAAGGATCTTCTTTGGCCAGCTTCGCCAGGGCATTGGAGAGATGATCCCTGTCCGCCTTGGATTTGGGCTCAATGGCCACTTCGATGACGGGTTCCGGGATGTCCAGGGATTCCAGAAGAACCGGGCGGTTGATTTCCGTCAGCGTATCTCCGGTGGATGCGGTCTTCAGCCCCACCGCGGCGACAATGTCACCGGCGCCGGCCCACTTGATATCCTCTCTCTTATTGGCGTGCATCTTCATCAGACGGCCGATGCGCTCTTTTTTGCCGCTCACGGCGTTGAGCACGGTCACGCCCGATTCAACGAATCCGGAATAGATGCGCAAAAAGGTCAAATGCCCGATAAAGGGATCGGAGGCCAGCTTAAAGGCCAAGGCGGCCAACGGCTCTTCATCCTTACAAGGACACGAAATCTGCTTTTCCTGATCATCGGGATCCACGCCGATCATGGGCGGGATATCCGCTGGCGAAGGAAAATAATCAACCACGGCGTCCAACAAAGGCTGCACGCCTTTATTGCGGAAAGCCGAGCCGCACAGCGTGGGCACAATGGTCAGATTGATCGTCGCCTTGCGGATGGCGTTCATCAGCTCTTCAGGACTGAGTTCTTCGCCCCCCAGGTATTTATCCAGGAGCGCTTCATCCTCTTCGGCGATAGCCTCGAGCATCTCCAGACGCAGAGTTTCGTACTGGTCCTGATATTCCGCGGGAATGGGCTCGTAATTCACCCGTGCGCCAAGATTTGAATCGTCGAAAATAATGGCCTGTCCCTTGATCAGATCGATAATGCCGTCGAAATGATCTTCCGCGCCGATAGGAATCTGCAGCGGAACGGGTTTGGCTTTGAGTCTGGTTTTCATCATCTCGACGCAACGGAAAAAGTCCGCCCCAATGCGGTCCATTTTATTCACGAAGCACATTCTGGGGACTTTGTAGCGATCAGCCTGGCGCCATACCGTTTCCGTCTGCGGCTCCACGCCGGCCACAGCGTCAAAAACCGCTATGGCGCCGTCGAGAACACGCAAAGAGCGCTCAACTTCCATGGTGAAGTCCACGTGGCCCGGCGTATCGATAATGTTGATGCGATGATCACGCCAGAAGCAAGTGGTCGCCGCGGAGGTGATAGTGATACCGCGCTCTTGCTCTTGCACCATCCAATCCATGGTGGCCTGGCCGTCATGGACCTCTCCAATTTTATGAGAGACGCCGGTGTAGAAAAGAATGCGTTCAGTAGTAGTAGTCTTGCCGGCGTCAATATGGGCCATGATGCCGATATTGCGCTGCATGGGGATGGGTACGACTCGCGACACGTTGCTTCTCCTACCAGCGATAATGGGCAAAGGCCTTGTTGGCCTCGGCCATGCGGTGGGTGTCTTCTTTCTTTTTCACGGCACCCCCCCGGTTATTGAAAGCGTCCAAAAGCTCGCCAGACAAACGGCCAACCATTCCCTTTTCGCCACGGGCGCGGGAATAGTTGATCAACCAACGGATGGCCAGGGAAAGCTGCCGCTCGGAGCGGACTTCCATGGGCACCTGGTAGGTTGCGCCACCCACACGGCGCGCCTTGACTTCCATGTGGGGCTTGACGTTGTCCAACGCCCTTTCAAACGCGCGTAAAGGCTCTTCACTGGCCTTTTCGCCCAACACCTGTAACGCTTCATAAAAAATGCGCTCCGCGGTGCTTTTCTTACCACTGAGCATCAGCCTGTTGATGAACTTGGCCACCAACCGGCTGTTATAAATCGGATCTGAGATAATCTCTCGCTTGGGGACTGGTCCTTTGCGGGGCATGTCGGTACTCCCTGACTATAACTATTTGGGCCGCTTGGCGCCATATTTAGAACGACTTTGACGCCTATCCTGGACGCCTGCAGTATCCAGCGAGCCACGAACAATATGGTAGCGCACGCCGGGAAGGTCTTTTACACGGCCGCCGCGGATCAACACCACGGAGTGCTCCTGCAGGTTGTGCCCCTCACCCGGAATATATGCCGTGACCTCGATACCGTTGGTCAGGCGTACACGCGCAACTTTACGCAACGCTGAGTTAGGTTTTTTGGGTGTGGTGGTATACACGCGAGTGCACACCCCACGACGCTGAGGACAAGCCTGCAGCGCTGGAGTCTTCTTTCTCTTCACCACTTCGGCCCGTTGCTTTCGCACGAGCTGATTAATTGTCGGCATGCGCGTCCTCCGCTGTTGCAAATATAATCTATGGATGCAAAGACGGTGATAGTTAGAAAAACATAGTCCATTTGTCAAGCCCTAAAACAGATATATTTATCGTTCCGGGGCCTGCATTCCACGCTTTGCACAATTTTTCCTGAAAACGTTCCGTGTGCCGGACAATGGCCGCACGGCTGCACGTTCTCAACTTCCACTATCGATAATCGGGGGCATCAAACCCTCTTTGGCCAACCAATTCCGTTTGAACAAAACATCCGCCAGCAAGAGCTCCCGCTGTCCTTGCCGTAAGTCCTGAATCTCCCGCCGCGTGTACATGAGCTGCAGTTTGTACTGGTTCCCAAGTGCGCGCGCGTTTTCCCGAGCGTCCACGCGGCCGGCGCGTCCTGAGCGCTTCATATGCGGCACGGCCAGATGGCCCTGATAGACCACGTGATACCCTTGGCGAAAGAGCCGCAAATCATGTTCCACATCATCATATTGCGATGGTGTGAAACGCAGATCGAAGCCGCCGCTTCGCTCAAGCACTTCCTGCCGAAACAGATGCACGCATCCTGTCACCGTAGCACAAGGTCTGCAATATGTGAACTGCCCTGAGTCCAAAACCTGATGATGCAAGCGGCTCAATCCGAATCTCCGTGCGTACGCGGGTGCGTCGGGATCGGATTCCGTCTCGGGCGGATCACACAAGTGCAAATCCACGTGCTGCAGCACATGCGCGTTGTGCCCATCAACAACACGCCCCCCCCAGACCCCGGCATCGGGATAGGCTTTGCTTGCGGCTCCCAGGCGTTGCAGCCAGTCTTCAGGTGGTGGCGCGTCGTCATCGACATACGCAACCCAATCACAGCCTCGAACAGCGTCCACAGCGGCGAGCCAGTTTCTCGCCGCCGGAGCGCCCACGTTCACCGGCAATGTTGTGAGCCGCATACGGTCCGACCCAAGACGTTGTCGCCATGCGTTGAGCACAAGAGGGGTAGCATCCGTGCAGCCATTGTCAAGCACAAAAAGCGTGACATTGTCCGCGAGACGGGTGGACAATGCCCGTAAAGTCTTTTCCAAGTCCCCTGATTTATTATATGTATATAGTAAAACAGCCACTTTTCCGGAAAGTTCGCATAGATCGCGGTCACGGCCCGTCGCCGCGTCGAACAACCGCAGGAGCAGGTTGGCGTTCCATTCCAGAACGCCGGCGGCTCCCCCCCATACGGCGAGCGCTTCGTCAAGGCGCCCCGCTCTGCACAACGCTTCGGCCTGCCCCAAGGTCGCAGACCAAAGACCGGGAGTTTCGGCCAGACGTGCGTACCGTTCCAGCCCGTTGGCCAAATTCCCGGAAAAAAGCGATATGTCGGCACGCGCCTTTTCCAACACGGGAGCCAGAGACGGCCGATCCACCAGATCCAGCAGCATTAGGGCCTGGTCCCACGTCCCCGTGTAACTCGCCTGCCCCAATGCCTGTTGCAGCCAAAACAGGTTGTTGGGCTCCTTGGCGCATTGCTGTTCCAGGTAATGACGCAGCTTTTCCTGATCCCCTTTCGCATACAACCGCACAAGATAATCCAGCCGTTGGGGCCGCCCATAGGAGGCCGCAACGGCTTTGAGCAGGTCGCGCACCGCCCCCGGCAGCATATGGCCGGCCGCGTTTTCCAATTGCGCGGCGAGCCCGCCGTCCATGGGGTCGTTCTCCCAGGCCCAGCGCAGCAATTGCAGGCCAAGGGGGGCGAGTTTCCCGGACTCGGACGCCAACGCCTTGCGGGCCAGGTCGAAACAATGCATTTTGCCTACGGCGCCATGCAGCAGCCCCTCTTGCAACGGGGGAGGAAGGGAACGCCAATCGAACATGCGGGAACCTCTTGAAATCTCAAGCGGTGAGCAACAACCCGGCTTGACAAGGGGCCTTCCCCCGCGCAAGCTCTCGTTGAACGCGGTCCATATTGCCCCAGCCGTATAGTTATGGCAAGAAATACGGTCAGTTTCCCCGCCTTGTCATAAAAAAAGGTACGTCCATGCCCAAAAACACCCTGCGCAAAACACGCCCTTTTCTCTTTCGAGCCAAAAACGAACTGCCAACGCTGCTCTTTGGAATAGAAGCGCCATGGAATCAGATGCAGCTTTTGCAGCATGCGATAGACCTTTTGCGCCAGGACCCCGCCTACCTTAATTTCGCGGCGGATCTCGCCTTTTGGTCCTGGCAGCACCGCCCCCTGGATAAAAGCGCTCTGCAAACCCTGGTCTCACTTCAGGACAAAGTCTCCGTCCTTCCCGCGCAACGGTGCGTCATCACCAGCATACTCAACAAACACGTATCCTTTCCCGAACAAGATGCGGACATCGGGGAACTGCTGGTCCAGGCCAATGATGGCGGCTCCCTCCCGCGTGCCTTTCTTGAATTGGCGAACGCCGGGCGCTCAGGCCTGTTCTGGCTCGGGCAGATACTCCCCCTGCTCCTGGATCAAGGGCTGTTCGCCCAGGCGGCGGAACTCATGGCCGAATGCACGGCATTGGCCTCCTTTTCCCATATCGGGCAACGGCTGCGCGCCGAGTGGGCAATGGCCGCCCTGCCTCCCGCGGAAGCCCTGAGCATGGTGGACGCCGTGGACAAGGACCTCTTCGGCCCCTGGCGAGACGCGGCACGGGCATCTCTTCTGCTGCAGCAGGACCCGGAGGCCAATGGCGCGGAAGCCGCGCACCTGCTCGGCCGCCTCTGGCAGCGCTTTCCCTGGCACGTGAACCTGGCCCTGACAACGCACGAGCTGTTGCGCCCCCCGCCCTCCACTGTTCCCGACGCACTCCTGGATCAAGTCAGCGTGCTGCTCTATTCCTGGAACAAAGCCTCGGATCTCGCCGCCACGCTGGAATCACTGGCCGCAAGCCGGATCGGCCGGGCCAAGGTCATCTGCCTGGACAACGGCTCAACGGACGAAACGCCGCAAGTGCTGCAAGAGGCCTGTGATATGTGGAGGGCGCGCGGATTGCCCCCGCTCGATCTCCTACGACTGCCTGTGAACATCGGGGCTCCAGCCGCGCGCAACTGGCTGCTCAGCTTGCCCCAGGTGCGCGAAAGCCGCTACATGGCTTTTCTGGACGACGACATTTTTCTCCCCCCGGACTGGCTCCCCAAGCTTGTGGCCCAAGCGGAGGCAACGCCGCGGGTGAGCGCCGTGGGTTGCCGTGTGGAGCGCAACAAACGCCCCCACCTCCTTCAAGCCGCTGATTTCAACTTGTTGAACCCCGAGCTGTGCAACAGCGGATTTAAAGACGTGCGGGAAGGCCTGTTCGTGTGCAACAACGGCCTTGGTCTGCGGGACAGCGGGTTGCTGCGCTACACGCGCGCTTGCGTCTCCGTCACGGGGTGCTGCCATGTGCTGCCCCGCGAAAGCGTCGCGCGCTTCAACGGCTTCGACATCCGCTTTTCTCCCAGCCAGTTCGACGACCTCGAACGCGACCTGCGCGCTTTTCTTTCCGGTTTCACAAGCATCTACCACGGCTCCGTGGTGGTCCGCCACGTACAATACTCCAGCTTGACCCAGGCCCGGGACAACGCAAAAAAGGCGCACGTCCACGGCAACAAGCTCAAATTGGAGCATCTGTTCGAAAAACAGGACATCCATAACGCGGCTGTTCGTTGCCGGCGCATGCTGGATAACGATTTCACGCGCAAAGTCGTGGAACTGGACGCCATGTTGCCCTCTTTATAAGAGGCGGAAAGATCAAGGGACACCGACATGCATCCCTTTCGAGAATACACGCTGTCGCACCTGCCGTTCCACAAGCTTGAGGAGCGCATGTGCCCCTCCCTCCCGCAACAGGATGTGGAGCGCCATGCCCTCCGGCTGTCGCGCGCCGGGCAACGCGCCCCTGAGGGGCACGTGGCCTTGCTCGGTCTCGGTTCGGGCGTGCTGGCCCGCGAACTGGCGCAACGTCTGCCACAGGAAACGCCGTTCACGGTGTTGGACGTGCGCCCCGAGCGCGTCCAGGCCTTGCTGACGCACGCACCGCAATTGCTCGACTGGTGGCAGGATGCGCCGCAACGCCAGATCCTCGCGGACAGTTCGCCGTGGTCCTTGCTGCTCATGCTGCACGCGAGGGGCGCGTTATCCCGCCTCGTGCCCCTGCGCAACCCCGAACTCGCCGCTGCTTGCAATAACCAGGACTACGCCCGGCTCCAAAAAATGTTTTTACTGGTCAAAGAAGAAAGGCTTCAACCTTCATCCGGCGATCAGCGCCCCCGTGTGAGCGCGGCCGCGATCCTGCGGCCGGACGAGCCCGGGCTGGATGCTTTTTTCGCCCAGTTTCCCGCATGGCTGCATGAACTGGTCGTTGTTTGGGACGCGGCCGCCCTTCCCGCGCATGCATACGCCCCGCTCCCCATGCTGCGCGAGGTGGCGCGTCCCTTGAATGAAGACTTCGGCGCGCAGCGCAACGCGATGCTCAAGGCTTGCGCCGGGGTTTGGATTTTTTTTCTGGACGGGGATGAACGTTTCGCGCCTGGATCCTGGGATGCGCTCCAAGAGTTGACGGGGCAGGACCATGTGCACAGTTACTGGTTCCCGCGCCGGACCTTTTACCCGGATAAACAGCACGCCATGGCCGGTATGGGGCTCTGGCCCGACCTCCAGTTACGGCTTTTCCGCAACACGCCCCAACTGCGCTTTGCGAACCGTCTGCACGAGCGGCTGCAAGGACTGCGAGGGGGGGCGGCCATAGTGCCCTGGCTCCCAATCGAGCACCTGAACCAGGTGGAACGCAGCGAAGACCAAATCAGAGCCAAACTCGCATTTTTCAGCCAAGCCGGCGGCATCCGGCATCAGCGCAGCCGGGATTACCCCCGCTTGCCCCTTTGTTTTTTCCAGCAACAAGAAAACGCGGCGCTGACGCGCGGCGTGATCACGTTCAGCGCGCCATTGTCCGATTAGAGCATCTCACGCTTGAAAAGCGCTAGATGCTCTTATGCATTTCCCTG
>CAZFCK010000218.1:0-8107 GCA_964517355.1 uncultured Desulfovibrionaceae bacterium | reverse complement strand
TATACTTGTCTGGCGACAAAGTTTAGAGCATCTCACGCTTGAAAAGCGCTAGATGATCTTATGCATTTCCCTGGAACAATTGGAAATTGTTTCAGGGGAGAGCCTTGTTTCAAGGCGAAAATGCGCTGGGGCGGAGCCCCATGGAAACCCATCCTACATTTAAAAAATACTCTATCAACTTCTTTCATTACAGCCAAATAGGAATAATTGATTTTCCCGCCGGATCACCGTAATAAATCCCCTGACATCACGGGTGATTCACTTTCCTATTGCTTATGGACAGCGATCACCAGCCCGCGTGACACTGTAATACCGCATATATGAGAAGGAAAACGCCATGTCTCTGAAACCGCCCATCATTCTCAGCCCTTCGCTGCTGTCTTCCGATTTTTCACGGCTCGCCGACGAACTCAAGGCCCTTGAGGCCGCCGGCCTGTCATGGGTGCACTGGGACGTGATGGACGGGCTCTTTGTACCCAACATCACGTTCGGCCCCCCTGTCATCGCCAAATGCCGCAAGGCCTCGAAACTGTTTTTCGACGTACATTTGATGATTGAAAACCCCTCACGGTACATTGAACAGTTCGTGGATGCGGGCGCGGATCTCATTTGCGTTCATGCGGAGGCCGAAACCCACTTGGAACGCACGGTGAGCGAAATCGTCCGTCTGGGAGCGAAACCCGCCGTGGCCCTGAATCCGCATACGCCCCTGAATGTGGTGGAATACCTGCTGCCGGAACTCTATATGGTCTTGATCATGAGCGTGAACCCCGGCTTCGGGGGGCAGAGCTTCATCCCCTTCACCCTGGGAAAAGTGTGCCGTCTCAACCAGCAGATACAGGAAAGGAACCTGCAGACCAAAATCCAGGTAGACGGCGGGGTGACACCGGATAACACTTTTGCCCTCAAAGATTGCGGCGCCGACATTCTGGTGTCGGGTTCCGCATTTTTCAACCACCCCCCGTATGCGCAACGCTATCAAACGTTCCTGCAGGCCGCTCGCGGAGACGATTAAAGCTTTGTTGCCATGACGTTCGGACTACATGAAAAACGTATAAAGCCGTGGACGTTCGCGCCCGCCGCGTTCAACTTCAGAAACCGGACTACTCAGGGGGCTCATCCAGCAGACGCAGGGCTTCATCTTCTTCTCCAGGTTCCATTTTTTCAACCAGGGATACCAGAACGTCGAAAGCGTCCAATTCCTGGCCGCATATGGCGCAATACACTGTGCGCTCGTGGCGGTAAACGATGGCCTCCTTGTGATGGCAGGTCTTCGTTGGCTTGTGGGTTCTTTTCTTGCCGTCCCTATGCAACATTATGATTTTGCTCATGGAAGCCCTCCGGTATCTTGTCAAAATGTAATACGGAATGTATCGCATTGTCATCATCAGGAAAGGCACTGCGACGTCTCAGTCCACGTTTATTGCAGCTACGGATAGGGGCGTGAAGGTTATTCCGGCCCCCGGCCTTCCTCGTGAACAGGAAGGAGGTTTCCTGTGCCGCGATACGATCTGCTGTTCAAAGGTGAAACAACAGGTTCCACCTCTGTCCGGGAGGTGCGCGAAAAGCTGGCCGGCGTGTTCAAGCTGAATGACATGGCCTTGGACAAGCTTTTCTGCGGGAAAACATGCATCGTGAAAAAAGGCGTGTCCAAAGCCGAGGCCCTTGCTTTGGGGAAACGGTTTCTGGAAGCCGGCGCCATATGCCGCATCAGGGAAATTCGTCCGCAACAGGATTTTTCGACTGCGCCCCTTTCTCCCCCAACCGCTCCTGGCTTTCCTGCGATAGAGGAAAAATCTGAGGAGTCGGCTGGCCAGTTCTATCTCGAAGGTGTGAAAGAGATATTGGAGCGGCACGCCGGAACCAAGGGGCTCTACCTGCCCCCCGCTATCCCCGAAATCAAATGGATGCATGCCAGCACGGCTTGCGGCATTCCACAGACCATGGAATTGCTTGGGCTCATAGATTGCACTGTTGGAGGCTCGGCAAAGCATTGTCTCGCGTTTTGCGCGGACGGTCTCCATTACAGTTTTCGCAAGAACGAGGTCGGCTTTTTTGCTTACTCTGATTTTTTGACTCTTACCTTTGAAGCGGGAGCCTTCAAGGACATCAATTTACCGGAGGGGCGGAGCTTGGACCTCTCCGGAACCATGTTTCCGCGGGCGCAGGCCATTGAGTTGCTGGAGTCCATCAAGGCCCTGGCTGGGCGGCTTGAATCCAATGAGACGGTGCAGGAGGCGCAGATGCCCCCTGAATTGCGTGTGGCCATGAAAGCCCCTGACACGGACACCGCCCATGCCCTGGGAATGGCCATGATCCTGGCGCAGAGCAATGGAAAGCCCGGTGTGTTTCTGGCCCCGGACATTCCGGACAAAAAACTGGCCAACGCCAAAGCCGTGTGTTTCGTACAGCCCGACGCCCTGGTATTAGGGCTTATTGATTGCACGGTCTTTGGGTCGGCGAAAGAATGCCTTCTGTTCAGTGATAAGGGGATGCATTACCGGTTTGGGAAAGAGCATCTGGGCTTCATTCCGTATGCCGATTTCGCCCACAGGGAGGTGTACCGGGCCGATAAAAAGGTGTTGGAATTATCCGGGGGGCATTTTTTCGATTTGAGCGGGTCTGTTTTTCCCATAAAAGACGTCCAGGCTTTATTACGGCGCAGCATCGCCTTTGTGGAGAAGTTGCGGGAGCTGTCCGCTCAGGAGGCCAAAGATGCGGCCGACATTGAGGAAATCGCGCGCCGCAAGGCCCCTTATTGTCCCAAATGCGGTTCAGCGAATTTCATCAAGACGGAAGTTTCGCTGGAAAATGAAGCATGGGGCGCAGCAGGCATGCTCATGGACGGCCTTGTTGTGGGGTTGATTTTACGCAGTATGGGGGCGCAACGCTTTCTGGTGCGCAAATGCCAGGATTGCGGGTATGCCGTTAAATTGAGCGCGGGACGAAGCGCTTATTCCAAGGATACGACTCCGTTGGAGGAAATCTAGGGAAGACATAATTATTCGGTCCATCACCTCCATTTTCTCCAGATTTCCCCTGTGCAGCGTCTGCGCTGGCTCTGTGATGATCAGTTTCCCGACGGTGTTCGTGAAGGTGATCCATGTACCCCCTGACAGCACCGCGTTTTACCGTGTCTTTTTCTGCGGCCTCGGCCTGGCGTGCGTCGCCTTCTTGTCCCGCGAGCCGCTCCGTTCCCAGCCCCAGGCCTTGGCGCCGCTTGTTGCCGTGGCGGCCTGTCCGAATCTGGACCTCACTTCCCGTCACCGCTCCATTGCCTTGGCGAGAGCGAGACTGGCAACTATTCTCATCAATTTCAATGTATTACGTTCGCAATTATCTGGGACATTTTGTTTTTCGCACGCCCCACAGGAGTATGGGGCGTGCCGGGCGCTGTCCTGGCCACAACGGAAATCCGGCTCGACCTGAGCAAATCCCGCATAGCACGCAGCGAAAAACAGGATAATCACTCAAAACGCCTGGCGCTGACGATCCATACAGGCTCGACAGGCAAAGACTCGAACTCGCCTTGAGGTTTGACGACCTTCCAGTTGATTTTTTTGGCCACATCCGCCCCATCCACGATGCTGCCGAAAACACAATACCCAAAGCCATCGTCCGTATCGTCCTCATGATCCAGGGAGGGGTTGTCCACCGCGTTTATGAAGAATTCATCCGTGGCGCTATCCTTTTCAGGCGCCCGCGCCATGGCCACCGTGTCTTTCTTGTTCAGCAAACCATTGTCGGCCTCGTTCACAATGGGCTCGCCGGTGGGTTTTTTCCGCATGTCGCGATCATAACCTCCCCCCTGGGAGACAAAACCCCGGACAACCCTGTGAAACAGTGTGTTGTCGTAATGGCCGTCATCCACATACCGTAAAAAATTCGCCACGGTGGCCGGGGCCGATTCAGGAAGAAGTTCCACCAAAATATCCCCAAGACTCGTCTCCAACAGCACATACGGATTTTCCATGTCGTGTCCTCTCAAACATCATTATACATCATGCAACGCCATAACGTTTATTCACCAAGCAAACAGGCTCTGAACACAGGTGTTCCCGCTGAACTTGCCTTCCAAAGACGCAAACGAAGCAAAAAACATCCGTTGAAAGGCGGCCTTACAGCGGGCAATCCGCGTATCTCCCACGCCGCAGCGTGTGTCAAGTGTCTCCCCACCGTGTGATCAACATACAACATGTTTATTTCATTTATATTAGCTACTGCTCGTTTTCTGTATCACTCTATGCGCGCATTTTTCGCCTTGCCAACAGCGGGTCTTATCGTTTAGCAAAATGCAGCAGTCATTATATGTAATATAACAGAAAATTATGATTTAAATTTATCGGACTTTCAAAAAAAAGCGTGTCTTGGATAACAGATATACGCACCCCTTTTACCCCAGTCGTGAAGCTGCTAAATAGAAATACTCTATTACTAATAGAATTGTTGTTAAAAGTTACCCAGGAGGTACTATGTTTTTCAGATGGATGGCCGCAACCTTGTTTGTTTTTTTCCTTTTCATCGCAACCGCTCCTCTCTCCGCCGCGAATTCCAGACCGCATCTTTCCCCAATGCTCGCATTATCCGATGGGGCGGTGGAGGTGGACGGCGTTTGGTATGAAAGTCAGACAGCCTATTTTCTCTCCGATGCCTTCAAAGAATCAGGCAGGCGCTGCGGTACGGCCCTCCCTGACATAAGCGCAAAAGATCTGGCGCTGCTGGCCGAGGATGCCGCCGATTGCACCATGGAGCTCACAGTGATCAGGGATGCATATTGGCCAAAGGGTCCACTGGTCATCCCCGTGGTGTTTCATGTGATCATGAAGACCGACGGCACCGGAGCCGTCAGCGATGCGCGCATCAACGAGCAAATCGCGATTTTGAATGCGGATTTCGCCCCCTATCTGCGATTCGAACTGGCAGGGGTTACTCGTACGGTCAACGACAACTGGTTCGAGGATTGGAACGAAAAGGAATACAAGACCGCTCTGGCCTGGGATAGGGAGCGCTACATGAACGTCTACACAAACTCTGCCAGCGGCTATCTGGGATATTCCTATTTTCCGCAGGAGAAAGAGGAAGTAGGCGTCCTCGACGGTGTTGTCATGTTGCACGATACGGTGGGCTTGAATCCGAGCTATGCGCCATATGACCTGGGCCGGACGCTCACCCATGAAATCGGGCACTATCTGGGCTTGTTTCATACGTTCAAGCATTCCTTCTCAGAGGAATGTGAAAACGGCTACGACCGGGGCGACCTGATCGTGGACACGCCCAGCGAATCCCAAGCGCATTACACATGCACGCAGACAATGTCGTGCTCCACGCCGGACCCCATCCACAATTACATGAACTACACTCCGGACGTCTGCATGAATCAGTTCACTGAGGAGCAATTCAACCGCATGATCTGCAGTTTGCTGAACTACAGACCCAACCTGTACCGCAAAGGCGCGGCCGTCCCAACCGGCGACTCCGTCATCTGGCTTTCGGGATTGGGGTTGATCCTGCTGCTTCTGGGCGGCATGCTCTTGCGCCGCAAGGCGTAAGCCCTCGCATTGTGGTTACACCGTGTTCCCGTTCGATATTCCGGGGGGAAACCATTTGAAAGGGGCTCCCCCCGGCCCCCAAAAAACCGCCCCGTTGCCGCATCTTCAGAACACACGACACTACATGTTACTGCAACAAAAAATAGCGTTATCCCTTTGCAGTCAGGGCTATCAAATCGTACTCCTGGGCCTCCATAATCTCGGCCTTGACCATAGCTCCGGGGCGCACACCGGAACCGCTGACATAGGTGGACCCGTCAACTTCCGGGGCTTGTGACCATACACGCCCCACATGTAATCCGGGCCACTCATCATGCACGGCGTCAACCAGCACGTCCATCTGTTCGGCCACGCAGTCCTCCAAAAGCTCCATGCTTATCTCTCGTTGTAAGGCCATGAGTTCGCCACGCCTTTTCTCCTTGAGTTCGGCCGGAACTTTGCCCTTGAGCCGGGCCGCAGCAGTCCCCTCTTCCGCGTGGAACCCGAAGACCCCCACATGGTGCAGCCGCTCTCTCTCGACAAAGCGCATCAAGGTTTGAAAGTGCTCCTCCTCCTCTCCCGGATAGCCCACGATAAACGTGGAGCGGATCACAGCCTCGGGGAAACGCGTGCGCACACGCTCCAACACCGCTTGGGGCGGTTCACTGCCACGCCCCTTCACCGCCCCGCCATGGGGGCGCCCCATACGTTCCAATACCGCGGGATGCACATGCTGCAATGGAATGTCGAAATAAGGCAGAAACGGCTTTCCCGCCTGTCGCAAAAAATCAAGCAACTCATTGGTGAGTCCTGAGGGGTAAAGATACATGAGACGCAGCCATTCCAATCCATCCAACGGCAGAAGCTTTTCCAACAGCCGTTGCAAAGCGTGCGGATCGTCGGGGTTGCGGTCCCGGCCATGGGCCGTGACATCCTGCGCCACCACGATCAACTCCTTCACCCCTCCTTGGAGCAGCTCCTTGGCCTGAGACACGATGTCCCGGTCATCAAGAGAAGACAACCTGCCCCTGAGTTTGGGGATGATGCAGTAACGGCAGGCGTGGTCGCAGCCTTCGCCGATCTTCAGATAAGCGTACCCAGGCGGCGTACTGCGCACCCGGCCAAACGACGGAGTGTTGTCACCAAACCTTTGCCGCATCGCCTTCCGCCAGGGCTCAATTTCACCGGGCAGCAGCCACAAATCCACTTCCGGCAGCTCCTTGGCCAGCTCAGCTCCGTAACGCGCAACCAGACATCCCGCAGCCACAAGCATGGGCTTTTTGTCCATATCTTTCAGAGTCTCGGCCAACTCCACAAGAGCGGCCACCGACTCCTCCACTGCGGGGCGGATAAACGCACAGGTATTCACAAGGACGACTTCCGCATCTCCAGGATCGTCCACAGGTTCCACCCCTCCGGAAACGGCGCCCAACAAATGTTCAGTGTCCACAAGATTTTTCGGGCACCCCAAACTCAGGGTATGGATACGCAACGCACTCATTCTTTTACTCCACAATGACGTTAGCACAGCTACATCATTGATGATTTTTCTATTACTGTGGTATTTTGGGATATTATATGCAAGAAAAAGCAAGAGGAAATCCCATCTCCGGAATGACGACCAGACATAATGAAACTTTTCGCTTTTTCGAATGACACGGTGGAATAACCGCGCAAACAACACGGGATTCCCGCCACACCAGACCCGCAGCAGGAACCCCCGATAACCAACGAAGAAAGGAAGATCATTAATCAGGGGCACGCAACGAAACGCTCCCGCATGGTGCCCGTCAATAATTGGCGTTCACACTTCAGACTGGCCGAATGGTCAAAACCGGCACAGTGGAGCTTTTAACGATTTTTTCCGCCACGGAACCAAAAAGCACGTGATTGATGCCGCGACGCCCATGGGTGCCCATAACCACCATATCGACTTTTTCTTCTTTGACGACTTGAAGTATTGTTTCAGGAGCATAGCCTACTCGGACAACTCCCGTGGATTTTACTCCCGAAAGTTGTTTCTCAACAAAAACCTTCATCTGCTCTTGTGCTCCGCTGGCAATTGACTGCACCACCTTTTCCAGATCTCTTTGCTCCACATATAATTCAGCATAGCGATTCATGCGTGGGGCGACATACAATGCCAAAACTTCCGCATCCATTTTTTCAGCAAACATTCGGCAATACTCGCCTACCGTCGTCGTTGCCTCGGAAAAATCCACAGCACATAGAATCTTTTTAATCTCGCGCATCACCACCTCCTAGCCTCTGCGTGTTGACCTAAAAGCAGATAACGTATGCCCGCAACTCTTAACAGCCCGTATAAATCTATTACTCCAAGCTGTTGCAGTGGGCAAGCGCCACTCGCGCCCCAGGGAGTCACGGTAACACAAAGTAACTGTTAAATGGAGTATTGTGGGGTTCCGGTTCAAACCCGGCCAAGGTGAAACGCCTCCCTGGCCCCGCGGAGATAAGCTTGATTATCTCGTCCGTACCCACAAATCCATCAATTCATACTTTTCAAATTGTGGTTATTTCCTTTACTCCGAAAGTGCCTTCGGGGGGAAACCTTTCTGTAG
>CAZFCK010000217.1:0-8183 GCA_964517355.1 uncultured Desulfovibrionaceae bacterium | reverse complement strand
CCAGGGAAATGCATAAGAGCATCTAGCGCTTTTCAAGCGTGAGATGCTCTAGCGCGTGATGCCGCTTGCACACCCTCCCGCAGGGGCGTTTTTCTGAGGAACGCCCCCTCCGTTGCCCCGATTTTCTCCAGTTAGGTCCTGCCTGTACGCATATTCGCCTTTTTTCAGAAGGCAAAGTTCCGATTTGTTTTTTCTGTCGCTATAAAATTGATAAAATTCATATGGTTGCTGTTTTGGCCCAGGCTTTGCTTTGCCAAAAATAGAAACAGGCTACGATCAGCCATGGAGATTAAGGCCGTGGGTAAAGAGCAAGAGCAAACCGAGTCCGTAGTGGTGCAAGGCATAGTCTGCCCATGGGGCTGGGACGAGAGCAATAACGTTACCAACGTGCTGCTTTCCAGCAAAGGTGAACGTGATTATCGCGTGAAGAAAAGCATTCAGGGGGACGCCCTGATTCCTTATTGCGGCAAGCATGTGGAGATTCACGGGATATTGCGGCGCACCAAGGGCGTGGAGCTGCTCGAGGTCATTCGTTTCGAGGAAAAGGCCTTTTCATCCTGAGGTGCGGCAACACCTCGCAACTGTCATGTAAAGGCGCTGATTGCGCCGTAAAAGAGGAGTCCATGAGCACGCACATGGAGTTCGGCCCTGCCGAAGAGCCCCCTGGGGCGGCGTTGCACGCCCCGATTCATGTCGTTTCCCTGCCCATGCCGGAGGTCAAGAGACGCACGACATTGCCGGCCCTGACCATTGCCGCTGAAGTCAGACGCGCCCCTGTTCAATCTTTTGTGCATAGCGCGGCCGCCGCGGCCTTTCGCAAAACCTATTTTCCTTTTGCCACCCGTTCGCAATGGAACGACTGGCGTTGGCAACTGGCCAACAGGGTGACAAGCCACGCGCAGCTCGAACGGGTGTTGCATTTGAGCGCGGAGGAGGACGCCGCTTGCCGTCCTTCCGCCACAGGGCGCGGGACTCTGCCCGTGGCCGTGACTCCGTATTATCTGGGGCTCATCGATCCGGATAACGCGCAGCATGCGCTCAGACGCTGCATGGTGCCCACGGTGCGGGAACTTGAGCGCGCCCCGGGCGAGGCCGAGGATCCCCTGGCCGAGGATCATGACAGCCCCTTGCCCGGGTTGGTGCATCGCTATCCCGACAGGGTGCTTTTTCTGGCCACGGATTATTGTTCGGCCTATTGCCGTTATTGCACGCGCTCGCGGCTTGTGGGACGGCGAAAGGGCCCCGCGTCCCGCGCCCAGTTGCAGGCCGGGCTGGATTACATCGCGTCCGCGCCGGAGGTGCGGGACGTGCTCATATCCGGGGGCGATCCCCTGACCATGCCCGACGAGGCCCTGGAGTGGCTGCTGGCCAGCCTGCGCCGCATCAAGTCCGTGGAGGTGGTGCGTATCGGCACCAAGGTTCCCGCAGTGTTGCCGCAGCGCATCACAAAGCAGTTGGTGCGTATGTTGCGGAAATATCATCCCTTGTGGTTGAGTCTGCATTGTACGCATCCGGAAGAGCTGACCCCGGAAATGGGCGAGGCTTGCGAGCGTCTGGCCGACGCCGGCATACCTTTGGGGAGCCAGACAGTGCTTCTCAAGGGCGTCAACGACAGCGTCCCGACCCTCACCAGGCTTTATCAGGGTCTCATGCGGATGCGCGTGCGCCCCTATTATCTGTACCAGTGCGATCCCATATGCGGCAGCGCGCACTTCCGCACGCCGGTGAGCACGGGGTTGGAGATGATCAAGGGGCTTCGTGGACACACCACGGGGTATGCCGTGCCGCATTACGTTGTGGACGCTCCCGGTGGCGGTGGCAAGATTCCGCTGCTTCCCGAAACTTCACTTGGACACGATGCGGACGGCAATTTGCTGCTGCGTAATTATGAAGGAAAAATATTTCATTATCCCGACAGGGTAGAGGGATGAAAAAACAAACCGACACGAGGAGTCACGGACGGGACGCGGATTGGGAATCATCGAGCGACCAATCTGCGGATGACATCGAATTCGAAGAACAAGCCAAGCTTGGCCGTGCGGCGCGTCCCAACAGGAATGCCACCCTGGACAAACAAGGCCTGAAAAGGAGACAGCGCAATGCGTATCGCGATGACTTATGACATGCGCAAAGAGTATCTTGAGCAGGGCTACAGCCTGGAGGAGACCGCTGAGTTCGACAGGGAGGACACCATAGACGCCATCGAGGACGCCTTGCGACGTCTGGGCTGCGACACCGAACGGGTGGGCGGCGGTGCGCGTCTGGTGCAGGCCCTGGCCGAGGGGCGGCGGTGGGACATGGTCTTCAATATTTGCGAAGGGCTCGCGGGCATGGGGCGCGAGGCGCTGGTGCCCGCCCTGCTGGAGGCCTGGCGTATGCCCTATGTCTTTTCGGACCCGCTCACCCTGGCCTTGTGCCTGCATAAGGGCACGACGAAACGCATCGTGCGCGACCTGGGGCTGCCCACGCCGGACTTCGCCCTGGTCGAAAGCGAGGAGGATATAGAGCGCGTGCAGTTGCGTTACCCCCTCTTCGTCAAACCCGTTGCCGAAGGCACGGGAAAGGGCGTTGACGGCGCGTCGCGCTGCCACGACCGGCATGAACTGGAGCGCGCCTGCCGCGCGTTGCTGCAGCGTTTCAGCCAGCCCGTGCTTGTGGAGGAATATTTGCCGGGCCGTGAATTCACGGTCGGGCTCGTGGGCACGGGAGCCGGGGCCAGAGTTTTGGGCGTCATGGAAGTGCACCTGCTCACCAACGTGGAAAACGGCGCTTACGGATATATGAACAAGGAAGAATGCGAAAGACTCGTGGAGTATTCCCTGGCGGACGACATGCAGGGCCGCCGCGCGGCCCGGGTGGCCCTGGAGGCCTACAAGGGCCTAGGCATCCGCGACGGCGGAAGGCTGGACCTGCGCGCGGACGCCTCGGGAGAAGTGCATTTCATCGAGGCCAACCCCTTGGCCGGGCTGCATCCCGAGCATTCCGACCTGCCGATTATCTGCAATCTGGCCGGGATTTCCTATCTGGAACTCATGGATACGATAATGCGCTCGGCCTGCCAGCGCCAGAACCTCGCCTGGCGGTCCTTTGTGCCGCCGTTGCGCGAACCCGGCGTTTGCGTGGCGTGTTGTTGAGGGGGGCGGGATGCGCATTGCCGTTGTACATGATCTCGCGGACGCGAACGCGGCGGAAGACGTGCAGGACACCGTGCGCCAGGCTTGTTATGTGCGCGACGTTCTAAGCGATATGGGCCACGACGCCATACTCCTGCCGGTTCCCACCGGCAGGGGCGTGGGTCCAATGGCCGGGGCGCTCAGTGACGCCCTGGCCGCGCATCCGGTTGAGCTGGCCGTGAACCTTGTGGAAAGCGTGAACGGCGGGTGCAGGGATGCGTACCAGGCGGTCGAGGTGTTCAAGAGCTTGTCCTTGCCCTTCACGGGGGCGGACGGCGCGGCTCTGATGCGCACGACCAACAAGCTGCTGACCAAGCATTTTCTCGCCCGCGCCGGACTGCCTTGTCCGGCCGCCGCGCCCCTATCGGGGGCGGGTGAACGGCTGCGCGGAACCTTTATCCTCAAATCCGTGTGGGAGCACGCCTCCCTGGGCATGGACGCCTCGAGCGTGCTGAGCGATCCGCTCCCGGGGGAGTTGTTCGCGGCGTTGGCCGGCAGGAGGGTGCGCTTCGGCGGGCAGTGGTTCGCGGAGACATATGTGGAGGGGCGCGAATGCAACATTTCCCTGCTGGAAGACCGGAAGGGTGTTACGGTGCTGCCCCCGTCCGAGATTCTTTTCATGAACTGGCCGCGGGAGCGCCCCCGCATTGTGGACTATGCGGCCAAGTGGCATGAAGGGGAGCACGTTTTTGAAAATACGCCCCGCAGCTTCCGATTTTCCGAGGCGGACGGCGCGCTGCTTCAGGAATTGAGCCGGCAGGCCGTGCGTTGCTGGTATGTTTTCGGCCTTTCCGGCTATGCCAGGGTGGATTTCCGCGTGGACGGGAATGGGCGCCCCTGGATCATAGATGTCAACGCCAATCCCTGTCTGACGCCGGATGCGGGATTCGCGGCCGCTGTGCGCCATGCCGGGCTTACTCCGCAACAGGCGCTCGAGCGTATCTGCGCGGGAGCGATGCGGCGTTGCTCTTTCCATGCGAGGGCCGGTCGCCATGTTTCGCATTAGGCGCGTGTTCGACGACTTGCTGCCTGTGGACGCGGCGGCCATCGATCATGCCCGCAGGATCTTGGAAGGACATTTCCCGGAAGCGCAGGATGGGGAATTTTCCGCGCTTCCCGAAAAATTGCGCAATCCCTTGCGCTACCGCTTTCGCAGCATTTTGATGGTGGCGGAAAAACAGAATCAGGTGCGCGGAGTGGCGCTGATGCTCCATGCCCCGGATTTGAAATTCTGCTATCTGGACTACCTGGCAGCCACGGCGGGAAAAACCGGGGGCGGCGTGGGCAGCGCCCTGTATCTGCGTTTGCGTGAAGAGGCCCGGGGCATGGGCGCTTTCGGCATTTTTTGCGAGTGTCTGCCCGACGATGAAGCCCTGTGCCGGGAAAAGGAATTATTGCCGCAGAACAGGGCCAGACTGCGTTTTTACGAGCGGTGCGGCATGCGGGCCATTGAGGGCACGGCCTACGCCACGCCGCTTTCCGAAAGCGATGCGTGCCCGCCGCTGCTGCTTTTCGACGGACTCGGCGGAGACAAGGGGCTTGCCCGCTCCGCGGCCAGACGCGCCGTGCGCGCCATACTGGAACGCAAATACGCCGACCGGTGTCCGCCGGGGTATATCCGCATGGTGGTGGACTCCTTCAAGGATGATCCCGTGCGGCTGGCGCGGCCGCATCTCCCCCACAAGGAGGCGCTGCGTCTGGAGGCCGGGCGAAACGACAAGCCCGCGCGGGGGCTTCGCAACAGCATCGCGCTTTTTGTCAGCGAAAACCACGATCTGCACCACGTGCACGAGCGCGGGTATGTGGAATCTCCGGCGCGGGTGGAGAGCATTTTGACCAGGCTTGAAAACAGCGGTCTTTTTGAACGTTGCAAGACCAGGAAGCATCCCGAGAGGGTGGTCACGGACGTTCACGATCCAGGCCTTGTGCAGTACATGAAACGCTGTTGCGCCCTGCTTGGGGAGAACAAGGCCGTGTATCCCTATGTCTTTCCCGTGCGCAACGCGGCACGGCCGCCGCAGGAGCTTGCGGTGCGGGCCGGATATTATTGCATCGACACCTTCACGCCCCTGCACAGGCACGCCTTCAGTGTGGCGCGCAATGCCGTGGATGTGGCGTGCAGCGCGGCCGCGAGTCTTCTTGAGGGGTTTCGTCTGGCCTACGCCCTGGTGCGCCCCCCTGGCCATCATGCGGAGCGCAAGGTCTTCGGAGGATTTTGCTATCTGAACAACGCGGCCATAGCCGCGCACATGCTTTCCAAACACGGCAAGGTGGCCGTGCTGGACGTGGATTATCATCACGGCAATGGAACCCAGGATATTTTTTACCAACGAGCGGACGTGCTGACCCTTTCCATTCACGGCAAGCCAAGCATCGCGTACCCCTATTTTTCCGGGTTTGCCGAGGAAAAGGGGTATGGTCCCGGTTTGGGGGCGAACCGCAACTATCCGTTGGGCGAACACGTGGACGGCGCCGCCTACCGCGCGGTGCTCAAGCGCGCGTTGGCCAGAGTGCGGCAGTTCGGGCCGACGTTTCTGGTGGTTTCCCTGGGACTTGATCCGGCCAAAGGCGATCCCACGGGATCGTGGAGCCTTATGGCGGGGGATTTTGAAAAGAACGGCCGCATGGTGGGGAGTTTGGGGCTGCCCACGGTGGTGGTGCAGGAAGGAGGGTACCGCGTGCCTTCATTGGGGGGCAACGCCCTGCGTTTTTTCCTGGGCCTCCGCGACGGCTTGCATGCGAGGATGTACTGATGCCGCATAACGACTGTGGCGCGTATACCGTGCGTGAAGAAGCGCGTTATGAGGATGCGGCGCGGGTGCGCGCGCTGGCCGCCTCTCTGGACATGTTCACGGACGAAGAGGTGCGCGTGGCTGAAGAACTGGTGCTCGAACGTTTGGACAAGGGCGAGGCCAGCGGATACGCTTTCATCTTTCTGGAAACGCGGGACGAGGATGGCGTGAACCTGGCGGGGTATGCCTGTTTCGGCCGCGTGCCCTGCACGCTCCGCAGTTGGGATCTCTACTGGATCGCCGTGGACAAGGAGCTGCAGGGGAAGGGGCTGGGCAGGCGGTTGCTGCGCTTGGTGGAAGAGGCCGTGCGCGCTTCCGGAGGGGAGCGCTTGTACGCCGAAACGTCTTCTCTGCCGCGCTACGCCCCCACACGGGAATTCTATAGGCGCACGGGATTTATGGAGCGCGCGCGATTTCCCGAATTCTACGCGCCCGGCGACGACAAGGTGGTGTACGAAAAGGAGCTGTAAAAAAGCTTTCGCCGCATGTCCGGTTTGCATCACCGCCTGGAATGCGTATACAATAAGATCCTGAGAGGCCACGAAAGGCCGTTGTGCGGAGTACCAGCAAATCGGAGTATGCGGTCATGTATGTGCGCGCAAGCGGGATTTTACTGCATATCACCTCGTTGCCGTCCGAATACGGCATAGGGGATTTGGGGCCGTGGAGCAGACGTTTCGCCGCTTTTCTCGCGGAAATGGGCCAGAGTTACTGGCAGATTCTCCCTGTCTGCCCCCCCGGCTTTGGTAATTCTCCCTATTCAGGCATGTCGGCCTTTGCCGGCAATACCGCGTTGCTCAGCCCTGATGCGCTGGTGCATGAGGGGCTGCTCGCTGTCGAGGATCTGCCGCCGCAAGACGCCGCCGACCCGCGGCGCGTGGATTTCACGCATGTTGGGGCAAGCCGCGAGGCCATGCTGGAAAAGGCCTTTGCCCGGGGGGGGGAGGACGTGTCCACCGACCCGGGCTTCAAGGATTTTTGTAGCGAAAACGCGGATTGGCTCGACGACTGGGCGCTTTTCGCCACGCTCAAGGAGCGCTTTGGGCGGGTGGCTTGGGACCATTGGCCGGAACCTTTTCGCTTCCGCGATCCGGCCGTGTTGGACGCCTGGCGGGACGAGGCGCACGAACTCCTGGCGCGGGAGCGCTTCGCGCAATTCCTTTTTCACCGCCAATGGCGTGAATTCAAAGAATATTGCAACGGGTTGGGCGTGAACGTCATCGGCGACGTGCCGATATACGTGACCTATGATTCGGCGGACGTCTGGTCGCGCCCCGATCTGTATCAGCTTGACCATCAACGCCGCCCGATTTTTGTGGCCGGCGTGCCTCCCGATTATTTCAGCGCCACAGGGCAGCGCTGGGGCAATCCCGTGTACGACTGGCGGGCCCACCGCGATGAAAAGTACCAGTGGTGGACGCGGCGCATGCGGCACGGGCTCGCGCAGTGCGATTTCCTGCGCGTGGACCATTTTCGCGGATTCGCCGGCTACTGGCGCATACCGGTACATGAGCAGACCGCGGTGAGGGGCGAATGGGCCGAAGCGCCGGGCGTGGAGTTCTTTACCGTGCTCCTGCGGCGCTTCGGGGTGTTGCCGATCATCGCCGAGGACCTTGGCGTGATTACGGCGGACGTGCGCGAACTGAAACAAATGTTCGGGTTCCCGGGCATGAAGATTTTGCAGTTCGCGTTCGGCAGCGAATGGAGCAAGCACGTGCCCCATTTTTACGACGCGCACAGCCTGGTCTACACCGGTACCCACGACAACAACACGGTGCTCGGCTGGTATGAGAACGAGTCCACAAAGGCCGAGCGCCAGGCCCTGGCACGCTACCTGGGGCGCGTGCCCTCCTCGGAAGACGTGCACATGGCCATGATCCGTCTGGCAATGCAAAGCGTAAGCAATACGGCCATCTTCCCGATGCAGGACGTGCTGGGATTGGGGGGGCAGCACCGCATGAACACACCCGCCACGGTGAACGGCAACTGGCTGTGGCGGCTGCTGCCTTCGGATATGGATACCGGGCGGCTGGCCTGGTTCAAAGAGATGACCGTGTTTTTCGACCGAGTGTCCGAATGATGCAGGTGTGTTGCGCACCCGTTGACAGAGACTTGCATAGCGTGCAACAGGAGCCGCACTTTCCGGGGGGAAACCTTTCCAGGGTCCTAGCGCATTTTCGCCTTGAAACAAGGCTCTCCCCTGAAACAATTTCCAATT
>CAZFCK010000216.1:0-8213 GCA_964517355.1 uncultured Desulfovibrionaceae bacterium | reverse complement strand
GCCTTACGGATGGCGACAGCAACGCTAAGGGTTTCCCCCTCGCATATCCAGTGAAATAATCAGTGCTTCCTTAAGAACCTTTTCAAACGGTTCTTAAGCCGCCGGAGGCAGACCAATTTGAAAGTTCATATAATATGTTTTACGGATTCTGAAATCACATTTCCTGATCATCTCCGGACGTATCAGCAGCTCCATGGCGGAACATATGTCCGGTATCGGCGTCGTAGAGTTTGGAAAAGCGCCGCTGTCCGGCCTCGGCAGGGAGCACCAGAAAAAGCGTCTGGCGCAAAAGGCCTTCCCTGCGCGCCACTTCCGCCATGTTTTCCAGGGTGGTGCGCACGAGCCGCTGCTCGGGCCAGCCCACGCGGTGCGCGAGCAGCACGAAGGTGTCCGGGGGCAGCCCCCCCTGCATCAACTCATCGGCCGGGGCTTCGGGCTCCTGTCCGGAGAGGTACACGGCCAGGGGCGCCTTGTGAGCGGCCCAGTCGCGCAACTCCTGCCCCTTCGGCACGGGGGTCTTGCCCCTGGCGCGGGCTATGACCAGGCTCTGGGCGTCCTCCGGAATGGTCAGGGACAGACCGGCGGCGGCCGCCGCGGCGAAGGCGGCGCTCACTCCGGGCACGATCTCGTAGTCCAGGCCATGGGCGTCCAACACGGCCATCTGCTCTCGCAAGGCCCCGTACAGGGTGGGATCGCCGGTATGCACGCGCGCCACGAGCCGGCCCGTTTCGGCGGCCTCGATCATCAGCTTCATGATTTCGTCCAGATGCAAGGGCGCGGAATCCAGCACCGTTGCCTCCGGTTTGGCACAGGCCACCAATTGCGGGGGCACGAGCGATCCGGCATAAAGCACCACATCCGCCTGTTCGAGAATGCGGCGTCCTTTGCAGGTTATGAGTTCCGGATCACCTGGTCCCGCGCCGATAAAATAAATGTATTTTTCTTTCATTATTGATCTTTTTTATCGTCACTTATCGTATCGTTATCGATATTTTACACCGGGGGCAACATCCGCCCTTTCCCGAACGCCATGGAATTGCTACACACGGAGGGCACTCGACCAGTACGGCTCCGCCTTCGCGCAGGACAACGTATCGTACCGCTTTTGCCGCAACGCGGTTCCCGCCTCGCCTTCACAAGGCTGGAGCGCATCGTCGTCTTTGAAACAATAACCTTGCGCGCAAGTCATTGACAACTCTTGCCGAGGCTGTCCGCCGGGCGACACGTTCCGGGCGTGAACAATCTCTCTCAAACACCAATGTGCATGTCTGACAAAACATGGATACCATGCAGCGTAAAAAAATGAAAAACCTGCTCACCGCAGCGCTGCCTTACGCGCTGTTGCTCCTGAGCGTGTGCGCCCCTTTTTGGCGCGCGCCGTTTCTGGATTACGTCTATTACGACGACAAGCAATACATCAGCGGCAATCCCATGGTTGCCGACGGTCTGGGTTTGAGGCCTTTGAAAGAGGCGTTCACCAGCACCTACGCCTCGAACTGGCACCCCTTGACCTGGATCTCGCATCAACTGGATGTATCTCTCTTCGGTCTCGCCCCCGCCGGGCATCACGTGGTCAATGTCCTGCTGCATCTCTGCACCACGCTGCTGTTGTACGTTTTTTTACGCTGCGCCACCCGCGAGCGCTTCACGAGCTTCTGGCCCGCGTTTTTCGCCGCCGCGTTTTTCGCCGTACACCCCTTGCGTGTGGAGAGCGTGGCCTGGCTGGCGGAGCGCAAGGACGTGCTCAGCAGTCTTTTTTGGGTGGCCGCCATGCTTTTCCACCTGCTCTACGCACGCTCCTCCAGGCTGCCTTACTATGCGGCCACGTGCGGCGCCATGGCCTTCGGGCTGCTGGCCAAGCCCATGCTCGTCACCCTGCCCCTGGCCTTGCTGATCCTGGACTATTGGCCTCTGGGGCGCATGCCCGGCGCTCCTGCCGGCGCCGCCCCCCCCGCTTCATGGCGCAGGCTTTTCCTGGAAAAACTTCCGCTGCTGCTCATGGCCGGGGCCTCGTCCTGGATAACCATGATCGCGCAGCAGACCGCCATGGGCTCCTGGGAGGAGCTCCCGCTTTCCATACGCATCGCCAACGCTTTGCAAAGCTACGTGCGGTATGTGGGAAAAATGGTCTGGCCCGGCGACTTGATCCCGTATTACCCCCATGCGGGGCATACCATATCCTGGAGCGTTTCCGCACTCTGCGGGACCGCGTTGCTGGGCGCGTGCGCCGCGGCATGGGTCTGGCGCAAGCGCGCTCCCTGGTTCGCGGCGGGGTGGAGCTGGTATCTGCTGACCCTGGTGCCGGTCATCGGCGTGGTTCAGGTGGGGGGGCAGGCCATGGCCGACCGCTACACCTACATCCCGAGCATCGGGATCGCCGCCGCGCTCTGCTTCGGCATCGCCGCACTCCTGCGCGGGCGCGCTCGGGCCTCGAAAATCGGCGTGATCCTCGGTCTGTGCCTTATCCTGGCCCTTGGAGCCGCCACGCAACGCCTGACCTGGTACTGGCGCGGGCCAAAAGCCCTTTTCTCACGCTCCGTGGCCATTGCGCCTTCTGACCTGGCCCACAACAACTTGGCCAACGCCTACGCCATGGAAGGGAATCTGCCCATGGCCCTGCACCACTTTTACAAGGGCATGCAACTCAATCCCATCAACCATATCTCCCCCTACAACGCGGGGCACATTCTTCTGCAAATGGGGCAGCCCCACGAAGCCATCCCCATGTTCGAAAGGGCTTTGCGCTGCAATCCGGACATCCCGGAAGCCCACGCCATCTTGGCGGACCTGTACGCGGACCAGGGGCAGCCGCGCAACGCCGTGCCCCACTTGCAAATCCTGCTGGCGCACGCTCCTCCAGCGCAGCAGGCCGAAATCCTAAACAAGCTGGGCGTGGCCCTGGCGCAATCCGGCGACACGGCAGGGGCGCGAGCGGTCTTTGCTCGAGGGTTGCGCCTCGCCCCCCCGAATGCCGCATTGCGCGCCAACATGGAGCGGCTGGAACGCACGGCGCCGCAATGATGCGGCCTCTTTGCCCGGCAAAGGGAACCCGCGGAGAGCGCTGTGGAGCCCGCCATTATCGGAGCTTTAAAATTTAATTATTTCAAAATATTAAAAATCGTCACCTATTGATAAGTAACCAAAAAAAAGGCTCCCTGGGGAGCCTTTTCGCACATGTATGGAAAAACGTGGGCGGGGTTCCGCGAATCAGGAACCGCACTCGGGTTTGCTCGTACTGAAAATGAAAATGGGATTCTGCCCCTGAAGATACATGTCCTTCCCCAGGGGCATGGACTGGGCCGCGTTGAGCATGGTGACCTCGTATTTCCAGCCCAGGCCGCTGAGGGTTTCCCGCAGCTTGGTCAGCGTGTCCAGGAGCAGGCAATGCGCCACAAGCCGTCCTCCGGGCTTGAGGCGCTTGGCGGCTTCATTAAGGATCTCCGGATCGCGGCTCAAGCCGCCCCCTATAAAAACCCTGTCCGGGTCCGGCAATTCGGCGAGGCAGCGCGGCATGGTGCCGTGCACGGCCTCCACGAGCAAGGCGTGGCAGCGCCGGATGTTTTCACGAATCAAGGCCACGCGGTCACTGCGTTTTTCCACGGCGTACACGCTGCCGCTGGAAAGGAGCGCGGCAGCTTCGATGGCCAATGCGCCGCAACCGGCCCCGAGATCCCAAAGCAGATTGCCCGGAGTGAGACGCAACGCGGCAAGACCCACGGCGCGCACGGGTCCCTTGGTGATCAGGCCGTCGTGAACGGTGAAACGCTCGTCCGGAATCCCCAGGCACAGGGTATTGGCCGGAGGGCTGGTGCGTTCCAGCAACACGAGGTTCAAGCTGGAAAAACTGCGCCTGCTCGCGTTGCGCAGGTCGTAGACATCCACCTTTTCCCGTTCGCTTTCCAGATCTTCGAAGACCCATATGCGATAATTTTCCGCGCCCTTATCCAAAAGAGCCTGGGCAATGGCCGCGGGAATGCTGCGCGCGTCCGTGAGCACGGCCACCCGGGGATTGCGCATAAGGGCTTCGAAAAGGGGGTGCATGCCGCTTCTGCCGTGCAAGGAGATCATGGCGATATCGTGCCAGGGAATTTTAGTCCGGGCGGCGGCCACCTGCAGGGTGCTCACATTGGGAATAACGTCCACGCGCCCCGGTCCCAGTTCCTGCACCAGGGTGCTGCCGATGCCGAAAAACAAAGGATCGCCGGTGGCCAGCACCACGATCTCATGATCTTCCTTGTCGTAATTATTGATGGCGTTGATCACGCCCACAAGTGGGGTGGAGATGCGCACTTTAATGGCTTCGTGCTCGGCGAAGTGGCGCAAATGGGCTTCGCCCCCCACCAACACGGTGGCTTTGGCGATGCGGGCCGCGGTTTGCGGCGGCAGATTGGTATAATCGAGCCCGAGGCCGATCACAGTTATGGGCATGTCCTCGCTCCTTGAAACATGATATATCTGCTGGGCGTATCTGGTATTTTTTTATTATGACAACGTGTTGACACAACATTTCGCCCCGCGAACGACTGCTGGATGTTACATGCTACAAAAGACGGTCGATTGTCCATCTTCTCGTCGAAGGAAAACATCTGTTCCCGGTTCTTGTCTTCCCGGCAGTGGCGCCGGGTCGTTGCGAAACGACGCTCATTCATGGTATAGAAAGAAAAAAGGACCCGCCATGAATACAATACGCTTTGCATGCATGCTTTTCATTATTTATACTTTTTTCGGTTGCGCCGCCACCACCACGGGTGCGGCCGGCCAGGCCCTGCTGCTGGGGCCCGAAGCCAGCGGGGGCGCGGTATCCCTCAATCCGGGGCAGCAAATGACCCTTTCCCTGCCTTCCAACCCTTCCACAGGGTACGACTGGCGTGTTGTGAAATGCGATACCTTGATGTTGCGGCTGGACGAAGACGCCTATGTGCCCCCTCTTGAACCGCGCATAGGAAAAGGGGGCACGCGCACATTTTCATTTTCCGCCCTTACAAAGGGCAGCACGGTTTTGGAGTTGGCGTATTACCGCCCCTGGGAGGACGTGCAGACTGCTGAGGACTGGTTCCAGCTCATAGTGGAAATACGGTAGTAGTCTGTTTGCCCGTCTCATCGAGAGAAAAAGCTTTTGCGAAGGAATCACGGTATGAGCATACGGCGCATGGTCATCATGGTGTTTATCGGCGCGTCTCTTTGCCTGACGTTCATGTCACAATCCATGGCCCTAGGGAAAGCCCCCATGAACAACGAGCATTCATCTTCCGTTTCCGAGGATAAGGGCGGGCGGTTCATCGTGAGCCTGCGCGTGGCGGATTACGAAGCGCTTAAGCGGGCCTCGGTGGAGGGAAAAAGCGCGGAAGCCGACATGGCCCTGACGCGGGCCATTCAAGAGACGGCCGCCCAGGTGGAAAAGGATGTCGCAGGCAGCGGGGCCGTGTTGTTGGAAGTATTTAAGTTCACTCCCGCAGCGGTGTTCAACGCGGACACGGGCGGTGAAGAGGCCCTGCGTCGTCATCCCCTGGTGCTGGAACTCCAGCCCGACGCCGTCTCCCGCCCTTTTTAGCGCATTTTCGCCTTGAAACAATACCCTGTTGTTTCAGAAAAATGCCTAAAAATCTAAACCTTTTGCAGGTTGATGCACTCCGTCAGTACGGTGCAGCACCCGGATACACCAGCTGTATGTGCACGGTTTTCCCTCAGTGTAAAGAAAACTTTAGTTCTGTTAATTTTTGTCGTCCTTTTGTGTTGTCCACCACAGCTCGGTGTTGTATTATAGGTATATTAGAATTTATTAATGGGGATTAATGGAGAGAGAGACCACAACACATTGAAGACTTGGGAGGATTTATCATGTCCGTGTTAAAGCATCCAATGCTGCGGCACAGCGCCGGCTATGGCTTGGTTTTGGCCCTACTCTTGTTTGCTTTACCCGTTTTTGCGGCAAGCAAGATCGTTGATGTGGATACTGTGCAATATAAACTGGATAAATTCGACACGGTGCGCGTCATCGTGAAAATCGACGTACCGCGCTACGCCTTGCTGCGTACCGCGTCCGCCGCTTTCGACGTGGTGGCCCCCAATCAGGAAGCCGATGTGGCTGCCGCCCAGACCGTGGACCAGGCCCTCGGCCAGGCGATCGCCAATGCCGCCGACGTGGTCCAGGGTCAATTGTCCTCCGGCACGGCCACCCGCGAGCGGGTCTTCAGCTACCTGCCGTACGTGGTCTACACCGTGGACGCCGAGGGCCTGGCCGACCTGGCCTCTTTGCCCGGCGTTCTGGCCATTGAGGAAGACAAACCCACGCCTTTACCCGAACAACCCGAGGTGCTGGAACCGGAGGATGTCTCTAAACCCGCGTTGACCACCAGCACCACGCTCATCGGCGCGAACACCCTGTGGAGCCAGGGCTACACGGGCCAGAATTACTATGTTGCGGTTCTGGATACCGGCATCCGCTCCACACATGAAATGTTCAGCGGAAAAACCATCGTGGAAGCCTGCTTTACCAGCAAGTATTCCTCCAATCCCAACGCCACCCTCTGCCCCAACGGCACGGACCAGCAGATTGGAGCCGGTTCCGCGCGCCATTACTACAACCTCCAGGGTATCGACGGGGGGTGGGACCACGGCACCCACGTGGCGGGCATCTCCTCGGGCAAAAACCCGGCCGGCACCGTCAAAGGCGTGGCCCCCAGCTCCAATATCGTAGCCGTTCAGGTCTTTTCCGACGGCTTCACCTCCACCTCTTGCGGTGGGAAGACCAACTGCGCCCTGTCCTACACCAGCGATCAGCTCCTCGGGCTTGAGTACGTGTATTCCTTGCGCAGTTCCTACCCCATCTCCTCCGTGAACATGAGCCTCGGCGGGGGCAACTACTCCAGCGCCTGCGACTCCGATTCCCGCAAAAGCGCCATCGACCTGCTGCGCGCCGCGGGCATCGCCACGGCCATCGCCACCGGCAACAACGGGTACTGCGGCTATATCGGCGCCCCCGCGTGCATCTCCTCTTCCGTGGCCGTCGGCGCCAGCGACGACAGCGACGTGATCGCCAGCTTCAGCAACTGGGCGGACAGCCTGACGCCCCTTTTCGCTCCCGGCGTGCAAATCTACTCGTCCACGGCGGATTCCGACACCTCGTACGAATCCTGGAACGGCACGTCCATGGCCACACCGCATGTGGCCGGCGCCTGGGCGCTTCTGCGCAGCTACAAAAACGACGCCAGCGTCAACGACATCCTCTCCGCTCTGACGGCCACCGGGCAGAACGTCACCTTCAACCGCTGCGGCAGCCCAACGGGCATCACCAGACGTATCCAGGTGGATCAGGCCGCCCAAAGGCTCCAGCCCGTGGCCACAAGCCAGGGAGATGTCTGGTGGCGTAATGTCACCAGCGGAGCCAACACCATCTGGTACATGGACGGCGTAACCCCCACCTCGGGCGTTGCCGCCACCGCCATCAACGCCGCATGGAACGTGGCCTGTCTGCACGACTTCAACGGCGACGGCGAAACCGACGTCATGTGGCGCAATCCGAGTTCCGGCGCTGATATTCTCGCCTTGATGAACGGCGTGACCATCGCCGGTTTTCTCGGTTCTTTGACCATCCCCTATCCCTGGACCATCGGCGCCTGCGCCGACTTCAACGGCGACGGCGCAGGGGATTTGCTGTGGCACAACCCCACCAACGGGCGCACGGCCATCACCTTCCTGACCAGCGACGCCAAACTCAACGGCCCGCCCGTCTGGCTCCCCACGTACACAACGAACTGGCAGCCCCGCGGCGCAGCCGATCTCTCTGGTGATTCCAACGCCGACATCCTGTGGCGCAACGCTTCCACAGGCCAGGTGGTGGCGGTGCTCATGAGCGGCTACACCGTTAGCGGAGCGGCCGCGGTAACAACCATCGCCGACACGAATTGGGACATCAAGGGCCTGGCCGACTTCAACAAGGACAACAGCCCCGACTTGCTCTGGCGCAACGGCAGCACCGGCGCCAACGTGGCGCAGTTCCTGACCCACGCCTCGCCCAGCGGCGCCGGCGCATTGCCCACCATATCCCCGCGGCTTGGCTGGGACATCGGCGGAGCGGCTCCTTTTAAATAGCAGCTCCCGCTCAATCGCGCACTTACCTGCCGGCCGTCCATAAGGACGGTCGGCTTTTTTTCCAAAAAAAATGCGAGAGGGGAAACCCTTTGAAAAGGGTTTCCCCTCTCGCGCTCTCCCCT
>CAZFCK010000215.1:0-8269 GCA_964517355.1 uncultured Desulfovibrionaceae bacterium | reverse complement strand
TTTCAAGGCGAAAATGCGCTAATGCGTGTAAAGGAGCCTGTATGTTGTATCGCACCATGCGGCCCATGATTCTGGCGTCCGGTTCTCCGCGGCGGCGGGAACTCTTGGCGTCGGTGGGCGTAGCCTTCGAGGTGCGCCCCTCTGTGGATGAACCCCAGCCCGAACCAGGGGAATTGCCGGAAGCCTATGTGCTGCGCGCGGCACGAGCCAAGTGCGTATCCATTGCGGAGATGGAGCCCGAGCATTGCGTTGTGGCGGCCGATTCCGTGGTATGCGTGGGGGGGGAGATATTGGGCAAGCCGCGTGACGCGGAGGAAGCCTTGACCATGCTTGCGAAGTTGTGTGGGGGGGATGCTCCCGTTGCGCATGTGGTCTGCACGGGGTGTTGCATTATGGGGCGCATGGGCGGCGAGCGTACGCAGGAGTGTTTCGCGGTAAGCACCACTGTGGTCATGGCGCCCCAACCTTTGGACGTGCGGCGGGCGTACGTGGCCACGGGCGAACCCATGGACAAGGCCGGGGCCTATGCCATCCAGGGCCTGGGCAGCGCCTTGGTCCGAGAGATCCACGGGAGTTATACGAATGTGGTGGGCCTGCCCCTGGCGCGCGTGCTGGAAGTCTTAATATCTTGGGGTGTTATCGGTCCAAGGCAGGGCTGAAAAAACGTACATTCGCGGTATTTTCCTGGCGAAGTTCCCACCAAATTCCCACCTGGATCGGAAGCATAGGCAGACGGGGAATTCCCATAACGATTCCCGCCAATGATGAACGAAGTTCAATGGTCATAAATAGTTATAGCTTAAATGTGATGATCGACGTGGTCGGATTGCCGTTGGCGCGGGTGTTGAAAGCACGGCAGGAGTGTGGAGTCCTCGCTCCATCTGACTTCGCGTTGCCGAAGAGCGCCCCCGGCAATTCGTACTACTCGACATGGGAGCATTTGCGCTTGAAATGCTTGGCAAGAAAATCTTTGCAGAGCCTTTCAACTTTTTCAAAGTTTACATGCGCTAGAGACGGCCGAGGAAAGACTCCGGGGTATCAACACCTGGAGTTTGTTCTTCAACGATGCGGAATCACCCGCGACGGTCATCCTTCGGACGTTTGGTGGGATTCCGAAATTCACACGGCACCTTGGTCTGGCAGAATCCACAACTGTTCACCCGAAATCCGAGGTGTTCCCGTTCAACGTGGACGGCGGCGACCGTCTGGATATACTGCTTGCATTTCTCCTTGTCGTGTCCCGATTCGGAAATGGCGCCAGCGGGGCAACGTTCCATGCAAGCCCGGCACTTCCCCGTGGCGTAAAACAGACACCATTCATTGTGATGCGTGTAGGAGCGGGGGGTGGGTGGAAACACAGTCCTGACGATCACCGACCCCACACGAATCGCCATTCCGGCGTCTGTAATCAATCCGTCGGACAATCCAAACGTCCCCAGTCCACAGGAATAAGCGGCATGTCTTTCGGACCAGGTCGAAGCAAATGCATATTTTTCCGAAATGTGACGTGACCATTCCGGAAGTAAGGCAGGGGCGCATGCGGGAATGCCTTCGCTTTCGAACTTGTCGACTACAGCCTTGCGCAACGCGACGTTCACCATCTCGCCATAGTGGCGCGCTTGGCTCCATTCCAGGCTGGGCAATCTCTCGGCCTGTCTGTGTGCCCGGCGGGTATGCTCCGTCTGGGGGAGAATCCACGCTATGACACTCAGATCTTCGGCGCCCGCACCAGCCTCGGGATGGGCATGGGAAAACGCTTCTTCCGGCAACCAGTAGAAATCCGCTCCGATATCGTTTTTAAGAAAGGAAAACAGGGGATCTCCCGCTGAAGCACAACCGATCAGCGGCATATCGAACGCCGGAAGGTCTGAATCCGGTGCTATGGAGTTGTTTTCAGGCGACAACATCCACCGCGAAATAAAACTCGTAAGTTCATTCATATCCATCCGACATATTTATCCCAGATATGAGAGATAAGGCAAGAAGGCCACACAGGTCCCAACTCATCTGCGTCTCGCGAAGTAAAACTTCATTGACGACAAGCGGTTACCTCTTTACCATTCTGATCAACGTCGTCGGCTTGCCCCTGGCGCGGGTGTTGGAAGTCTTGGTATCTTGCGATGTTATTGCTTCAAGATGGAGTTGGTTCGTGTGTCCGGCGGTCATTTCCAGAATCCCCATTCCGAAAAGGCATTGGCATGAGAATAGAGCACGTTGAAAAAAGTGTTTATCCGGAACTGCTGGCGGTATGGGAGGCTTCCGTTCGAGCGACGCATGGTTTTCTGGAAGAGGAAGACATTGCATTTTTAAGACCGTTGGTTCTCGAACAATACTTCGATGCGGTGGAATTGAGATGCGCAAGGGATGAACAGGGAAAAATTCTCGGCTTCTGCGGTGTCGCCGCAAGCAAACTTGAGATGTTGTTCGTGTTGCCGGAAAGCAGAGGGCAAGGAATCGGCTCCGCGCTGTGTCGGCATGCCATTGAAAATCTGGGCGTTGCGATGGTTGACGTAAACGAGCAAAATCCACAAGCAATTGGGTTCTATAAGCATATGGGGTTTCGAATCATGGGACGTTCAGCAGTGGATGGCCAGGGAAAGCCATTTCCTTTGCTGCATATGGAACTGGATTGATTTTTGTTTGCAAGTGTTGGCAAGACAATTCAGAGACTCCCGCACAAACTCCCACTCAACTGCGCAAGGAGAAGTAAATCTTCATTGACGACAAGATCTTACCAATTTACCATTCCGATCAACGTCGTGGGGTTGCCCCTGGCGAGAGTGTTGGAAGTTTTGTTGTCCTGAAGTGTTGTGGCTCCGCTGGAAGGCTGCTCCTGCATCTCGCGGCGGGACTTCAACTACCTTACAACATGGGGGGGCGGGAATGAATGCAACGCTGTCGAAAGGATCAAACGTTTGCAGGGAAACATCAACAACCGAGTATGATATGAAAAGAAAATTTTCTGCTCCCGCTCTTCTCCTCGTCGTTATCTTTTTCTGTGCGTGCAGCGAAGGATACGCAACCAGCGACATGGAAGAGAGAATCATCACGTTGGTCAATGACGAATTCGCTGCAGCGAATAAAATGGGCAACCAGACTCCCGGACTGCTTGTGGGCGTATGGGGGGGGCAATCAACACCTGGACCTCATATATGAATTGGGATTCGCCAACACCGAAACAGGTGAAAAGCTGACAAGGGATCACAGCTTCAAAATAGCCAGCGTAACAAAGTCGATGGTCACGACCTTGATCGCACAATACATTGATGAAGGATTGCTGCTGTTCGATACCCCCCTCTCCACGTACTATCCCAATCTCAAACAGGCCCAGAACGTGACCATCCGGATGCTGGGAGACATGACAAGCGGCTATCACGATTATCTATCAGGTGAATACGAAGAAAAGTTCGACAACATTCCGAATTTTAGCGCCTCCCCGCGGGAGTTGATAGACGAAGCCATGGCTCATGACCTGCATTACCCGCCAGGGACAGGCATGAACTACAGCAACACCAATACAGTCATCCTCGGTCAGATCATCGAACAGATCAGCGGGCAGTCTTTGGAATCTCAGTTGCGAACACGTTTGTTCACCCCTCTGGGCATGTCCCATTCAGGTGCTCCGGCATCGGGCGGCTTCTTGCCGGACCCCAGCGCGCATAGCTACCACCCCGCAACGATGGAAGACTGGACCGACAACATGGACTACTCGCCGGAATATGCCTGCGGAAACGCTTATTCTGTGTTAAGCGATCTGAAAATATGGGCCAAGGCGCTTGCGACCGGTACCCTGACCACTTCCGAAACCCATCGGCAACGCTTGGCCGCTGGCCATGCCTTCACAGAAGCTCCAGGCTATATCTATCATTTCGGTATACTCGAATACAAAGGATTTTTGGGACATAGCGGAGACACGGACTATTACCTCACGGAAGCCTACCACCACCCTGAAAAGGATATCACCATCGTCATTCTTTCCAACAGTAGTCTCACCGGATTCACAGGCGATATTTTCAGAAGGATTGTTGATCTGCTCGAGAACTAGGCATGACATCAAGGCTAAGGCCGATGCCGATTCGATGGCGGCATACCGCAACGGAAAGAGCCTGGAGGAAATGTTTATATGATGGAATCCTGCTAGTTGCAGTTCCCCATGCTGAGCACATGATTATGAATTTTTGACTCGCACCCGACATGTGTATCATGGCGGGGGAGGTAGTCCCCACCACATTCCCACCGGGGGACGCGCCAGGGGGGAGCTGGGCTGTCCAACACGCCCAGAAACAATAAAAAAATAAAAACAGTTTTTTATAATAGAGTGACCAGCCCTTTGCCAATCCGTGGATAATGATATATCTTCAAAATATGATTTCCGCCTGACAACCACACCTGAACTGTCGTTTCCATTTTGCCGGTTCATGCGCTGATCCGGACTCTTCGCTTGTGCCTTTTTAACATCGGGAGCTAACAATGACTCCATTGGAAAGACTGTTTTCGTCGGTCAACAGCGGAATTGATGTCGCCCGACTTTGGGAAGGGGCCTATAAAATCCCTTGGAACAATCCGGCCTTCAGTGAAAGAATGCTTGAGGAACACCTTAATCAAGAACACGACCTGGCCAGTCGAAACGCAGGCCAGATAGAACAACAAGTGCAGTGGATACATGACCACCTGCTTGGAGGCGGAGTATCCTGCATTCTCGACCTATGTTGCGGCCCCGGGTTTTACACGTCCTTGTTGGGAAAAATGGGACATTCATGTCTTGGAATCGACTTCTCGCCAGCCTCCATTCAATACGCCGCGCGGGAATTCGGCAGCCATGCCCGGTTCATTGAGTCCGATATCCTTACTGCGGATATGGGGTCTGGATTTGACCTTTGCCTTCTCCTTTACGGTGAAATGAACGTCTTTTCCCCGGGCGAGTGCAGGACCGTTCTTCGTAAGATATGGGGCGCCCTCTCTCCCGGCGGAATGGTTCTCCTTGAACCGCAAAGCGTGGACGCAGTGAAGAGCGTTGGCCAAGCGCCCCGCTCGTGGAACTCTTCGGGCACAGGTCTTGCGAGCATTTTTTCTGAAATTGACCACCTATGCATCATCGACAACAAATGGCTTTCAGAAGAAACGATTGCGCTACAGCGGTTTCATATAGTGGACCGCAATGGAGATTACTGCGAATACCGCAGCACTACGAAAGCATGGAGCGATGAAGAGTTGACAGGCATGCTGGCATCGTGTGGATTCGACAATATTGAAAGACGCGAGAGCTGGCCGGCTGACGGAGATCACCTTTTCGCCCTTTCCGCGATCAAGCCGGGCGACATGCCGCCGGGAGACAATTAGAGCATCTCACGCTTGAAAAGCGCTAGATGCTCTTATGCATTTCCCTGGAACAATTGGAAATTGTTTCAGGGGAGAGCCTTGTTTCAAGGCGAAAATGCGCTAGACGGATAGGCGCTTTACACCTTCTCCCACCCCGGTAAAGCCGGGGTGGGAGAAGGCGATTAAGGATAGTGACAACTCAAGAGCGCTGAGCAACGTCGTCGGCCCGCCTTGGCTGAAGTAGTGGAATTGTCAGGAAGTTGGGGCGTTATCGCTCCAGCGTAAGCTGAAAAGTCCCCACATGGCCGGGTTTTCCTGGCGAACTCCCCACCAGATTCCCACATGATTTCCCACATGGACGGACGAGATAAACGTGGTGTTTTGTCAAGGCAATCGAGTTGCTCTTGGTAAACGTTATAATATCTTTTCCATTTTTAGGGCCTGTTTCTAGGGAAGCACTGATTAAAGACTTGTTAGGTTTTTCCGGGGGGAAACCTTTCTGGAGAAATGTTCTTCCCCCGGAACCTTTTTCCAACACTTTAATCTTATAATATTAAATTGATACTGTATTATTTTTGACATTGTACTAAGCAAGGTGGTTCCCTCTGCAATGTAGAAAGAACTGCTTTGCGCTGACACTATGAATAGGCAACGGTATAAAGCATAAGATTGTGAAATAGACAAGTTAAGAAAGAATGGGAATCTTTATTCATCAGACTGCCTGCAGAAAGTCTCCTTTGAGAAAAGAATAAGCAAAGGGCCGAAAACAGCTAACCCAATGAGTAAGCTAAGTGCGATATGATATGCTCTAATGCTATATACATAAGCACCGTTAATTAGTATCCCTTCCCACTCAAGACCAAGTAATAGACCTATAGCCGGTTGTAAAATCATCGGTCCCATTTCCATGCCCATATTACTGACACCAGAAACAGTGCCTGCTAAACTTAACGGTACAGATTCTTTAACAAAAGCCATACCAATGACAACGGAACTAGATGCAAATCCTTCAAAACTTAACATGACAACAAGAAGCCATAAAGGCATCTTTATGTATATAATTGGTATCCAGCAACAAAGGGAAATACACATGCTAACAAAATAGATAGTCTTGCGGCATCCATTTTTTTCAGAAAGCATACCTAAAAACGGAGCGCCGATTGCAAACGAAAGCAATAAAGTAGCTACTATTGTAGCGCTTGTAACAGTATTTATGTCATATTGAGCTTCAATGTATGGAATTCCCCATAAGCCAGCAAAGGTAAGAATGGGTCCAATCAGACAAGCTGAAGCGATAGAAAGAACCCATGTGTTTTTAAACTTAAAAACACTAAGAAGATTATGTAAAATAGAAGTTCTAGGAGCTAAGGTTAAATCGTTAATATTAGTCAAAAAGCTGTCATATCCTTTTTGACTGGGATCGTCTCGCAAATAAAGCCAAATGGCTAGAGATAAAGCAAATGTTGCTATGGCAACAAATAACATTATCAAACGCCAACCTAAAAGATTCATCATAATTCGTAGGGGTGCGCCAGCAGCTAAAGCACCTAAAAACCCCAAGCAAAGCCCAATTCCAGTGACAACTGCAAATTGATTAATCCTGAACCATCTAGTCGTGAGTTTTAAAATGGAAACCCAGGCAACTCCCATTGACGCGCCGATTATCAGCCGCCCAAGGTTTGCCACATAAATAGATGATGCGGATGCAAAGATGAGTGTCCCGATGCTTGATAGTAGGGTGCCTACAGTAAGCAGTTTTCTTGGCCCCAATTTGTCTGCAAGAACCCCTGTAGGAATTTGAACCGCTACATAACTATAATAATAGAACGAAGCAAAGTTCCCAAGCGAAGTGGCCCCAATGCTAAAATCAGACATCAGCTGGTCTGCCATAACCCCTGTAATCATTCTGTGAAAAAAACCAGAAAAATAGAACGCAATACCGAAGCTTAACGTAATCCAAGATTGAAAGGCAGAGGGATAGTTATGATGGTTCATTATCGTCATGTGGTGTTTCTGTAAGAACTTGATTATTCCGCGGGCCAATTCCCAATAGAACGCCAGGGCCTCCTGCCCCGGTTGCCCCGCCTGACTTCTGATACCCATATGTAGGGATTTCCTCAACGATATAATCCCCAACTCATAATTCACGCCAGCCGTCAGAAGTAAAAAAGAAATTCGAGAGCAAGTACGGCTCTGCAACCCTTTGCAAAATGATCAATGAAGGGAAAGCGACTGATGAAATTCAAAGTGATTTGAATATTCTGTCGAGACATTCTCTGAAACAGCACATCGTTAAAATCATAAACGACGATATGAAGTTCTACGAAGTTTCTGGACGGTATGGCAGAGGTGCGATGCGCCGCCCGATGATCTACTTTAAAGGAGAGCTTCGACTCATGGAGCATCCGATGATGGTCATTCGGGCGCGTATTTCAAAAATGAGCGCATTTTCACCTTTGGAAAAGGCTCACTCCTGAATCAATGTTCATTGTTTCAGGGAAATGCATAAGAGCATCTAAACTTTTTCAACGTAAAGATGCTCTAAACGATCAGGGAAGATCGTTCCACAATACAACATCAAAAATTGAAACAGTGGATTCCAACTTTTCAAAAATGGAATGTTTGGGAAGGGGAGGGCGCGAGAGGGAAAACCCTAGAGCATCTCACGCTTGAAAAGCGCTAGATGCTCTTATGCATTTCACTGGAACAATTGGAAATTGTTTCAGGAGAGAGCCTTGTTTCAAGGCGAAAATGCGCTAGCTCTGCTGTCGCCATCCGTAAGGCGCGAAACGACCGCGCCTAACGGCTGCCGCTAACAAAGGGTTTCCCCTCTCGCATTTTCTTTTCGAAAGGAATTTAGAAACACGGCCTAGAGCATCTCACGCTTGAAAAGCGCTAGAGCATCTCACGCTTGAAAAGCGCTAGATGCTCTTATGCATTTCACTGGAAC
>CAZFCK010000214.1:0-8306 GCA_964517355.1 uncultured Desulfovibrionaceae bacterium | reverse complement strand
GCCAAGATACACAAAACAATCTAAAAGCGAAACATTAAATGTTACATGGTACTAGCGCTTTTCAAGCGTAAAATGCTCTAGCCTTACTTTAAAGCACCTCAAACGCGCGGGGCAGCAGCACGATGCCCTGCCCCTGCACCTGCACCTTGCGTGCGCAACGGCGGCATAATCTGTAAATACGCAGGGAATCGGCCTCCGGGTCCAACAAATCCAAGGCGCCGGCCTCGACACGGCGCAGGGTTGCCGCGTCGATATCGCATTCGAATACGGACTTTTGCGTATTCAGCCCCAGCTCTTTAAGCATCTTATGCAGCCGCGTGCGCGGCTTGTTCTCCACCACGTCGTAGGTAACGAGCGTCAACATACATCCTCCTCCCCGTGCTTGCGGGAGCGTTCCTCACCTGAGCAAAAGGGGCTGGTATTGCGCGGCCTCCCCTTCCACAACGCGGCGAAAGAACCGCGCCTGAAAGACCATGGCCTCGCCGAACGTCATCCTTGTCTCTGCCAGGGGATGCTGGAATTCCGCATCCATCTTTTTTTCAAAAGCCGCAATCACGCGGCGGAAGGCATTGTCCCGCAAGCGTATGGGGTAACGTGCGCCGTCCCCCTCCTGCGCCACGTTTTGTGGCATGTTTTGCTCCGGCATGTCGAAGAGTCCCTCTTCATCGTCCTCTTGCGGCAATTCGATGCCGTGCAGTGGATCGTTGCTGGCCGCTTCCACAGCATCGAATGTTTCCTGAGGCGTGGGAGCGGGCCGCATTTCCACAAAATCCTCCCGCCCCAGCACGCCCATATTGAACATTGAAAGGGTCAGCGCATCCGCCACGATGGGGCGGAACTCTTCCACCAGATCCAGGGGCAGCGCGTGCCGGCCATAGTCCAGATCGTGCAGGGCGCCTGGCGCTGGATCGAGCCCGGCCAGACGCACCGCGGCGTACATCCGGTTGATGCAGAAGGTGTACAGCAGCGAGAGCACGCTGTTCACAGGGTCGGTCGGAGGACGTCGCACACGTTTGCGAAAGCCCTGATCATCGAGAAAGCCTTCGCGCAGGGCCTGAAAGTAGCGGCGCGAGGCGGCGCCCTCCACGCCGCGCAAGGTCTCCAGGGAAGACGCGATGTGGATGTTCTCCGTCTCGCGGCGGATGGCTTCGGCTGCCTCACCGGCCCTGGCGGAGCGGCGCCCCCGCTGGATGCGCCGCAGCAGTGTCGCCATATTCTTCAGCTTCCCCAACACAATGGCCCGGGACACATGAACACGGAACTCCAGATCCTCGGTGAGCGCGAACTGCCGCTTGCGCAGGAACACGTTGCGTGGCTCAAGGCCCTCCAAACGCCCTTTGTAGCGGCCGTCCCGCCGCAGAAACACGGTGTCCACCCCGGCATTAAGCAACACGGCCAAGGCCTGGGGCGTCAGGGATACGTTGCCGTAAAGCACCAGCTGGCGCAGCCTGTGAGGAAACAGCGTGTGATACGTGTCATTGTTCTTGCGCACCAGAAGGTGCCGTCCCTCACGAACGACCCGCGCTCCCTGGGTGGTGACATGGACGATCATGGCCGTGCCTCCCGCTTCAGTTGCGTCCCCGAATAAAATGCGTCGCAGCGCGCAATTCAAGGCAGCGCAGCAATGAGTTCATGGTCCCGCACCGCCGGGTGTCCTCGTCAATGCCGCAAAGGGGGCAACATCCCAAATCACGATGGTGGATGAAGCAGGCCTCGCAGCCGCAGGTCCAGAACGCATCGCATAGCGTCAGGCTAAGGCTGAAGCGGTGTATATATTCAAGGGCCAGTTCACCCCGCGCCACCTCGTAAAGGTGGTATCCCAAGGCGTTGAGCGCGGAGGCGTGGATGTCCTCCCGCCCTTCCACAGTACCAAGAAGGTGGGTAACACAATTGCCTTCACCGTCGCACAACGTATAAATGCAGCACGTGTGGCCGTTCATATCCCAAAGCATGTCTCACCTCTCCCGCTGAGCGGTACACACGGCACCGCGACACGCGCCGCACCTGCCAGACACAACGATGTCATGCAGCAGCCATCGCCCTCCCCTTGCACATGCGACATGAGGGGGGGGGCACTTGATGGACGCGATGTGCGCAGCTCTTGTCCTTCATGTCGATTCCTTTGTTTTCCGCCCCAACAGCATGTCGAAGGCGATCGTGGAAGCTATAATGACAAAAGATGAACATACCGCCACAATGGAAACATTTCTCAAGTCATAGACGGTGAACAAAAGCGAAAACCCGCAAAAAAAAGCGGCGCTGCTCAACATTTTGAAAAACTTGAACAACGCCGACGTGGAAGCCATGTTGAAAGGGCAATAGACCTAGGCCAAGTCCGCCATCACCTGTAGGGTATTGAACTTAAATACAGGGTCGTCAATCTTGTCCACATAGGCGTCAACCAGCTCCTCTTCGCCTCGCAGCGCATAAAGTCGTGCGATTAACGACCACTGCATGACTTGGCTGGACGTATCGACCAACCTCCTGACTTCTTCGTCGGACACGCCGAACAAGGAGTATAACTCTTCATTTGTCGGATCATGATCGAATACCGTTTCCATGGCCGTCTCCTGTCTTTTCTCTCAATATAATTATTCGCGCGACATGCTCAAAAACAAACCGGGCTCCTTGCTGCGGATGATCAAACGATAAACTTTGTCGAAATTAATGCGCTTCCGGAGGGGGGCCCCTGTTTTCGGTGGAGAACCGATTTTGCTCCCCCTAAAGGGAAGAGGGTAGCAAAAGGGTAGCAAAAGAAAAAAGGCCTACAGTCGCATGTACTGTAAGCCCTTGATTTCTTGGTAGCGGGGGCAGGATTTGAACCTACGACCTTCGGGTTATGAGCCCGACGAGCTACCGAACTGCTCCACCCCGCGTCAATTGAAAGAATGCTTTTATACCCCTCAAGTATTGCTGTCAACATTTTCCTGCCAAAATTTTATAATGCCATGAAAATAACTCAGGGAGATCGTCTTCGAAATAGTTTTTCCTTTGATAGATGCCGTGGATACCGCCCCCCGCCTTTTGGAACCAAGGATGCGTCGCAGCCTTGTCCGGGGCCTGCGTCATCGGCAACGTGCCTTATTCTTCTTGACCAGCGGCCATTGCCTCCTTAGCATAATATTATAGGCGTGATACATGACACTGGGAGCCATTAATCGGCTAACAGTTTGTACTCGCAGCACTATGACTGAAAAAGAGGGACTCCGTAACGCATCTCAAGGGCAAACGTATGAGCTGCGCAGCCTTGGCATATCGGTGCGGAACGGCATACTTCTCATTCACGGCTCCAAGCCCATGCACCCCATGCAAGGAGAAAGAGCGATGCCTGATACTGAAACCGAGATACAACCGCCTCGATCACTCAAGGATTTTTATGCGCTCATGGCCGCCACCACCCCTGCCCGCAGGCGGCTTGTGGAAGCGGTGCTCGACCGCCACCCCCCCGATTCAAAAGACCTCGCCACGCTACAGGGAACGCTCCGCGCCTTGCTGGCCATTCCGGAACGAGAAGGCGGGCGTGTTTTGCGCCTGGACGAAACGAGAGAAATGCGGCTCGATTTGGGCTATGAGGTCGAAGAGCTGAAAAAGGATATCCTCTATCTGGAGCAGGGAGAAAAAGCCCTTTTGAACGACCTGCGTCAACGCCATGAGGATTTCGACGCGCACGTGCGTCGCGGTCTGACTTTTCTCAAAGATATCGCCTTCAACTGTTTCATCTCGGACCGCGACGGAACGACAAACAACTATTGCGGCCGGTACCGTTCCTCCATACAAAGCGTTTACAACGCCGTATTCCTGACGCGCTTTGCGCGCAGACACGTTACCAACCCCATCTTGCTGACATCCGCACCGCTTTTGGATGGCGGCATTGTGGAAGTCAGCGTGACGCCGCCGCGCACCTTTGTCTACGCGGCATCCAAGGGGCGCGAGTGTCTGGATCTCACCGGCCGCAGGCGTGTCAAAGCCATTCCCGAAGACAAACAAAAGGTGCTGCAGACTCTGAACATCGAGCTTGGCGCGCTGCTCAAAAACCCGGCTTATGAGAAGTTCAGCCTCATCGGTTCGGGATTGCAACATAAATTTGGCCAGACAACCGTGGCCCGCCAGGATATCGGCGGCTCCGTTCCTGAGGACGAATCCCTGTCTTTTCTGGAGAGGGTCAAGGCGCTGATGCTCACGGCGGACCCTCACGGGCATTTTCTGCGTATGGAAGACACCGGTCTTGATATTGAAATCATCCTGACCATCGAGCACCACCAGGAGGGGCTCAAGGATTTCGATAAAGGCGACGGGGTGGCCTATCTGGACGAGACACTTTCGCTCAACCTGGCGCAAGGGGCGCATCTGGTCTGTGGAGACACGAATTCCGACCTGCCCATGCTCCGCGTGGCGCAGGAATACAGCAACGAGACCTTTGCCGTCTTTGTTACCCGCAAACCGGAGCTGAAGCAAAAAGTTGCGGCACTATGTCCTGATACGTTGATCGTCCCGGAACCGGACATACTTGTAACGGTTTTGGGCATGGTATAGTCCGGATGGCCTGAATGAAAACTTCAATACATGCTTTCTCTCATAAACCGCACCTATTCTAAAGTGAGGGCAGGAACGACAAGACAACCGACGCAAAATGTTGTACTATCATTATGGAATCATCTACCTGACATCGAAGCCCGCCAAGGGATGGTTGCGGCCGGGGACGCTCAACGGGCCACGGCAGGGAGCGCTCCAAAGGGGTAACGCCTGCCATCATATCCGAAACGGCATAAAACGACTACATTACAGATTACTATATATTGACAGGAGAGAAGACAGAACCGCAATAGCCAAACCTCGCATACACAACTGAAACGCCGCTCTGCGCGGATTCGTGGAATCTACGCCTTCCCGCCGCGTCCGCTTCATGCAGAAAACGCTTTTCATCCGTATGCAACGGGGATTTTCCACATGCGTGAACCGGATTTCAAAGGCGCGATTTTCGACCTGGATGGGGTGCTCACGGACACAGCACGAGTTCATGCTTTGTCCTGGGAGTGCATGTTCAACGAATTCCTCAAAAAAGCCGCAGAAAAAGAAAACAAGACGTATCTGCCCTTCGACCGCAAAGACGATTACCTCACTTACGTCGATGGCAAACCTCGCTATCAGGGAGTGAAAAGCTTTTTACAGTCACGCGGTTACGAACTGCCTTTCGGCACCCCCGAAGACACTCCCGACATGTTGACCATCTGCGGCCTGGGCAACAAGAAAAACCTGCTGTTCCAGGAAATATTGCGTAAAGAAGGCCCGGACGTCTATTCCAGTTCCGTGGAGTTCATCAAGGAGCTTAAGGCGCGCGGGGTGCGCGTTGCTGTGGCCTCGTCCAGTAAAAACTGTCAGCTTGTGCTCGAACTCGCCAGACTGGAACACTATTTCGAAGCGCGAGTGGACGGCAATCTCTCAGCCGAACTCAACCTCAGAGGGAAACCCGACCCCGATATATTCATCACCGCCGCCAAGCGCCTCGGTCTACGCTCCGGGGAGTGCATAGTGGTGGAAGACGCCATTTCCGGCGTGCAGGCCGGAAAAAACGGCAATTTCGGGCTGGTCCTGGGTATTGCCCGCGAAGTGGAGGGAGCGCTGCTGCGGCGTTTCGGCGCTGATCTGGTCATAACGGATCTTTCCGAAATTGATCAGAGTGACCTGGACCGCTGGTTTTCCCAAGGCATCGAGAAAGACGGCTGGAACCTGAGCTATTCAGGCTTTGATCCTGGTGAGGAAAAACTGCGCGAAACCCTGTGTACCGTCGGCAACGGCTATCTGGGCACACGCGGCTGCTTCCAGGGGGAATCGGCTTCCTACAACTTCTATCCCGGAACGTACATTGCCGGCGTTTTCAACAAAGCCGTCACAAATCTGCATGGCCGCGATATCCACAACAACGATTTCGTGAATTGCCCCAACTGGCTGCCGATTGAATTCCGTGTGGGCAAAGGTGAATTCGTCAGCCCGTTGCAAATGGAGATGCTGCATTACAGCCAGACGCTGAATATGCGTACGGCAGTCATGGAATGGTCCATCATCTGCAAAGACAACCTCGGACGCATCACCCGGGTCCATTCAAAGCATCTGACCAGTATGGCGGATGCGCATATCTGCGCCATCCAATACGACATCACGCCATGCAACTACAGCGAATTCATGACGGTGCGCGTGGGGTTGGACGGCAACATCATCAATGACGGCGTCGCGCGGTATCGTCAGCTGACCTCCAAGCATCTTTCAGGCATCGCGGCGGGCCCGGCCATAAGCCCCAACAAGGGAGCGGAACGCGGGGTGTATCTGCACATGGAGACCAACGTCTCGAAATACCAGATCGTCATGTGCTCCAAATGCGGCCTGTTGGAAAACGGGCACACTATGCCCGCGGAAAAAATCATTTTTCAGGATTCCTGGAAAATCGGCGAAGAAATGACCTTCATGGCCCTGGAAAACAAAACCTATTCCGTGGACAAACTGGTCAGCGTGTTCACATCCCTGGACTGCGGCGTCTCAGATCCAAAGGCCGAGGCCCAGCACGCCCTGGACAGGGTCAAGAGCTACCACGGCGTCTACACGCCCCACACCCGCGCCTGGGAAAAAATATGGAACCAGATTGACATCCGCGTCTCCGGCGACCGCTTCGCGCAAAAAGCACTGCGCCTGCATTGCTACCATCTTATCGTCACGGCCTCGATCCACAATGTGCACATAGACGCCGGCATGCCCGCCCGGGGGCTGCACGGCGAAGCCTACCGCGGGCATATCTTCTGGGACGAACTCTACATCATGCCTTTTTTCGAGCTGCACTACAGCGAGGTGGCGCGCGCACTGCTCATGTATCGCTACCGCAGACTCAACGCAGCCAGACGGTACGCCAGAGACAACGGCTACCAGGGCGCCATGTTTCCCTGGCAAACCGCGGACGACGGCGGCGAAGAAACCCAGGAAGTGCACTACAATCCGGAAAGCGACTCCTGGGGGCCGGATCTGAGCCGGAATCAGCGCCACGTTTCCATCGCCGTGTTTTACAATGTCTGGCGGCACGTGCAATACACCCGCGACCATAAATTCCTGCGTGAATACGGCGCCGAGATCATGCTCGAGATCGCCCGCTTCTGGGCCAGTATCGCCATCTACGACGAAACAACGGACAAATACCATATCTCCGGCGTCATGGGCCCGGACGAGTTTCATGAAAAACTGCCGGGTAGCGACGCCCCCGGCCTTACAGACAACGCCTACACCAATATCATGGTCGTCTGGCTCCTGGAGCGGACCCTCGAACTTATGCGTTCACTCCCCAAAAACGTAAGGCAATCGCTTTTCGACAAGCTGGGGTGCAATGAGCAGGAAACCGAAAAATGGCGCGACATGACACGCAAAATAAACGTCATCATCGCGCCGGACGGCATCATCAGCCAGTTCGCAGGATATTTTGAGCTCAAGGAACTTGATTGGGAGCATTACCGCAAACGCTATTACAGCATCAACCGCATGGACCGCATCCTCAAGGCGGAAGGTGATTCGCCGGACAACTACAAGGTCGCCAAACAAGCCGACGTGCTGATGATGTTCTATGTGCTCTCGCCCGCGGAAGTGCTGCGCATTCTCCGGCAGTTGGGCCATGATGTGCGGGACGCCTCGGATCTGCTGCAAAGAAACTATGAATACTATGAACAACGCACCTCCCACGGCTCCACACTGAGCAAGGTGGTGCATGCCGTCATTGCAAGCTATCTTCCCGGAAACAGCGTCTGGACGTGGTTTATGGAAGCCCTGCAAAGCGATGTCCACGATACTCAGGGCGGAACCACCATAGAAGGCGTTCACACGGGCGTCATGGCCGGAACTCTCGACGTGGTCTACCGCTACTTCGCCGGGATCGGCCTCAACGGTATCGAACCGGTCATTGAACCGCAATTACCTGAGCATTGGAATGAGTTGACCCTGTCTTTTCAATACCGCAACATCAAGTACGACGTCGTGCTCACTCATGATGGCGTACGTGTGAAATCAAACGGTAAAAACGGCAAGCCCGTCAGCATTCACGTGCTCGGGCAAAAGATCGTTCTCGAACCCGGCCGGTTCGCGTCGGTTCAGGCGCGTAAAAAAAAGCGATTGCGCCCTGAACGCCGCATGTGACACCTGCGCGAAATCTTGTGACATCCCGAGGGGGGAAATTGCTATGAGGAGGTTTTGCCCCTCGACTTTCCGTTTTATACCGTTTCCCGTTTCTAGAGCATCTCACGCTTGAAAAGCGCTAGATGCTCTTATGCATTTCCCTG
>CAZFCK010000213.1:0-8386 GCA_964517355.1 uncultured Desulfovibrionaceae bacterium | reverse complement strand
CAATTGGAAATTGTTTCAGGGGAGAGCCTTGTTTCAAGGCGAAAATGCGCTAATTGAGAATCAGATTGTCCTTTTTCCGGCGTCCAGGGGCCTCCCCTGGTCGTCGTGCGGGCGCGAAAGCCCGCGACTTATTTCTTTTTTCTTTATGTCCGAACGTCGTTTTATAACGATGCATTGCTCCAAACAATGTGAGGGGGAAATCCGTTATGGACTTCCCCCTCACATAAGCAACGTAGCGGTAACTGAGAGCTATTTCTTCAACCACGACATCATGTCGCGAAGCTTGCCGCCCACCTCTTCCACCTTGTGTTCGGCCTGCAAACGCCGGGTAGCCAAAAAGTGCGGCATACCGGCCTTGTTTTCCAGAATGAACTCCTTGGCAAAGCTGCCGTCCTGGATCTCCCGCAAAATTTTTTTCATTTCGAGCTTGGTTTGCTCATTCACCACACGGGGGCCGCGGCTGTAATCTCCATATTCCGCCGTGTCACTGATGGAGGCGCGCATCTTGGCCATTCCGCCTTCATAGATAAGGTCCACAATGAGCTTCACCTCGTGCAGACACTCGAAATAGGCGATCTCCGGCTGGTATCCCGCCTCGCAAAGAGTTTCGAAACCTTTCTGGATCAAGGCGCACAGTCCGCCGCACAGGACAACCTGCTCCCCAAAGAGGTCGGTCTCGGTTTCCTCGCGAAAAGTGGTTTCAATAACGCCGGAACGAGCACCGCCAACGCCTTTGGCATAAGCCAAGGCCGTCTGCATGGCGTTTCCAGTGGCGTCCTGGTGCACTGCCACGAGACACGGCACGCCGCCGCCCTCGGTAAAGACGCGACGCACCAGATGGCCAGGCCCTTTGGGAGCGACCATCACCACGTCCACGTCCTTCGGTGGAACGATCTGATTAAAATGGATGTTGAACCCATGGGCGAAAAACAGGGTTTTCCCCGCAGCAAGGTTCGGCGCCACGGCTTCGGCATACACAGCGGGAGCGTGCTGGTCAGGTACCAGAATCATAATGCAATCGGCTTTAGCAGCGGCGTCGGCAGCACTCATGGGCTCGAACCCGTGCTCTTTGGCCAATTCATAATTTTTACCGCCGGGGCGCTGGCCAATGATGACGTTGCAGCCGGAATCGCGCAAATTTTGCGCATGGGCATGCCCCTGACTGCCGTAGCCGATTATGGCTATGGTTTTGCCCTTCAGGAAAGAAAAATCGGCATCCTGTTCGTAATAGACTTTCATTGTTGCTCCACAAAACATTTTTTGCTCTGCACGTCTGGGCAGCAGGGCCGGTGAATCGTTAGGCCGGCATCCGACATGTATAGGCCGTCACATGCCGGGCCGAGAAAAAGGCCTCCCAGTCGGCCCTATTGGTCTATTTGCATACTGCGCTTCATGGCCACGGTGCCGGTCCGGGCGATCTCCTTAATGCCGAAGCGTTGCAGGAGATTGACCAGGGCCGCGACCTTGCCATGATCACCGGTAATCTCAATTGTCAATTCATTAAGACTCACATCCACAACCTTGCATCGGAAAATATCCACAATACGCAATATCTCTGCACGCTTTGCATCCTCGGCGCTGACCTTGATAAGCATCATCTCCCGTTGCACGGCCTGCGTCTCGGTGAGGTCAACCACCTTGATCACCGTAATTAATTTGCGCAATTGTTTGACGATTTGCTCGATAATCTGGTCATCCCCCGAGGTGGTGATGGTCATTATGGAAACGTTTTCCTCAAGAGTCGGCCCCACATTGATCGTTTCAATGTTAAAGCCGCGACCGGAGAAAAGACCGGAAACGCGTGAAAGCACGCCTGGTTCGTTTTCCACAAGAATGGAAAGTACATGTCGCATCTACAGGCCTCCTGGAATCATATCCGCAAGTTGCATTCCATTGCGCGTTGCTCGGGGCTGTCACTCAACAGTCTTGTCGTGAGGGGCACATCTTGTGAAAGCGGTCTTCCCCTCGGGCGCCCCGTGCCAAAACCATGGAGAGGGTTCGTTACGGCAATGAATGAGCGTTCCTGTTTTTCGATAAACGCCGCTCCCGGCGGCATGGCGGCAATACGCCGTGCTGTTTATGCAGCCTTTCCTTCCCCGTCTGATTTTCAAAAGGAAAAAGCGGGAAGGAAAAATGCGAGGGGATGCATCCGGACAAGGGGCTCCCACTCGCACAGGACAGCAATGAGAAACAGCTCTTGGCATTTTCACTCACCGAAATCTTTCAAAAGAACATGGCACGGCACACTTCTTGGCGGCACGACGCTAGACAAGAAGCATCTCGGAGAGCGAAGCGCCGGCGGGCACCATCGGATACACGTTTTCTTCCTGGGTCACGTGCACATCGACCACCACGGTTTTCGGCAAGGCGAAGGCCTCCCGTAACACCGGCTCCACATCTTCGGCTCGGGTAATACGGTAGCCCGCTGCGCCGTAGGCGTCGGCCAGTTTCACGAAATCGGGTTGCGCATCCATGCATGTGGCGCAGTAATTGCCCTTGTAAAAGAGCTGCTGCCACTGGCGCACCATGCCCAGAAACCCGTTGTTCAAAATCACGATCTTCACCGGTAACTTATTGCATACCGCGGTAATCAATTCCTGCACGTTCATCTGGATGGAACCGTCGCCCGCGATGTCTATGACCAGCCTGTCAGGAAAAGCCATTTGCGCGCCAATGGCCGCAGGGAACCCATACCCCATGGTTCCCAATCCCCCGGAGGTCAGCAAGGTGCGCGGTTTATGGTATTTATAAAACTGCGCGGCCCACATCTGATTCTGCCCCACCTCTGTGGCGATAATCGCTTGACCCTGCGTGATTTCATAAATTTTTTCTACAACAAACTGCGGTTTAACGCGCTCTTCAGGCATCTTGTTGTACGTCAGGGGATACGATTCCATCCACTGATGCACCTGACGCAGCCAGGGTTCATGCTTGCTCTGCCAGTCTACGTCCCGAAATTTCCCGGCGACCACCTGAAGCAAACCCTTAAGGGCTTCGCGGCAGTCTCCCACCACGGGCACGTCCACACGCACATTTTTTCGGATCGACGTGGGATCAATGTCCATGTGTATGATTTTGGCATGGGGCGCAAAGGCGGATAGTTTTCCCGTGACACGGTCATCAAATCGAGCCCCCACGGCGATAATCAAATCGCTATTATTGATGGCCATGTTGGCCGCATAGGTTCCGTGCATGCCAAGCATGCCAAGCCAGTTGGCAGCGCAGCCGGGATAAGCGCCGAGCCCCATGAGCGTTGCCGTCACGGGTATGGCCAGAATGTCGGCGAGTTGCTGCAGCTCCTCATGGGCATTGGAATTGATCACGCCTCCGCCCACATAAAACACGGGGCGTTCCGCTTCATGTATCAGTTCCACAGACTTGCGGAGCTGTTGTTGATGCGGCACGATAGTTGGATTGTAGCTGCGCATGGCCACTTCATCATCGCTCGGGAATACGAATTCGGCCACACTCTGCAAAATATCTTTCGGAAGATCGACAAGAACGGGACCCGGCCTGCCGGTGCGCGCAAGATAAAAGGCGCGTCTGACGGTCAGGGCCAGTTTATCGATATCCTTCACCAGGTAGTTGTGTTTCGTGCAGGGGCGCGTGATGCCTACAATATCAACTTCCTGAAACGCATCGTTGCCGATAAGCGGCGTCGGCACCTGACCGGTAAAAACCACCATGGGAATGGAATCGCAATAGGCATTGGCAATGCCGGTGACGGTGTTTGTCGCACCGGGCCCTGAAGTGACCAAAGCGACACCGACCTTGCCGGACGCGCGAGCATAACCATCCGCCATATGCACGGCACCCTGTTCGTGACGTACCAAAATATGCTTCAGCTCCGGGTAATTCGGCAATACATTGTAAATATCGATTACAGCTCCGCCCGGATAGCCAAAAAGGACGTCCACGCCTTCGCGTTGCATGCATTCCAGCAGAATTTGGGCCCCGTTCAATTGCATAATACTATTCCCCCCTGGAAGAATAACGGTCCAGAATAGCTTGTATTTTAGTCTTTCCGCTTAATTTTTTCTTCTTTATCTCCTTAATGACCTTTGTCTCGTCCGGTGTGAGAAAAGACTTCTTCTCCAACTTTTCAAGCTGTTGTTCATACAAGAGATGTTCCTCCCACAAGGTTTTCAGCTCCGCATCATGCTGGGAGTATTTCTCCAGCAATTCCAGGTCACGCGGTTCCATGGAGGCGTCTCCTTTGGTTAGAATGTTATCTGCTTAGCAAGGCACCACTTGATGCCAAGCCGGTATTCCATCTGTCTGGATGAGCAGGGTCTTGCTGCGGCTGGCGTGTCCGCTTTCAAGATGCACCTGGGTTGGCCGCAAGCCCAAAAGCTTGGCGACAAACTGTTCCACGGCCTTGTTGGCTTTGCCGTCCACAGGAGGGGCCTGGATCTTTAGTTTCAAACGCCCCTGATATGTCCCGACAACCGCCGATTTTTTGGCCCCGGGCTGCACCCAGACCATAAGCCGCCAGCATCCTGCTCCAGCCGGTGTCACATATTCCGGATACGATTCGGGCATGTCCTCGGCACTCATGACGCCGGACTACATCTGTCCTCGTAAGGAAAAGGCCAGTTGCGCCAATGATTGCACCAAAAAAATATTGGCAAATTGGACTGCGAGAATCACAACTATCGGCGAGAGATCTATGCCTCCTATAACGACAAAAGGAAGCCAGCGCCGCACTCTGTAAAGCACAGGCTCTGTCAAATTGCGCAAGATACGCACTATGGGGTTATATGGATCTGGATTCACCCATGAAAGCAGAGCGGAAATGATAATAATCCACATATAAATATTCAAGACCATGCTCAATACGGATGCGACAGCCTCTAATAAATTTGCAAAGACAAACATTCTTTCTCCTCATCAATGCGAGGGGTATAAAAACACTATGTGTTTAAGCGTTACGATAGGGCGAAGATACGACTTCACCACGCCTCTCAACTTACAACACGTTCAAAACCACACCATGAACGCCTTTGCGGCACAGACCGCCGAACATGAGGAACGACAACGTCTCCTGCCGCACACAATGGTTGCAGCTTGAGGCTATTCTTCATGCCTTTATGCAAAGAATCAAGAAAAAAAACTCGCACATGCCAATCCTTCCTCAGGAGCCGTCAGCAGTCGCCCTCCCCGGAAAACAAGGCGCCCAGATGCATCCCTTGGGCCATACTCCAAAAATCTTGAATATGCAGCTCTGCATGCAGCAATACGTTTTTATAGGCCCAAAAACGCACACCCGCGCCATGGGCGCTCCGCGCATCAAGGGCGCTGTCGCCGACAAAGACCACCTCGTGGGGGTCAAAGCCCCATTTCTCGAGAATGTAGTACACGCTCTCGGGGTGGGGTTTCGGCGTCACGTCCCTCGCCGTCACCACTGTTTGAAAAAAACGCGTCAGATGAAAATAATCCAACACTATTTCCATGGTGTTCGTTCTGTTGGTGTTGACGGCAAGCTGGTATCCCTTGCAGCACAGCTTTTCCAACACAGGGTAGAGTCCGGGCTCCGGCTTCATGTAGGGCATGATCTCGGTTGCGTAATTGACTTGAGAACGGGCCGCTTCCATTTCCCCCCAGAGATACTTGGGGACGATAAAGGCCAAAGACTCACGCACGGCGTGGGCATGGACATAGGCCTCCTGTTCCGCGTTCATGGGCCCCAATCCTAACTTGGCCAAAATAGTATTATAATATTGTCGATTGGCGCCCATTGAATCAAACAATACGCCATCGCAATCAAAAATCATACCTTTGATGCCGGCAACAGCCTTTGGTGGTGTCAGTGCGTTCAGAAGTCTCATGAATGACAAATATCCTTTGAGCCCCGGTGTAAAGGGGGGGTCTCGAGAAATGATACAGAGAATACATTATCTCCTTTCATTTCATGTTGTTACAAACAAGACATGATCAACCGGCCGAAAACGCTGCTGATCATCATGCAGCTGGGTCCGGCCTGGGTGAACACGTCATACCCCTCTCACAATTTCAATAAATACCGAGCGAATACAAGTAACAAACCATGTTGTTGTCGAGAAAAGGTTCAACAATCACAGCGTTCAGATAAAAAAGCTCTTTGCAAGCACCTTTATCCCTCTAAGTGTCCGTCACCTAAAAAATATTACTATATTTTCTCAGGATAAACTTCAAGCATTCTCAATTGTTGTCACAACAAACCGTTACATCTGCTTTGCCAGAAGGGGACATGCGATGCAACGAAACCCGGGGAAAAACCTATTGACGACAATACTCCCGGAACAATCCCACCCGGCATGATAACTATGGAAAATTACAACTTTTCGCTCTCATGCATAAGAAAACACACGGCCGAATATTCCCTGTCCAACCAGGGAGCATGTTGCGTCGGCCGCGATAATCCCGCCAATTTCCAACCAGGGGCGCTGGCAGTCACCAAGGAGCCGGCCTCCCGCACATCACACCTGAAGGGAAGCGATTCGGGTTGCGCCGGGGAGAATTCCACTCCCCTCTCCCGCCACTCCTGATACAGTCTGTCGTCTTCCGTGTACAAGCAGGACTCCGGAGGCAAAAACGCCAGCATTGCGCCAACAACTTGCAAACGAGGCAACGATGACGCTTGATCATCAAGAGGCACCGGAGAATTCAACTCGTCTTCCGCCTCACCCCCGTCATCTTCGAGTCCAAGAGCCTTGCCAAAGCGCTCATAATGAGACGCCAACCCCTTGCTCAAATCAGAAAGCTCCAGATTGCGCTCTTCCAGATTCCAGGCCAAGAGCAAGGTGCATTGCGCCTTGGCGCGTTCCTGGGCCTGCAGATCCTTTTCAGGTTTCTGCTCCTGTTCTCCACCACGCGCTTTGAAGCTGGAAATATCTTCAAGTTCATCCGATCGCATGCCCCCAATGCTCTGTCCCAGAGCTGCAGAGGAGGCAGCGGTGGTCGCGGCAAGCTGTCCGGGACTATCAAACTGCATGCCGTACTGTACAATCTCCCGCAGCCAGGCCGCGGCCTGCGCAGGCTGCAGCGGCAACCCGTCAGGAAGAAAGGGGTTCACATCCTGCTTTTCTGTTGCTGCTGCCAAGCCCCCCGCCAGGCCGGGATCAAAGCGGCAGACCTCGCCGGGCAAGCTCTGGGGCAGCAGTTGCGGATGCATGTGCGGAACATAGAGAACAAGACTCGTATTGGCTGGATGCACTCCGACACTCCTTGCGTTACCTATTAAATGACCGTTGGAGATGATTCATGAGGATTCCTTCTGCCGCGTAGGATTGCTATAATAAAAAAAGAGGAAGACGTCTCGGCTACCCCTTTCAGTCCTGCCGTTCAAACCACTCGCAAATCCCCTCGCAGCGGGGCATGGACAATAGACACAGCCCGGTCCAGGAATGAGCGCAGGACAGCACGTCCGAATCATCATGAAGCTGTTCCTGCACCGGGCAATAGTCTGCGCACGGCTGTTGACCGCGCAGCATGTCGTCCAGACGGTTGGCCCAAATACGCGCAGCCATGGTTATATCCAATTGAAACGCGTCTGCCTGGGATAAAAATTGATCATAGGCCTCTTCCCATTCCATAAGAACCCGACAGTGCCATTCCTTATGCAGCCCGGGGTTCAGCCGTTCCGTTCGCAAACAACGCCCCTTCAAATAATGCTTGCAGTAAGTGCCCGGCATACGGGTTACTGTCCCTTTCTCATTCACAATGACGACTGCTCCGGTTTCGAAACGCCATGAAGCACCATCAACCACACACCTTGGCGCATGATACGGGCCTTGCAGTAGTTATGCAAGAAACCCCCAGAACCACGAAAACTGGACATTCGCGGCCAATTCAAGGATAACTCCTCCCTGCGCGTCGCTCATTTCGAAATCGGCCAGGCATATACCGGCTTTTTTTTACAATGAAAACAACAAAGGCCCTGCTCCTTGACCTGGTGTCAAAGCAAGCGTATGAGGCGGAATAACAACCATGTGGAGGCGAGAGTATGATTGGTGGACTTGGAATTTGGGAACTATTACTCATCCTTGTCATTGTGCTGATTATTTTCGGCGCCAACAAGCTTCCGGAGATCGGGGGCGGAATGGGCAAGGCCATCAGAAACTTCAAAAAGGCGACAAACGAGCCTGATGAAATAGATGTAACACCCAGCTCAAAGAACGAACCGGCCAACACCTCGAGTGAAAACGAGAAAAAAGATACTCAGGACAAAGAGTAGCCGGTCCTTTTCCATACCCCGCAGAAAAGAAACCGCATCGGGAGATTCCGGTGCGGTTTTTTCCATTCGCAGCCCCCCCGCAGGCACTGGGGCATCCTCGTTGAAAAACAACTCACATGCCCTAGCGCATTTTCGCCTTGAAACAAGGCTCTCCCCTGAAACAATTTCCAA
>CAZFCK010000212.1:0-8517 GCA_964517355.1 uncultured Desulfovibrionaceae bacterium | reverse complement strand
AAAGGGTTTCCCCTCTCGCATTTTCTTTTCGAAACGAATTTAGAAACACAGCCTAGGCATTCCTGCCCAGATGAGAACCGGCGGCGATACCTCAGACGCCCAGCAGATAGTGGCAGATATGGCAGCCCTGCGGGGCTCTGGGCATGGCGCGTTGGGCTTTCAACAACCCCTGCTTGAGGCGCACGAGGTCCACCTCGCGGTCCGTGATGTCCTGGAGCCCCTTGAAGTAGGTCTCTTCGCGGCTGTTGAAGCGTTTCTGCATGTCCGTGCGCAGCGGGGAGCGCTCCCAGATGGTGCATAAGTCCTCCGCGGGCAGTGCGCCGTAGCAGAGCGTGGGCATGAGCACATCCTTGCCCAAGTATTCGCTGGGGCCGCCGTAGGCCAGGTTGATGCACGGGCACACACGCCCGTCCTGGGCCACAAAGAGCGCGTTGCGCGGGTCATGGTCGCACACCGGAAGTTCATCCGGGGCCAGGTTGAAGGTGCGCACGTTGACGCCGAGCTTGCGCCCCATATTGACGGCCTTGCGCAGCCGTTTCGCCAGGGCCTTGTTTGCGGCGGCGTCTTTGCGGTGCATGCCCAGGCCCTTGCCGTGTTCCCCGCGCACCACGTCGCAATTCTTGAAAATAAGATGCGTATCCTGTTTCCTGCCGCCCAGTTGCGCGGCCAGGCGCACCATCTCCTCTATTTCATGCACATTGCTTTGCATGAGCACTGTTTGGATGATCAGGCGGGGGCGTTTTTCGCCGCCAATGGCGGTGAAGCCGGCGATATGGGCGCACACGTCATCGAAGTTCGCGCCTTTTCTGATCGCCTCGTAAGTTTGTTTGCAGGCGCCGTCCAGGGACACGCCAAGCCAGCTCAAGCCCGCGTCGAGCAATTTCCGGATAGTGTCGGGATCAAGCAGGGTGGCGTTGGTCAGGAAGCCGGCTTCACAGCCCGCGGCCCTGGCTTGCCGCAGCATTGCCGCGAGCGCGGGGTGCATGAGAGGCTCGCCGCCCCCGGATAGATCTATGGCTTCGACCTCGGGGAGATGGGGAACGAGGGCCTGCCAGACGGCATCGCTCAAGAGTCCGTGATTGGGCGCCCGGCGTCTGATTTCCACCCACGGACACATGGTGCAGGCGATATTGCAGGCCATGCTCGATTCCACCTGCCAAAATCGCCAGGACCTTTTGGATTGGCGATTATGCCTGGCCAGGGTGTGGGGGGCGGGTGCGTCGGAGCTGTCCAACAAACGAGAGAGCCAGCCGAAAGCCATGGTGACGCCTCTTGCTTTTAGTCGCCGGCGGATTGCCCGCGAAATTTCACGGCATTAATATTGTAACGTTTGATGATTTTTTGCAAGGATACGCGCTCCAGGCCGCCGATGCGCGCCGCCTCGGAGATGTTGCCCCCGGTCCGGCGCAGGAGCTCGCGAACATAGTTGCAGGTGAAATCGTCCACCACCTGGGCTTTGGCCAGTTTATATTGCAAGTGCATGGAATCGACGTGGGGCGTGTCCGCATCCACGCGCTGTGCGGCATAGATGTGGGGCATTTCCAAGCGCTCCCCGGTTGAAAAGACGGCAAGGCGGCGCATGAAGTTTTGCAGCTCGCGCACATTGCCCGGCCAGGACTGCAAGGCGAGGTGGCTCAACACGTCGGGCGTGAGCTCCTTGGGCGGAAGCTCCAATTCCCGGCAGCTTTCGGAAAGAAAATGCCGCGCCAGCAGAGGGATGTCGTCCTTGCGCTGGCGCAGGGCGGGCGCCACCACATGCAGTACGTTGAGTCTGTAGAACAGGTCGTCGCGGAAGTTGCCCGTTTTCATTTTCGCTTCCAGGTCCTGGTTGGTGGAGGCGAGGATGCGCACGTTCACGCTGCAGGGCTGGTTGGCGCCCACGGGGCGCACCTCGCGCTCCTGCAGGACGCGCAGCAATTTTGTCTGGATATTGAGAGAAATGTCGCCGATTTCGTCCAGCAGCAGCGTGGAATTGTCCGCGGAAACGAAAAGGCCGGTGCGTTGGCGGTTCGCTCCGGAAAAGGCGCCCTTGACATGGCCGAAAAGCTCGCTTTCCAACAGCTCGTCGGGAATGGCGGGGCAATTGACGCATAACATGCGTTGTTTGGCGCGCGAAGACATGCGGTGGATGGTGCGGGCGATGAGTTCCTTGCCCGTGCCGGACTCGCCGGTGATGAGCACGGTGTAATCGCTGGCCGCCACCGCGGTGATGCTTTCACGCAAGCGTTGCATGGCCGTGCTTTGCCCGATGAGCACGTGGCGCAGGTCGGTTTCCGCAAGCTGATCGCGCAGGGCCTGGTTTTCTCCGAGCAGGCGGTTGCGCTCCAGGCCTTTGGCCACCACGTTGAACAGGGTCTGCTTGTCCACTGGTTTGGTGACGAAATCGTATGCGCCCGCCTTGACCGCCTCCACAGCGGTTTCAATGTTGCCGTAGGCCGTGATGATGACCACGCTGAGATTGGCTTCCCGGGCCAGGGCCTGTTTGAGCAGCGTGAGACCGTCCATGCCCGGCATGCGCAAGTCCGTGAGCAGCATGTGGACGCGCTCTTTGGCCAGGATCTCAAGGGCCTGCTCCCCGCCTGTGGCCAACAGGCAACGGGCTTCGGGATATTCCCGCTCCAGCAATCGCGACAGGCCGCGGATGTAGTCGGCCTGATCGTCTACAAGAAGGATGGTGTGCGTGTGCGTCATGGCGAGGGTTCTTTATTGAGGGGTTCTCCCACCGGGATGTGCAGGCAAAACACGGCTCCTTCATCGTTCCACACGGTAATCCGGCCATTGAGTTCCTGGACGAGTCCGTACACCACGGCCAGGCCGAGTCCGGTGCCTTTGCCTACGTCCTTGGTGCTGAAAAAGGGGTCGAAAATGCGGCCGATGATGTCGTGGGATATGCCCGGGCCGTTGTCGGCCACGATGATCCGCAAAAGAGGCGTGCCTTTTTCCGCGCCGACGAGACGCGCCGTCATGGTGATGCGGCCCGCTTTGGCCGGAGCCGCGTCCAGAGCGTTGAGCAGCAGGTTGGAAATGATCTGCTCCAGGGCCACGGGATCGGCCATGACCAAGGGCAGGTTGTCGTGTAGGTCCACATTGAGGCTCACGCGCCGTACTTCGGCCTGCACGGAAAAAACGTTGGCAAGGTTGCGCAGCACCTCCGCGGGATCGCAGAAGGAATGGCTCACCTGCTTGGGGCGCGCGAAATTGAGCAGATCGTGCAACACCTTTTGCGCCTTGCGGGTGTGCTGGATGATGACATCCACGTCCTCGCAGTCTTGCTGCGTGTTGCAGCTGGATTGCAGCAGTTCGGCGTAGGTGAGGATCACCCCCAGGGGATTGTTGATTTCATGGGCCAGCCCCGCGGCGAGGCGTCCCACGGTGATTTGCTTTTCATGCTGCTGGATTTGGGCCAGCATGTTCTTCTCGGCCGTGTTTTCCCGGGCGTAGAGAACCAGGCGTTGTTGCTGGTTTTCAACCATCGGAAGGGGGTAGATGTTCACCAGAAAACTGCGCGCCCCCGGTTCGGAAAGCTCGAAACTGCACGGGTCACCTTCCCGTAACAACGATTTGAGCGAAGGAATGGAGCAGGAGGGGGTCAGCTCGCCGAAAAGAGTTGCAAGGCACGCATCTTTTCCGGGAGTCCGGGATACGGCGGCTTCGCCGGTCAGCTCCAGAGCGGCGCTGTTGGCCATGAGAATGGAGCAGCCGTCATCCAGAAGCAGCAACGGGTCGCTGATGCCTTCAAAGATGGATTGCAGCATGTCGTTTTGCTGCAACAACCTGTCCTGGAAGTTCAGATTTTCCATGGCCACGCCGAGTTGGCGGCCCAGGGCCACCAGCACGTCTCCCACGCGGTGCGGATCAAATCCGTTGTCGTTCCAAAACAAGCACAGAATCCCTTCCACCACCTGCAACTGGGGCTGCACGGGGATGAAGGCCGATCGTTCCGTGAACACGGGCTTTGCTTCGGTAATGACCTGCTGCCATTGCTCAGGCAGCGGAGGGCGCATGTCCGCATCCGGCCAGGAATAGAAAGTATGCGAGGCAAAGGTGCAGACATAGGACGCGCTGTCCACGCCGTAGCGCCGGCAGATTTTGGGCAGGGCGCTTTCAATGAGCTGGCGCCGCGTGTGGCTGCGGTTGAGGGTGTGCAGCAAGCGTACGAACAGCTCAACGTCGCTGCGCCTGTCGCTGGCTTCGCGGGCGAGATCGGCGGTACGTTCGTCCACCATGTGTTCGAGATTTTGGGCGTACTCTCCCAACTTGGATTGCGCCGCGCTCAAATGCATGGCCAGATCCTCCACGCTGCGCATGACTTCCTTGATTTCATTGCCCTTATTGAGCCGCTCCAGCAGGGATGTTTCAGCCTGTTTGGAAAAATACTTCGGAAAGACCTGGGCCAGACGGCGGAGGTTGTGCACCACGAGGCGGTTGAAGAGCATGTTGGCCACGGCGAAACAGAACAACGCCCCAGCCACGGCAAAGGAGACCGAGCCCATGGTTGCGCCTCTGATTTCGATCATGCCGCTGGAAAGAGGCACCAGGACTTCCGTGAGGCCCAATATCTCGCCCTCGTTGCGGTGGAAGCCCCGTTTCGCGCCGTAACGCTCGATAAGCTGCGCAGGGGAGTTTTCGGGCGAACCGTGGCAGTTCATGCAGCTTTTCTGGAAGCGTACCGGCCGTGAAACACAGATGTATTCCCCCCCGTTGAATTTTTCCACGCCGGTCCATTCCTGGAGAAAAGGATTCTTTTGGAAATGTTCGATGAGCTTGAGCTCGCGGGGCGTGGCTTCGAAGCGGGGGTTGCGGGCATTGATGGCCACGCGGCGATAGGTGAAGTCCGAGCCCTGGAGTTCCACGTTTTCCATGACGCGCCGTGAAATATACGATGAACTCATGGTCTCGATGATGAACTGCTCGGGCGGGAGGATGCTGTACATTGTGGGGCGCAAGGTGGTGCGCACATAGTTTTGTATGGCGTGCGCCTGGGAAAGGACCAAGGTCGCCTTGTCCTTGGCTTCCGATTCGAGGAGGTCGCGCATGTGGTAGTAGAGGGCCGTGGCGAAGAGCAGCCCCCCGGCAAAGGTGATGGCCGTGAGTCCGAGCAGGAATTTTGTCTGCAGTTTTTTGGGCCAATTGAGAGACATGATTACTGATCAACAAAGGGAGATTATCGCCGGGGGCGTGCCCGCCGTTGGCGTTGGTAATGAGTGTGCGACCCGGTGCGGCATGCGGGGATGCTAACACGCGGCAACACCCCTGTCCACGCGCCCGGCTGGGGCAATGACGGGGAATATCCGCGGGAAAGGCCTCGTGTCTTGCAGAGCGGGAGGATGTTCACTTCCCGGCATGGCGGGATAGTCATGGGGCGTTGCAGCGGAGTTTTCAAAAATGACGCCTTCGTTAAAATTATGCGCAGAGCCGGGAGGTGGAGAAGCGGAGCCCTGTATCAGGCGAAGATGGTTCCGGCCTGTTCCTTGCGCAGTTGTATGCTGGCTTCCTGCATCTGCGCGATGATGTTTTCGCCCCCGTCCACGTCTTGAGGCAGCAGCGGTTTGAGGGAGCTGTTGAAGGTCGCCTCCGCGTCGTTGAGGCGTCTCAGGGCTTCGCGATAGGTTTTGCGCGTGCGGAAGGCCGCTTTGACGAGGGCTTCATAACTCGCGCCTTTGGCTCTGAGCACCGTTGCATAATGATCGGCCAGTACCTGTATCCAGGTTTTGTAGGCATGGCGGATGGAGTCCGGGATATCGCTGCTGGAGGCCAGGGTTTCGATATCCGGCGCGCGGTCTTCTTCCAATGAGGCGCGTACCTCTTCGAGAGTTTTACGGCGCGTGATGAGATAATTATGCACAAAGGCCTTGCGCCCCTTGGAGCATCTGTCGAGCTGGAAAAAATAGAAGACGAAGATGACGGGAATCAGGATCATCCAGAGGCTCAATTTTGGGGTGGGGATGATGGTCTTGGCCACCATGTTGGCAAAGAGGCGTTCATGTTCAAAAAGGATGTCTCCCTTGTGCTTCAGGGAGGCATCCAGATCCTGACGTTGCGCGGTATGGGTGGGGTGCGCGGTCATGGCCGTGTTGCGTCGTCCTTTGGTTCGTTGTCGGGTTTGATTTCCTCATTGGGCAAAAAGCGGTAGCCAAAAGCCAGGATGGCGATGCAGGAGGCGATGCCCAGCAGGAACGGCCAGGTCAGGCCCCAGTATTTGCCGTGGGCGCCGGTTTGCAGGGCCTGGCGCAGGTAGCTTTCGCCCTCGTAGGAGCCTTTTATTTCCGTATAGAAGTAAGCGCCGGAATCAATGTCGCGCTCCAGAATGACCTGTACGATTTTATCGTACACCGGAATATGGTTCTTGAGCCAGGGGCCGAAGGAGACGGCGAAAATCCACAGAAGCAGCATGGTGCCGAGCAAGATGACCCACGAGCGGACGTTGTGGTGCTTTTTCATGAGGTCGTTGTACATGTTTGTCGTCCTTTTGTCAGGTGCGGCCGCGCCGGCAAGGCGGCGCGGCCGCTTTGGAAACGGGTTAGATGGTGGCCGTGAGTTCGGGGAACACGACGTAGAACATGATGTAGGCGACCACGAGGGTCAGGAACAGGTTGAAGGACTGACCGACGACATAGAGGATGAGGGGCTTGCCTCCGCGCAGATGTTCCTTGAATTCGCGGAAGTTCGTGGCCAGGCCGATGCTGACGAATGAAAGCGAGAAGAACCAGCCGCGGAAAAGATCGCTCATGCCCTTGATGGTGCCCTGGTCGATCAGGCTGTAACCCAGCCCGTCGGTCTGGCTGTTGAAGTAGGTGAAAAATCCGGAGAAAATCAGTGAGGCCGCGATGAAGCCGATAACGAATTTGGGAAAACGATACCATATTTCCATGGGGCCGACTTTGTGTCCGGTTTCCTGCACCTCCACCCTGGTGGTGAAGTAGAGGGCGACAAAGAAGGCGATGACGCCGATGAGCACGTTTTGGATCATTTTGATGGTAGCGGCCACGTACAGGGCTTTTTCGCCCAGAAACGCGCCGGCTGCGGCCACCGCGCCCGTGGCGTCGATGGTGCCGCCCATCCAGGCGCCGCCCAGGATGAGTTGTTTGTCCACGGGGAAGGTGGACTTGATCACGGCGGGCATGACGATCATCATAATGGAGGTGAAGACCAGGGACAGCCCCACGGAAAGAGTCAGTTCCTCTTTTTTGGCCTTACAGGCGGAAGCCGCGGCAATGGCGGCTGATACGCCGCATACGGACATGTCCGAACAGATGACCGCGTTTAAGCGTTTGGAAGGAATTTTAATGATCCTTTGACCGAACCAGTATGTGGTCAGCCAGACGATGGGCGTGACCACCCAGGCCACGAAGATGCCGGCCGTGCCGATGGTGATGATCTTTTCGAAGAGGATTTTGGCCCCCAGCAGGACCAGGCCGGTCTTGATGTAGTATTCGGTTTGCACTGCGGGCAGGGCGAACTTGGGCGTGCCCACGGTGTTGCTGATGAGCATGCCGAAGAAGATGGCCCAGGCCGCGTAGCCGATACCGTAGTACTTCATGGTGGCCTGGTTGCTGGCCAGCCAGGCGAGCACCGTGATGATGAACACGTAGGAAAAGCCTTTGAGGAATGCGCCGAAGGGGTGTCCCATGGCTTTCATGCCGATGCCGAAGAAAACCGCGAAAAAGACGCCCAGAGCGATGAGCCAGGGAATTTGATTGTATGTCGAGACCTTGGTCTTTTTCTTGAGGCTGCCGGCTTTCAATTTGGCGTCGCGCCATGTTTCGATGCTGGCTTTGGCCGCGGCGTTGAGTTCCGGATTGGTGAAGCCGGCTTGTTCGGCAGCCGTTTCCGCTTGCTGCGCGGCGGCCAGGGCCTCCTTTTCGGCGGTTTTCGCGGCCTCGTATTTAGGCACCGCCTTTGCCGCTTTTGCTTTTGCGGCTTCCTCGCCCTTGTAGAAGGCGTCCATGGGGTTGACCGTCCAGGTGTGGGGCTTGCCGGTAAAGGATTTCATGAAATGTGCGAAGGGGTTGGACGTGGCTTTGACTTTCTTTTTCGCATCCTGGAGATGATACCAGGCGATGGTCTTGAATTTGTCCGTCCGCACGGCTTGTTCGCCGTATTTCGCGTTGGCTTCCCCGATTTGCGCGGTGAGGTCTCCGGACATGGGAAAATAGGCGATCACGCCGACGACAAGGATGGCAAAGGCTAGCCATATCGCCCACCAGTCTTCGGTTTTCCACATCTCCGACCATTCCCATCTGCCGACGTTTTTTACGATTTGCGAATTGTCCGCCATTATTCACTCCTCCGGTCTAGTTATGTTTGTCAGAGAGGACGCCCACATGCACCCGAATTTGGCTCCGGAGCGCCCTTGCCGTGCGTGTTGCATGTGCTGGAGAGTGAGCAATAATGGTGCCGTCGGTCACGATGGCTGGAATGCTGTGGAAAAATGATGTAATTTAGCTGAAATTTAAGGTATTCTCTAGAGCATCTCACGCTTGAAAAGCGCTAGATGCTCTTATGCATTTCCCTGGA
>CAZFCK010000211.1:0-8533 GCA_964517355.1 uncultured Desulfovibrionaceae bacterium | reverse complement strand
GGGGCCTCCCCTGGTCGTCGTGCGGGCGCGAAAGCCCGCGACTTTATTCCTTTTTATAGTCCGAAAGTCGTAGTTATTTTCTATACTCCGAAAAAGCCTTCGGGGGGAGACCTTTCTATAGAAAGGTCTCCCCCCGAAAATTTTCATAACTTACTCTAGAAATGGGAAATGGCATTACATACGATAACCGCGGGTCCCGGGGGCGCCCCTCCGGTGGGGCTTGGGGCGAAGCCCCCAAATACCCCTTCCCTCAGTCATCTTGCCCCGGCCGTCCGGAAAAAGACAAAAACGCCTTGCCCCTTCTCCGGGGTCAGGCTCTTTCCGCGTCGAAGACCTTCTCACGCAAGCTGCCGCCAAGCTGAAAACGGCTCGAGCTGAAACACTTTTTTCGTTTGCGTGGAAACGATGTGGAAATACTGATCCTGCGGGATGTAGATATAGGGCACGTCCTCCGTGCGGCGAAACAAAAAATGGGAGAGGATCATGCGGTTGACGGCCTGATGCCCGATAACCATGATGTTTTCCGCGTTGCCGCTGAGATAAAGCGCCTTCTTAAGGCCTCGATGCACGCGCTCGCGCAGGGTCACGTAACCCTCGCCCTGGGGATAGACATAGTTGTACTTGTCTCTGGAGCGCGCCGCGTATTCTTCCGGCATCTTCTTCTGAATATCCTGATACGTCATGCCTTCACAAATGCCGGCGTCGATCTCGTCGAACTCGGGAAGCACCACCTCGCAACAGTCGCCACGCGATGCGAGCAGCGGTTGCGCCATTTCTTGCGTACGCCGCTTGGTGCTACGGAAGAGATAGGGAATGTGCGTACCCAGAAAATGTCTGGCCAAGGCCTCGGACTGAGCCCGCCCTTTTTCGGTGAGGCCTGAATCTCCGCCGAGATGCATGGCGACGTTGTCCATGCTTTGGCCGTGACGCACCAGAAACAGGCTTTTCACCCAATCCGAAACGATGATATCCCTGATGCGCGGATAATACGGCAATACGGCGCGCACCTGCTCTTTGACGATTTTGTTATTTAAAGAATCCAGTATTATATAGTCATATCCATCTTCCAACGGCTCATAATTGGACTCATAGAACGCGATGCGGTCTTCCAGGCTCCTATAGGCTTCTTCCGGAGAAAGATGTGAAAATTCGGGCAATTTTGACTTGCGTACTATGCTGGCGGCCACAAGGTCGTTGTCCGTGTTCAGGCATTCGATAAAAAGCAAGGGGTGGTCGGTGAGGTGGCACCGCAACTTGTTGCGGCGCGCGCGGGAAACGTTCGTCGCATCGAGAATGGCGATGTCTCCGCTCCCCTGAAGATAGTTTTTGGCCTCATAGATATTGACCAGGGCTATCTCTTCGCGCAGCATGGCGCATTCCTGATTGTGGGGGTCGTAAAAATCTGCGTGGGAAGTATTTTCCGGGAGCAGGCGCCGGCGCACATCGCCATTGTTGAACACCTGGATATGCACGCCCTCCTTTTCCAGATTTTCCTTGATCTTTCTGCTTACCATGGACTTGCCCCGCGCGGGCAGCCCCACCATGGCGATATAGAGTTTTGTATCCACCAGCGCCCCCTCTTGTATGCCGCAAGAAATCCGTAACCGTACTTGTGAACCCGCGGGAAAACCACGGCTAAGCGTTTCCCGCACCCGTCCCCCGGTTTCGGAACGGGAACGACGACTTTTGGACTAAAAAATGGAGTCGCGACGTTCCGCGCCCCACGACGACCGGGGAAAGCCCCTGGACATCGGAAAAGCGGCTTTTCCACGCCTGTTTATTCAACAACCCCACAATATTACAACACATACTTCACTCAGAAAGACGAGACGGGAGCATGTGACAAGAGAACATGCCCGAGCCTAGCTTTTTCCCCCGCTTTGCAGAATGGCCAGGGCCTGTTTCTCGTCAACGGGCCTGGAAAAGAGAAAACCTTGCCCGTATTCGCAGTTCAAGGTGCACAGTTCTCCATGCTGGTCATCCGCCTCAATGCCTTCGGCCACCACCTCGAGTCCCAGGTTGTGCGCCAGGGCCACTATGGCTCGAACTATTTCGAGATTTTCCGGCGCCTTATGCATTTGCTGTACAAAACTCAAATCAATCTTGAGATTGTCCAAAGGAAAACGGCCCAGTTGGTTCATGGAGGAATACCCCGTGCCGAAGTCGTCTATGGAAAGCTGGACGCCCATTTCACGTAATTTTGTAAGTTTTTCCGCAGCTCTGTCCGCATCTTCCATAATGGTCGTCTCAGTGATTTCCAATTTCAACTGTCCGCGCTCAATGGCGTATTGCCGCAACAGCGCAGCCACGCGCTCCAGGAGGCTGGGATGGGAAAGCTGTCTGGGGGAGAGATTCACGGAGATGGAGACGCCTTTCTCCAGCACCCCATGTTGCGACCATTGCCGCAAAGTCTTGCAGGCCTGCTCCAGGACCCAGTCGCCCAACTCCACGATAAGGCCGCTGTGCTCGGCCACCGGAATGAACGCCGCCGGGGACAAAAGCCCCCGCGCTGGGTGCTGCCAGCGCACAAGGGCTTCGAATCCGCTGAGCTGCTTGTTCGAGAGTGAATAAATGGGCTGATAGACGAGAAAAAATTCATTATTACGTATGGCCCGGCGCAAATCACTTTCCAGGGAAAGCGTTTGCATGGCCACTTCCAGCAATTTGCCGGTAAACACTTTCAAACGGTTGCGCCCCAGCTTCTGCGCATGGCGCATGGCCACGGCCGCGTTTTGCAACAAATCCTCCGGCTGTCTGTATACGGCGGGACTGAGCACGATACCGACGCTCACCCCTGTATGGGCTTCATGTTCGTTCAGCCGGAAGGGGGATTGCATGGCGTCACGTATCCGCTTGGCCACCTTGACCGCCTCTCTGGGGCTGTCCAGTTCATCCAGGAGCACGACAAAGGACTCGCCGCCGAAACGCGAAACCGTGTCAATACTGCGCACCACGTGCGCTATGCGCCCCGCCGCGCTGACCAGAAGCTTGTCGCCGCTGCGATGGCCTAAACTTTCACTGATTTGCGCATAACGATCCAGCTCGATCAACAGTACTGCGTAATGGTAGTTGTTGCGGCGTTTCGAACGCTCCAGGACGTGGGCGATGCGGTCCAGGCACAACGTGCGGTTGGGCAGGCCAGTGAGGGAATCATGCAGGGATTCGTGCCGCAATTGCTCTTCCATGCATCTGCGCGCAGTTACATCCTGGATGCTGACGCGCACCCCCAAGGGGCGGCCGTCGTCGCCCACCACGGCGCGACTCACCTGGCATACCCAGCGGTCCTCGCCGTCTCTGGCCTGAATGCGGACATCCAACGGAGGGGCTTCGCCCTTTGTCGCCTCGTGCATATGCAGGTCCCAGGCTCCACGGTCGTCCTTATGCACGCAGGCCCTTACGGCCTGCAGGCCGTGTTGTTGGAAAAACAAGAGCGGGCGGCCGGTAATGATTTCGCAGGAAGGGCTCACGTAGCGGATCTCTCCTTGTGGAGACAGCCACATTTCCCAGGCGAAGGCGTAGTCCGCGACAATGCGATAGCGTTCTTCAGAGGCGCGCAGTTTACGCTCGACCTTTTTACGCGCGCTGATGTCTCTGGCTATGGCCAACAAAACAGGGCCTTCAGCCAAATCCATGCGGTTGATGCAGACGTCGGCCTCGAAAAACGAGCCGTCGCGGCGCCGATATTCCCACTCGAAACACGGTGCTTCACCCCGCCATGCGGCCTGAAGATGTGCCCGCAAAAGGGTGACGGTTTCAATTCCGCACGGGAGGAGCGTCTCCGAGGCGTCATCCACCAGGGAAAGGTGTTGCCCTGGTTCGCAATCGAACAACTCGCAGGCCATGTGATTGCATTCCACGATGTGCTCGCCGTGGATGATGAACATGGCGTCCTGGGCGGTTGCGAAAAAAACGCGATACCGATCACTGTCCATCCGGAATGCGTTGTCATAAACCGGAGAGACGTTCATTCGACGCTCGAGAACACCGATTTTCCGCTGCAGCTCTTGATTTTCCCTCAGTAGTCGCCTGGAATAGCGTTCGATATCATTCATCGTGGATTATCCCGACAGGTTATCCCCCCCTGACGGACTAGCGCATCTTTGTTTCGAGACAAGACTCTCCTCTGAAACAGGGTTCAATTGGTTCAGAAAAACGCATAAGAGCATCTGGAGCTTTTCACGCTTAAGATTGACAAGCCAACCAATCCCAAGAAAACGGACGGCGGCTGCTTTTCACAAGGCAAGAGCATCTCCCAGAAAGAAACAAGCATAGATTGCTTTATGCATTCCCAAAACAATCGTCATCCTCTTTCCGAACAGAAGCAACCACTAAAGCATTTCAACTATTTCAATGTTTACATGCTCTAAACCCACAAGGTGCAAGACGCCGGGCAACTGCGACATCCCGCCGGAACAGAGGGATTCCCCCGCCGCAACCGGCCCGCCCGAGTCGTGAAGCGAATTAATGGATCAGCCCGCTCCCTCCCCTTTGGCCGCAGGCAGGCCTGGCGCCCGGCGTTGCTTCGCACATTGTGCGCAAAAAACAAGGCGATCTCACGCCCTGCTCAATGCGTCTGCATGACATCAAACTTCCATGAAATCAAGGAAGGTTGCACGAACTGAAAAAAAATGTGCAACACATTACAATGGCGGGAGAAACGCTCCCGTCACCGAATCAGGGTCGCGTACAAGATCTTCGGGCGTGCCTTGAGAGACAATGCGTCCACCGTTTTCACCGCCGCCGGGTCCGAGATCCAGCACATGATCCGCGGCAAGGATGACGTCGGTGTTGTGTTCGATCACCAACACACTGGCGCCCTTGTCCACCAGGCCGTGCAAAACCTGAATCAGTTTGCCCACTTCGTGCATGTGCAGGCCTGTTGTGGGTTCGTCGAGCACGTACAGGGTTTTCGGCAGGCTCCGCTTGCCCAGTTCCCGTGAAATTTTGATGCGCTGCGCCTCGCCGCCGGAAAGCGTGGTGGCCGGTTGTCCCAAGGTCAGGTATTCCAGGCCCACGTCTTCCAGCACCGCGAGCTTGCGCTCCAGCGCGGGGTAGTTCTCGAAAAATCTGCGCGCCTGGCGCACGGTGAGGCGCAACACCTCCGCGATGTTCAGTCCTTTGTAGCGCACATCCAGGGTTTCACGATTGTAGCGCTGCCCCTTGCAGACCTCGCAGGTAACGTAAACATCCGGGAGAAAATGCATTTCCACACGGATCTGGCCGTCGCCCTGGCAGGCTTCGCAACGCCCTCCCCGCACGTTGAAGCTGAAACGCCCCGGTTGATAACCGCGTTGCCGGGCATCCGGCGTCATGGCGAATATTTTGCGTATCTCGTCGAAAATTTTGGTGTAGGTTGCCGGATTGGAACGCGGGGTGCGGCCGATGGGGGTTTGATCGATGGAAATGATGCGTTCCACCTGCTCCTGCCCGACAATGCCGTCTATCAGCCCGGGACTATCCACCTTGATGCCTTGCGCCAGCGCAAGATGTTTGTAAAGCGTGTCCACCACAAGCGAACTCTTGCCCGATCCTGAAGGGCCGGTGACGCAGGTAAGGCAGCCCAGAGGCAGCTTGCAGTCCAGGTTTTGCAGATTGTTCGTGCGCACGCCGCGCAGTTCCAGACAACCGTTCGGGGCGCGTCTGGATTGAGGTTTCGGAATGCGCATTTCCCCGCGCAAATATTTGGCCGTGAGGGACTGGGAGCCGTCCAGAAGCTGCCGCACCGTGCCGTTGTGCACAACCTCGCCGCCAAGCGCGCCGGAGCCGGGGCCGAGTTCCAGCAAATGATCAGCCGCGCGGATGGTGGCCTCGTCGTGCTCCACGACGAGTACGGTGTTGCCCCTTGTTTGCAGGCTGCGCAAGGTCTTGAGCAGGCGCTCGTTATCCTTGGGGTGCAGACCGATGCTGGGTTCGTCGAGCACGTAGGTCACGCCCACGAGTCCGGAGCCCAGCTGCCCCGCCAAGCGGATGCGTTGCGCCTCGCCTCCGGAGAGCGTGCCCATGGTCCGCGCCAGATTGATGTAATCCAACCCCACGTTGGATAAAAATCCCAGCCTGTGTCCCAACTCCTTAAGCAGCGGCTCGGCGATCAGGCGTTTTTGTCCCGCGAAGTTTTGCCCCTGCAGCCACTCCACACTCCTGGCGATGGACAGCTGGCAAAATTCGTATATGGACAGCCCGTCCACTTTCACGGCCAGGGCTTCCGGCCGCAATCTGGCGCCGTTGCATTCCGGGCAAGGACGGCTCTGGCGGAAACGGGAAAGCTCGTCCCGCCAGATGTTGCCGTAATCCATGCCCGTTTCCAATTCATGGATCACGCCGGGCCAGCCGGTGCGCTCCTCTCCGTGAAAAAGGGCCTCCAAGGCCTGGGGCGCGAAATCTTTGAGCGGAGTGCCCATGCCGAAACCATGTTCCCTGCCCAAGGCCTCCAACGCTTCGGCATACCTGGACAACACACGGGGGCGCTTCCAGGGCAGCACCGCCCCTTGATTCAAGGAAAGCCCCTTGTTCGGCGCCAGCAAATGCGGCTCGAAATATTCCACGGCTCCGATGCCCGAACAGCGCGGGCACGCGCCCTGGGGACTATTGAAGGAAAAAAGCTGCGGACTGGGCGCCGGCAAGCTGATGCGGCACTGGGGGCACACGCTCTCCGTGCTGCAATACCGGTCTCCCCCACCCTCCCCGAGCACGGAGACAATCAACCGGCCGGAGCCGAACTGCAGGGCCAGTTCCACGGAATCCGCCAACCGCTTGCGGATCTCCGGTTTTATGACCAGGCGGTCCACCACAAGATCCAAGGTATGCTTCTTGTTCTTTTCCAGCTCGGGCAACGGGTCCAGCGAAAGCACCCGGCCGTCCACCCGCACCCGCGCAAAGCCCTGCGCCTTGATCTTCTTGAGCCGATCCGCCTGGGTGCCTTTCTGATGCTCGACCAACGGGGCGAGCAGCATGAATTTCGCGCCCTGCTCCATGGTCATAATGTCGTCGATGATCTGATCCGCGGTCTGGGCCTGGATGGGTTTGCCGCAACCGGGGCAATACGTCTGGCCCAGGCGAGCGTAAAACACGCGCAAAAAGTCATAAATCTCCGTAACCGTGCCCACTGTGGAACGCGGATTGCGCGAGCCTGACTGCTGTTCCAGAGAAATGGCCGGTGACAACCCTTCGATCTTGTCCACCAGAGGCTTGTCCATCTGGGGCAAAAACTGCCTGGCGTAGGCCGAAAGAGATTCCACGTAGCGCCGCTGCCCCTCCGCGTAAACAATGTCGAAAGCCAGGGTGGACTTGCCCGAGCCGGACGGCCCGCAAATCACCACAAATTTTTCCCGGGGGATGTCCAAGGTAAGGTTTTTCAGATTGTGCTGCCTCGCCCCCTCTATGTGAATGCTGCTCATTATCGCTCCTTGTCGCAATACCGTAAAAAATCTCCCTGCCAAGGCAATCCGCTCTATCAGGGAGCATGAGCATATCAAATAAGCATGGACAGCAAAACGACAAGCGCCAGCGAGGGAAGGAGGTTGGCGATGCGGATAACCTTGAGTTCCAGCAAATTGCAGCCGATTCCCAAAATCAGCACGCCTCCGGTGGCCGTGAGCTGGGCGACGAGTTCCTCGGTGAAAACACCCTGCAAACTCGAGGCGAACAGGGTCAGCCCCAACTGATAGACAAGCAAGGGCACGGCGGAAAAGACAACGCCCAGACCGTACGTGGCGGCCAGGGCCATGGCGGCGAAACCGTCCAGCATGGATTTGGTGAACAGCAAAGTGGGGTCGGCGCGCAGCCCTTCGTCGAACGCGCCGAGAATGGTCATGGGGCCCACGCAGAAAATGAGAAAAGCCGTGATCATGCCGTCGGTGAAAAGCGCATTGTCGGATCTGCAGCACTGCTTGATCCATTTGGCCGCTTTTTGAAACCACGACTCCAAAGACATCAGCTCACCCGATACGCCCCCCAACACCACACTGAATATCAAGGGCAGAGGCGCCACCATTTTCAGAGCCATGGACATGCCGATGACCAACGTGCACAGACCCAGGCCCTGAAAAACAATAATGCGGCATTTGTCCGGCATCCTGCCGCGCAGAATGAGACCGAGACCGCCGCCGGCCACCACGGCGGCCACGTTGGCAAGTGTTCCCACTGGTAGCATTGCAATCCCCAAGCAAATGAAGGTGAATCCGCTTTCCGCGCCGCAGACACGTCCAGGGCAAAAGGGGTGCGAAACAACGGGCAGGGGTCTTTGTGACGAGAATTCACGCAAAAGGCAATGCAATAGTGTGGCGCATTCAGGTGCGGTTCATGCCGCCAAGGGGTCCATAATGAAAAAAGTCCCTTTCCAAATATTGACACAATCCATGCAGCAAGCTTATAAGAAATTCTTCCGCAGACGCCGGGGTGGTGAAATTGGTAGACGCGCTGGACTCAAAATCCAGTTTGGGCAACCAAGTGCGGGTTCGACTCCCGCCCCCGGCACCAGATGACAATCCGAGACCGTCCAACACGGTCCAAAAAGGTAAGGATTCCAAAGACAAAC
>CAZFCK010000210.1:0-8546 GCA_964517355.1 uncultured Desulfovibrionaceae bacterium | reverse complement strand
AGGGAAATGCATAAGAGCATCTAGCGCTTTTCAAGCGTGAGATGCTCTAGAGCGTTTAACCATTTTCAAAGGTTACTATGCTCTATCGCGAGAGGTCGAGTATGGTTTCGACATGCTCCTGCATAGGCGCCGCGCGGCCCAGACCCCCGTGGCGCAAGCCGGTTGCGCGGGCGATGGCTGCCGCGCGCGACAGCGTGGGGGCGTCGCAGCCCAGGGCGTGAAAACCCTCGGGCGCTTCCCAGCCGCGGAACACGGCGCGCAAGGCGACAATGCCTTGCCGGGCGTCGGGTGCGCCGAACACCTCCTTGCTCCACTGCCGCAACAGGCCGGGGCGCTCGTCGTTCAACACCTCGAGAAACGCCGGCAGCAGGATGGCGACCGCGTCTCCGTGAGCAATGGCGGGCACTTGGCCGGTTACGGCATGAGCGATGACGTGCATGGTCCAGTCGCCGGGGCCGCATCCCGAGAGCAGCTGCCCGCTTTGAGCCAGAATGGCGGCCCAGCAAAGTTCACTGCGGGGGGCGAAAGCGTCGGCATCCCGACGCAAGGAATCCGCCAGAGAAATGACGGAGCGCAGCAGCGCCTCGGCCACGGCGCGCAGCAGGCTGTGCTCGCGGAGCAGGACATAGCGCTCCATGATGTGGCACAAGATGTCTATGGCCCCCCTGCGGGTCAGCGGCCAGTCCAGTCCCTGCTGCAGGCTGGGGTCCACGAAGCTGGCGGCGGGATACAATCCGGGGCCGCGCAGACCCCGCGTTTCGCCGTTCCAGGGGTGGCGGCACACGGCTTCACCGTTCATTTCCGAACCCGAGCCCGCCAGCGTGGACGCCGCGTACACCGGAAGCGCGCGCGTCACTTCCTTGCCGGCCGTGAAAAGCTCCCATACGGGCGCGTCCAGGTAACAGGCGGCCGCCGTAATCTTGGCGGCGTCGATGACGCTCCCCCCTCCGAGGGCGATAATGGCATGAGGAGCGAATGCGCGCGCCTTGGCAACGATTGTTTCGATATCCAGGCTGCATGGATTGGCCGTGACGCCGGGGGAGTCTTCGCCGGCAACGCCGTGTTTTGCGAGACTGGCCGCGACGATGTCTTTGGAGCCGTTGCGCTCGCAGGAATTGCCCCCGCTTACGCAGAGGACGCGAGTGTGGCCGTTGGCTTTACAGATGCGTCCGATTTTATGCAGGCTGCGTTTGCCGAAGTAGAGGCGGGTGGGGACGTGCAGGGTGAAATCGCGCATGATGGGAGCCTGTTTTGGAGGATGCCGTGCACACCGGAAGGAAAAAGCCTCTGGCGGCTTGTATCATGCCCATGGCCCGCACGAGGCGTCAAGCTTGTTTTGTGGGTATCAACGTCTCCGTGCGGGAGAAGGATAAAAACGCGAGGGAGAGATCATTTCGACAAATGGGCTTCCCCCTCGCGTGGAGCGTTCAGTGCGGACCCGACTCAGAGCATTTAAACTTTGAAAAAGTTGAAAGGCTCTGCAGGCGGGCGTTTCAAGCGTTAACTGCTCTAGAGCATCTCACGCTTGAAAAGCGCTAGATGCTCTTATGCATTTCCCTGGAACAATTGGAAATTGTTTCAGGGGAGAGCCTTGTTTCAAGGCGAAAATGCGCTAGTTGACTAGATCCGCTTTGGGGCTGCCGAGGAATTTCAGGGAGACGATTTCGTATTGCACCTTGCCGCGGGGTACGTCCACCGTGACTTCATCGCCTTCGTATTTTCCCAGCAGCGCACGTCCCACAGGCGAAAGCACCGAAATACTCCCCTTGGTGGGGTCCGCTTCATCCGGACCCAGCAGGGTGTAGGTGCGTGATTCGCCGGTGTCCACATCTTCGATTTCGACTGTGGCGCCGAAGATGACCTTTTCGCCCCCCATGGTGTTCAGGTTGATGACCTCGAATTGGGGGAAACGCGACTCTATGTAATTAATGCGAGCTTCGAGCATGCCCTGGCGTTCACGTGCGGCGTCGTAGCCCGCGTTTTCGCGCAGGTCGCCCTCTTCTCGCGCTTCCTTGATCGCCTGAATCACGGCGGGACGTTCGGCTTTAAGACGCTCCAGCTCATCGCGGAGTTTACGAAAACCTTCCTCAGAAATGGGAATGCTACTCATTGCATTGACCTCGTTCAATCTTACGGCGACAGGATGCGGCAAAACCGCTGGGGGCGATGCCGTCTGACCTGTCAAGCGCAAGGTTGGAGAAATAAAAAAAAGACTACCAGAAGTGAGAACGGTCTTGGTAGATCATCCTTTTCTTCTGGTCAAGTAAGTTTTGCCTGGGGCAAAACTTTTCGCAAGGCATGGGCCACGCGATAAATGGGGACTCCGGACGCGGCAGCCGCGGCGCCGGCTCAGTGCCGGGGCGCCTTTTGACAGCGCTTTTTCCTATGGAAAGCACGTCTCAGGACGCGGCGTCAGAATCGCCCCACTGTTTTTGGATGCAGTGTATTCTTCCGCGATGGCAAAACCTCCTCGCACGCCGGAAACAACAGGCTGATGATTGAAACCGGGCGCGAAAACGTCCATTTGCCCGTCTCAAGGGGTGACGGCAGGCAAACGGGCGAAGCTAAAAATTAATTGAATAGGTTTGATTATATAGTCGGATTTTCGGAGTTGTCAACAAGGGTTTGCAGATCCGAAAACAACAGCGGGGACAATCTGGTGGCGATGCATGAGGCATTATCCGTTGTCCGGGCCTTGAGCGCCCCTCGGATAAGGGCTTGCACCGCGTTTTGAGGCCCGCTGGCGTACCGTAGAATGGTTTCCATTGTTTTCAAGGAGAGAGAATCGTGCAATCCGTCCGTACAGAGTAGTAGGTATTCATCGTGCGTATGCGCAGTGATGGGTGAAGATCCTGTGTCCGGAGCCAGATGGGGCGCGCCGACACATTGTGTAATGTGATTGCGCAGGGGGTGTTTTCCGGCTTCCTCTTGTGTCATCTCCCCGCTTGCGACGAATTCCTGAAGCGCGCGGTGGTCTTGGGTCAATTGCTCCAGCCGCCCCCCGTGGTAATGGTAAAGGCGGCTGTCGCCGGCATGGATCCAGTGAAACGCGAGGGGGGTGACCACGGCTGCGGTGACGGTTGCGCCCATGCCTGTCGCTCCGGCGCTGCGGCGGCCCAGGATTTCCATATTAGCCTTTTGCAATTGGAGTTGGAGGGCGTCCAGGGGCGCGTCTTGGGAGAGATCCGTTTCACACAGAAGCTCCGTGACGAGGTGTGCGGCTTCTTGCCCTCTTGCTCCACCGCCTAATCCATCGGCCACAGCGAGTAAGAAGGCGGTTGCATGCAAGGGGGCGATGATGAGGGCGTCTTCATTGCGCCGGCGCGTGAGTCCGATATGGCTGATACCGGCGCATTCCCGCATTAAGGAGATGTTGAGTGAGGATGGACGGGTCATGCGGGAGGGACGACCGATACGGATGCGCAGCACACCCGATTGCGCCCGTTGTTTTTGGCCGTGTAAAGGGCTTGATCGGCCCTGCGCAACAGGGTTTCGCTGGCGAATTCGTCAGGTTCCGCTTCGGCCGCGCCAATGCTCACGGTGATGGTGACGGAATGGGAGGGGGAAATGGCAAAATGCTTGGCGGACATTATGGCGCACAACTTTTGCGCCACGACTACGGCGGCGTCGATATTGGTGGCGGGGAGCAGGATGCCGAACTCTTCGCCCCCGAGTCGGCCAAGGATATCTGTCGCACGCAAGTGGTCGGTGCAGCGGGTGGCGAGTTCCTGAAGCACCTTGTCGCCGGATGCATGGCCGAACGTATCGTTTATGTATTTGAAGTGATCGATATCGAGCAATAAAATGGAAAGCGGCTGGGCATAGCGGCGCAGTCGGGCCATTTCCTGGTCGCAAAGGTGCAGAAAGTGGCGTCTGTTGAAGGTTCCCGTCAAATCGTCCGTGGTGGCGAGCAATTGCAGCTGGGCTTGTGCGCGGCGCCGAGCCGCGATTTCCTGCCGCAGTTTGCGGTTCAGCAGGCGCTCTTCGCGCAGGGCGTGGAATTCTCTTCTTCGTGAAAGATTGTTGCTGCGCAGGAAATATATGCCGAAGCCATTAAAGAGGAGCAAAAATAGGGCGGCGGTGAGAAGCGTATCCGCTGCCGCCCCTGTGCAAAACATCAGACTGCACAGATAAACGATGGAAGACGTGACGGCCGCGAGGATGGTGTGCGGCAGGCTGTGCGGGAGGAACATATAAAAGGAGAAAAATATGAGCAGTGTGAAAAGGATGTAGTTTTCCTGAACGATATTCCAAATCAACGCCACTTCGATGGATTCGGTGACGCCGATGGAAAGCATGTAGGCGCAGAGAGTCCAGTGAAAGAAGGAAATAGAGCGCTTCGAAAACGTTAGCGCCGCGTTTCCCAGCCCCAGCGCGCAGCAGGCAACGCGCAGGACGAGCAGTGTCGTAAAGGCTGGTGAACTGCCGAGATTCAGGTAGTTGGCAATTGCCGCGGCCAGATACAACAGTGAGGTAAGGCCGCAGACAAAGCGCATGCGCAGGGCTTGGCCTGGCCACGTGGCGAGAGTGAATCGTTTTTCTTGTGAGGAGGATGCGAACTCACCAAACAAAGTATAGGATGCCAAATCCTTTCCTCTCGTATTCTTATTCTTTATCTCCCTACAATGACATGAAAAAAACGCTCTGGCAAGTCTGAGCGCACCAATCCTTTTACGTTCAGTAATAAGAGACGGAAGCTGAGAGTGCCTAGGGGCGCGCGAGCTGTTTATCGTTAATTTAATAAAATAAATAAACACATTGTCTAATATTGTTAGTCTATTGAACGGTTGTTCAGTGATTGTGCCCGGAGATGAGGCGCGGCTCCAGAGGCAAGCACCGAAAAGATGAGGGATGGCGTGGAGAAAGGGTGTTGTCTTCTGGAATATTATGACATATTACCTGGGATAACGCTGGAAAATCATCAATACGTAGTATGGGTACGTGTACAGAGCGTTGCATCAGACGTATTATTTGTAAGCTTATTATGAGGACAACGCCAATGCTCAATTCGTCGGATACCGAAACCACCCTCCATGCCTTTGGAAAACGTTTACGTTTTTTACGGAGGATAGAAAATCTGACTCAGAGCCAATTGGCTGAGCGTGCCGGTATCTCTTTTGAGCATGTGAACAAATTGGAAAGGGGCGCCTGCGGACCATCGTTCGCCGTGGTCTGCGCCTTAGCAAAAGCTTTGAACACGGAGCCGGCCAGTCTTTTTCTTTTTTCCGCCGTGCGGCAGGGTGGCACGTCCATAAGTGATGCGCCCCATCCCGGGAAGGGGGGGCATAACCTGGATTGGACGAATTATATAGTGCATTGCGGCAATTGGCAGTGGGGGCACAATAATGAAGCCGCCTCGTGGTCGGCGGACATATACCGCATGCTGGGGTACAAAGTTAATGAAGTGCCCCCTTCGTTGTCTTTATTCATCTCCCGGCATGTGGCGCCTGAATATCAGTCCCTGATGCGCCAATGGGTCAAACGGCAAATGGACAACGAGGGCTCGGACGACCTGGAACTTGTTTTTCTGCGCAAGGACGGAGAGCGCCGTATCGGCTGGGTGCATAGAATCATGGATGATGAAGACGGCTCGGAAGGCATAAAGGGGGTGCTTCTCGATCTTACGGAGCTTAAAAGGATAGAAGGCTTCATGCTGCAAAATCACGCCAAGCTTGAGGCCATCTTGAAATTGCGCACCGAGCATCGTGACGAAATGATAAGAGTTTTGGGGGAGGAGGTCCAGGAGCGCAGGAAAGCCCAGGAGCAGCAGCGTCGGCTTGTCGAGGAGCTGGAAGCGAAAAACCGCGAACTTGAGGACAAGACCGGCGCCCTTGAACGGGCCTTGGATGCTTTCGAACACAATAAGGCGCGTCATGATGGTCTCGCTTCCGCGGCGCCGATAGCCTTGCTGGCTTTGGATCAGTCCGGCCGGATAGTGGAGGGCAATGCCGCGGCTCGGCGTCTTTTCGGCTTGGATGATTCGACGCTCGAGCGATTCTTGCTGACGGACCTGCTGGATATGGAAGACCGGACGTTCGCAAACGGTCTTGCGGACGCGGTGCGTGAAAACGAATGCGTGCCTCTGGAGGCCACGGGTAAAAAAAGCGGACAAGGTGCGGTTACGGCTTTTATCGTTTTTCTCAGTGCCGCAAGCGGCCATGGAAACAACGTCCTGTACCACGCTGCGGTCGTGAATCGGCATGAGTGTGGGGCGGCGGCCGTTGCCGGAGGTGAAATGGGAGGGCGGGCCGCGTCCGGCCGCATTTACGGAAGAGAAGACTGGCTCAGGCTTGTCGTAGATTGCGTACCGTATCACACTCTCCTGTGGCAGCGCTGCGGCGATTCGTTCCTTCTCAAGGATGCGAACGTCTACACGCGGAGTCTGCACCCGGGTATCCAGGGATTGCTGGGCACCACGTCCGAAGTCTTTTTTCATAATGATTCCAAATGGCTGCAGTTGCTTGAGGAGTGCCATAGAACCCGCAGGTCCATATGCAAGTCTTTGCCGTTCGCTCTTGGCAACGGCAGGCCGCCCATAGAGTTGCATGCCGCAGTCTCCTTTTTGCACCCGGATTCCGTTATTGTCTTCGCTGAAGACGTGACCCTGAGCAAACGCCGGGCTGTGCAGCAAGACCTCGAGCACAGGCGGTTGGAGGCCCTGTACCGTTTGTCCATGATGCACCAGCGAAGGCTGCGGGATATCTTCACCTATGTTCTGGAGCAGATTGTCGAACTCACGACAAGCGAATACGGATATATTTATCTGCTGAATGCGGCGGAATCGCGATTAGGATGCTACGCCTGGTCCGAAAACGTGCTCAAAGATTGCCACATGTCCTATAAACCACGGCATATGCTCGTCGAGGCCACGGGGTTGTGGGGAGAGGCCGTGCGTAAACGGGCTCCAATCATTACCAATGATTATGACAATAGCCCGTTGAAAAGAGGTACCCCTGCCGGCCATGTGCCTTTGAGCCGGCATTGCAACGTTCCGGTCGTCAGAAAGGGGCGTATAATGCTGGTTGTCGGCGTGGCCAACAAAGCCGAACCCTATACCGTTACGGATTTGCACCTTATTGAACTGCTTATTGAGCGGGCCGTGGACATCTGGGAGGAGAGGAAGGTGCAGGCCAGGCTCAGGGGGGCGAAAAAGCACGCGGAATACGCCAATAATGCAAAATCCGCGTTTCTGGCGAATATGAGTCATGAAATCCGTACGCCGCTCAACGGGTTGCTTGGCATGTTGCAGTTGCTTTCCTACGGTATGCAGGATGAGGAACAGAAGACGTATCTGGCCATGGCCAGGGATTCCGGAGATAGCCTCCTTGGTATTATCAATGATGTTCTTGATTTGTCGCGGATAGAGTCCGGCAAGGTCGTTTTGGTCACTGCGCCGTGTGATTTGCGGGAAATCGCGCGGCGTACATTTGCCTTTTTTGTGCAACAGCTTCGCAGCAAAGATGTTGTGCTGGAATGTACCGTGGATGAGACTGTTCCGGAAACACTGCTCCTGGACCAGGAGAGGTTCAGGCAGATATGTTACAATCTCGTGGGCAATGCGGTTAAATTCACCAAACACGGTAGGATTCGTATGCATGTGGCTTGCCATGCGCGGGAAGAAAAGGATGAGGCCACGCTTGTGCTGTGTGTCAGCGATACGGGCCCGGGTATCGCCGGTTCGGTCAAACGCCGCCTTTTCTCGCCGTTCGTGCGCGACGACGCGAGGAGCAGAGGAATCCAGGGCACCGGCCTGGGCCTTTCCATAGTGAAACGTTTGGTGGAGCTTATGGAAGGAGACGTGCATTGCGCATCGGAACTTGGCAAGGGCACGGTTTTTACCTGCGCGATTCCGGTGGCGAATACGTCGCCGCACGTGGAACAGAACAAAGTGTGCGAGGAGCATCCGCCGCAGTATGCCGAACCCGAGGATGAAGACCGCCAATCCTTGCGGCTGTTGCTCGCCGATGACGACCCGGTTAATTTGCGCTTGTTGCAGGAAGTGTTTCGCCGCAACGGCCACCGCGTCATATGCGCCCGGAACGGGCGGGAGGTGCTCACGCAGGTCGATCAACATGAATTCGACGTGCTCTTGCTTGATATAAATATGCCGGAAATAAACGGCATCGAAGCCTTGCACACGATCCGCAAGGGCGCGTGCAAGGCCTGCCGCCCCGACGTGCCTGTGGTGGCGCTCACGGCTTATGCCATGGAAGGAGATAAGGAACGTTTTCTGGCTGAAGGCATGGACGCCTACGTCGCCAAGCCCATTGACGTGGGCGAGGTTATGCGGCTTGTGAAACGCTTGAGCCGCGAGGGCTGACAAGAGCGGCCACCCATTGACGCGGGCCGGATGCGGATGCGTGCCTCCGCGCTAATGCAGGGTGAGTTGACAACAATGGTGGGGCGGATTAGTTCTATAATACACCTTGCTCCCTGTTTACCTCCGGAAGCCTCTGTTTGCACTGTAAATAGAGGCTTTTCCTTATATAACGAATTAGCGCATTTTCGCCTTGAAACAAGGCTCTCCCCTGAAACAATTTCCAATT
>CAZFCK010000209.1:0-8585 GCA_964517355.1 uncultured Desulfovibrionaceae bacterium | reverse complement strand
ATTGGAAATTGTTTCAGGGGAGAGCCTTGTTTCAAGGCGAAAATGCGCTAAAAAAAAAGAATAAAGTCGCGGACTTTCGCGCCCGCACGACGACCAGGGGAGGCCCCTGGACGCCGGAAAAACGACCTTGTGAAACGAAAATTCGCCGGGGGAGAAACCAGCGCTGCCATCTTCAGCCCTAAGGCGCGAAACGACCGCGCCCAAGGGCTGAAGTTTTTAAAAAAGGTTCTTAAGCCGCTGGAGCATACCTCTTTCAAAGTCAATATGCTGTTAGAAACGCTCGAAATCCTCATCCAGGGAGCTGTCCATTTCCAGGGCAATGCCTGTATCCTTGCTTTTTGGAGCCGACTTGACCGCGGCAATGGCCTTTCTCGCCCCTGGCAGGGCCTTGACCGTCTTGCGACGGACGGAGGAGCCGCTGGAGCTGACCTTGAAGAAGGTCATGGTGCTCATAAGCTGCTCGGCCTGGCTGGAGAGTTCTTCAGCGGTGGAGGCCATTTCTTCTGAAGCCGAGGCGTTTTGCTGCACAACTTGATCCAGCTGTTGCACGGCCTTGTTGATCTGTTCGGCTCCGGAATTTTGTTCGTTGCTGGCCGCCGCGATTTCCTGGATAAGATCGGCGGTCTTCTGGATGTCGGGCACCATTTTGGTCAACATCTGGCCCGCGTTTTCCGCCACCTGCACGCTGGAGGTGGACAGCTCGCTGATCTCGGCGGCGGCGGCGCCGCTGCGTTCCGCGAGTTTGCGCACTTCAGCGGCGACCACGGCGAAGCCCTTGCCGTGTTCGCCGGCCCGGGCAGCCTCGATGGCCGCGTTGAGCGCAAGCAGGTTCGTCTGGCGCGCGATTTCCTCGATTATGGAAATCTTTTCCGCAATGTTCTTCATGGCCTCGACAGCCTGCGCCACTGCCTGGCCGCCCTGTTCGGCGTCCTTGGCCGCGGAAACGGCAATCTGCTGCGTCTGCTGCGCATTTTCGGCATTCTGGCGGATATTGGAAGTCATCTGCTCCATGGAGGAAGAGACCTCCTCAACGCTGGCGGCCTGTTCAGTGGCGCCTTGCGAAAGGCTTTGCGAGGAGGATGAAAGCTCTTCACTGCCCGAGGCCACATTGTCCGTGGCGGTTTGCACTTCAGCCACGACTTCACGCAGGCGGTCCACCATGTTGTTCAGGGCCTGGGCCAGGTTGCCCACTTCGTCACGCTGCTGGATGTCGAGTTTTTGCGTGAAATCGCCCCCGGACATGGCCTGGGCAAAGGCCACTCCCTGAATGATGGGGCGCGTAATGGCGCGCGTGAGCAATATGGAAACGAGGATGCCGAGCAATACGGCCGCAGCCAGGCCGATGACCATGATCATGGACGCCTGGGAGAGGTTCTTCACAGCCTGATCGGAAATTACGGCGGCCTGCTTCATGCCCGCGGACGCGGTTGCCTGGGCCGCTTCGAGCACTTTGTTGCCGGCGTCTTCGCGCAGTGTGGCCAACTCGCTTAATTTCAATGCGTTTTGTTCATAAGCGATCATGGCCTCCATATACTGGTTGGCCGCTTCACGAGTTTGGGCGATTTGCTTAATATTGTCTTCCTGCCGGGTTACTGCGCGCAATTTATTGAATAAGTCTTCCATCTTCGGGAAGTTGTCCTTGGCGCTCCGCAGCAAGGCCATATCGCCTGTGGCCTGGGCCTTGAAGTTCTTGACGCGGGTGTCGTTGCCCAGATCAACGATGTCGTTGATCCAGGTTATCTTGTCGTGGCGGTCTTTGAGTTCATGGGCCATTGCCTCGGAATCGATTTGCTGGATCATGGTTTCGTTTTGACTTGTGAGGAAATCCTGGCAGTTCTGCATATATCTCGCCGCAGCCGCGTCAAGAGCGGAGCGGTTCTGACTGATTGCAGTGTTCATGGATTCGGTTTCATTGACGAGCTTTTCGTATTGTTCCAGGTTGGTTGCGGCGATATTCACCTTTTGGCGCAATTCCACGAGCGCCGTGTATTTGTCCGCATGCAGCCGTGCTCGTTCTATACCGGTGCGGGCGTTTGTCAGGTGTTCGCGCCCCTGTTTGAGGTACTCCGGATTGGCGCTGAGCCCATATCCCCGAACGGCCATCATGGCGAGCAAGACGTTGCGCTCAAGCTCATTGGCGATATCCACTTCCGGCATGTACTCTTGGGCCAGACTTGTGGCGTCCGTTTGCACCTCGCTCATGTACAGGATTGCCATGCCGCCGAGGCCGCAGGCGATGATGATGAGGAAGCCGAATCCAATGCCGATTTTCACTGCCAGTTTCAAGTTTTTCACTTTCGTTCCTCCTCATTTTGACGGCTGCTGCTTGCGACACCCCACAGAATTTGGCGCACTGCGGAAAAGATGTCGGGTTCCGGGCGGCGGACAGTAAGACGCCTTGCGCGTGCCCCTTTATTGCTCCTGGCCATGCCGGAAAAACAGTTCCCCACACTCTGTTCAATGATCCTGATGCGCATGCCGCAAAGGATCACGCGACTCCCGAAAATGCATCCGAAATGCGTTTGCCTTGGTCCATGAAAAAGAGATACCGATCCAAATGCATTTACTTTTATTATAAAAACATGATCCGAAGCAAGAGGAATTTGCCAGGAGGCGATTCTTCAGGATTCTTTTTCAACGCGACCCGGATGGAATTCATATAGCAATCGCATAATACTCAACATTCATCGCTCGTCGCAAGGATGCCCGTGGTAGCGACGATATGCGAACCAACTACCGGGGCGACACGGTCATGAGGAATCTTTCTTTCCATAAGAGATCCATTCCAGACAGGCGCCCCGCGCGAAAGACTTGCACGCCGGGCCGTCACCAATTAATGTGGCACCGCAGGATGGCCGGTCTTCCGCGGACCGGCGCAACCAGCTGCCGGCCATGGCGCGCCGCTAGCGCATTTTCGCCTTTGCATATGGCTCACACCTGAAACAACGTTTATTGTTTCAGGGAAATGCATAAGAACATCTATACTTTTTCAAAGTTAGGATGCTCTAGCGGCACAGGTTCTTTTGCGCGGCCCCCGCGACCAAGGCGGGAGCCGGACCGTGGAACACGGGCGCAGAGGATTTGCCACGCACCCCAAACCGAGAGAGTGCATTCATGAAGCTGACAATCGAAATTGCAGGACAGTTGGAGCGAGTGATCGTCACCACATTGCCGCAACGCTTTATCCGGAAAATCTTCCGGCATTGCGTGGGCAAAAACAATACGCCGTATTTCGCCAACAATTGCTTCAAAGGCGTCCTGTATTTCGATTACGAGCTGGCGGTCAAATTTGCGCAGAACGTGGATTTTACCTGGAGCACCTGGCGCGAGGCCGCGCCCCTGTATCAAACCCAAGGCTATGTGTTCGAGCAATATGCGGAGATCACGGCGCAATTGGACCAGGGAGAAAAAATCCCGCTTTCCACGGGTGAACTCGAGACCGCCGCCAATGTGCTGGATCTGGACAACGCATTGCGGCAAATCGCCGAGGACGAAGTATGCATTTTGTTGGGAGCTGTCGACAAAGGCTCGGAATGCTATGAAATAGAGGTGGACACCCCTTTTGACTGCTCCAGCGTGCTGGTCCGGGTGGATAGCCTTGAGTGCTTCAGACTGGCGGATTATCTCGTGACGGGCATTACCTACGGCGGCAAGCCCATGAAACGGATTCCGGGAAAACACGTCGGCAAGAACATGGTCACGCCCGTGCTGTTCTCCAAAGACGGCAGGGAACTCGACCTCTACGATTTCCTGGGCCCCGGCATCGAGTGACGAGAACTCCGGAACACGGCGTCCGCCTTTGCCCAACATGAGGAAAGGAATCAAAACAAGGGGGGGCATGGCCTTTTTTTTCACACAACCACACAAACGAAGCATGGTATAAACAAACGATGCAGCCGCACATAGAACACTACGCCTTCGGCTCCATGACTGTGGAAGGCGAACATTACAAAGACGACCTGCTGATATACGGCGGCCAGGTGGCCGGCTCGTGGTGGCGGACTCAGGGGCACTTTTGCCAGGAAAGCGATTTGGACGAGGTTTTCGAAGCCAAGCCCCAGGCCTTGGTCATCGGGCAAGGCAGCTCGGGCCTCATGCGCGTCAGCGCGTCAGTGGAGGCCCGCTGCAAAAAACTGGGCATCGCCTTTGTGGCCGCGCCCACGGAAAAAGCCGCACAAGAATACAACCGTCTTGTGGACGCCGGCATGGATGTCGCCGGCGCCTTCCATCTTACCTGCTGACCTTGGGGATTTCGTCCGCCACGGCCAGGACGGTGATGGCGTAAAAATAATCCGGATTATACCGCTTTATCACGGAAATCTTGCGCTTGCGCGAAAGCTTGGCTTTCCAGCCCGCCTTGTGCAGAAACTTGGCCACGCTGTGCACGGCGTCGGCGGGAGCGTACACGTCCACCACGCCGTCCTGGTCGCCGTCCACCCCAAGACGCTCCACGTTCGAAGGCATGAACTGGCACATGCCGATGGCCCCGTATATGGAGCCGGGCATGGCCGCCAAGTCGAGCCCGTTGGCCCAGCCGTATTCCAGGAGCGCCCGCAACTGCCCCAGAGCCCATTCCGCCTTTTGGGCCTGCCGCTCCAGCAGCCATTCTTTCTGGCTCGGGGTGGGCGCGTATGTCTCCAGATAGGGAGCCAGATCCGCGTATCCCTGGGCCACGGCCATGCTCGAAAGCACATTCAAAGCCGTGCCGCTGCCGAGAAAATTGCCGAGCTTGGTTTCCACCACCAGCACGGCCAGAATCACATCCTGCGGCACCCCGTATTGTTTCTCGGCCTTCCGCAACGTCTCCGCATACCGCTCCTTGAACACGGCCAGACGTTCCACGACCTCGGGCGTAAGGTGCGGCGCGTGCAGCGGTATCCTCTCCCGCTTGCCCTGATCCGCCTGAGGTTGGGGGGCGGGCGTCGCGGGTTTGTATTTCACCTTGTACAGCACCCGCATCTTTTTCCCCATGGAGTCGGGATCAAAAGAGACTTCGGACCTGGAATACAGGCGTTCGAGACGCTCCCGGGGATAGCCCGACGCGGCCAGACGCTCCACGAGCGGCAGAAAACGCGGATCTATGGCCGTTTCCGCGACCATGTCCCGAGGCAAGCCGAACTCTATGCGCGCCCCCCACACGGGAGACTGATGACAGGCAAAGACAAGCAAACACGCCACGACAACGGCATAACTACGATACAACATACGACATTCCCTGCTGGTGTTACGGGGGGCGCAACGTCCGGAGCATGTTAACTTTGAAATATGAAAGCCTCCGGCGGCTCACGAATCTTTTGAAAAAGATTCCCCAAAATCTCAAAAACTTTTTAGCCGGTATAATCTGTTAGCGCATTTTCGCCTTGAAACAAGGCTCTCCCCTGAAACAATTTCCAATTGTTCCAGGGAAATGCATAAGAGCATCTAGCGCTTTTCAAGCGTGAGATGCTCTAATATATTTACAATTTCAAAATTACTTGGCCCCAAAATTTCCGCACTCCCTTGGAGATACTGCGGACAATCTTTGTCCGCGACATTTTCAGCATATCATAGCACCTCGTTTCCAAGGAGCAAACATTTTGCCGTGCCGCCTCAAAAATCCTGCAACTTCCTGATTTCCAGGCTGTAAAGAGCACGGGCGCGCCCCCGTAAATCCTGAAGCGCCGGATGTTGCCGCATGCTTTGCCGCGCCCTGTCCACACGCGCGCGGCCATGAAGCCGTTCAAGGGCCTCGCTGCCGGCCCGCATGAGCGCCAGGCGCTCCGCGCTTGCGTAACTCTGCGATTTTTCATGAAAAACATAGGTATGCACCGCCACAGCCAAACCGAATCCGGCGTTTACGGCGCGCAGGCAATAATCGGTTTCCTCGCCGTACCCCCTGGGGAAATGAACAACGTCAAAACCGCCGACCGTCTCCAGCACCTCCCGGCGTATGGCCATGCAAAAACCGTGAACAAGCGTGGTATGCGGCACGAATCCCGCCGGCGTCCACGATTCGCACAGGCGGTTCATGTCCTCGGCCGTGAGTCCCGGGGGCAGAACGTTCACCGCGGTCTGCTCCCGCGTCCCTTCGTGCTCCGGCAGCGATTGCGCCCCCGCAGCATTGGACATGGGCCCGGCAATGCCCACCCCCTGCTCGGTGAATAAGACATCGGCCAATTTCCCGGCCCAGCCGTCCGTGACGACCGTATCGCTGTTCAGCAGAATCACGCACGGGGCGCTGGACTTATCCAACCCCTGATTCGCCGCCCCGGCATAGCCCTGGGGCGTTTCATTACGCAGCAGGACCGCCCACGGCCGCGTGCGCGCGTACTCCCGCACGAACCGCGCCGTCTCCATAGCCGATCCGTCGTCCACGACAATAAGCCGGTGCCGCTCCTCGCGCGCGTTTTCCACAGAGGCGAGACACGCGCGCGTCGCCTCCAGGGCGTTGTGCACGCAGATTATGATCTCAATGTCCCGATCCCTCTGCGCGGCTATGCGCCCTTCCCGCACTGCGGCGTAGCTCTCCCCTCCGCGCGGAAAGACAAGCGGAGCGGGCAGAGCCCGCAACAACGCGGCGAGCGCGGGCTCGTCTTCGGGAGGCACGAGCGCAACGGGAACCCCGCATGCGGGCCAAACTCCTTGCTTCACGCCATAGACCGCCGCCCCGTTCGACCAAAGGGCAAAGCCCAGACTCAACTGATCCCTTGCGCTGTACCCTTCGATCTCCGCCCACCAGGTATTCAGTATCGCATGCAACTGCGGATGCCGCAGATTGAAGAGCAGAAAACCGTCCTGAAGCGGCTCCCCAGGGGTGTGGCCCAAACTCCGGTACCGCCAAAGCTGCTCTTGCGCGATATCATATTCCCGCGACGCATCCCGTGCCGCGTCCTCCTCCATTGCCGGCGCTCCGCCCAGGGCATGGCCAGAATCCCAAAACTCTCGCGCACGAGGCGTGATGTCCTCCAGAAGCATGGCCTCCGGGTCCAGCCACAGGGCCAGGTCGTAGCCGGGCAGCAGCACATGGGGGTGCGTTTTCACGTAGAGGGCCGTTCGCCGCCGGTCCGCGGAGAAAAACCGGATGGGCCGCGTCCGCCAGCCTCCCGCTTCAGGGGCGGGGCCGTCGCAAAACACGATGAAATCCGCTTCCGGGGGCAGGCTCTCCGGCAACCGCAAGACTGCCCCTCCTTGGAGCGCTACGGTATACACGGCTACGCGCGGCCGCCCTCCGGCGCCGGGCTCCCGGGCGGCGCGCGCGCTCCGGCAACCGGCCAGCCGCTCCTTGAACGCGGGCACGTCGGCCAGCCTCCGCGCAAGGTTCAGGCCCGCCCGCGCGCGCCCGGCCATGGCAGTGCCGTTTGCGGCGAGCGCCAACACGCCTTCCCATTCGCGGCCAGCCGCTGCCCAATCCCCGCGCCACACCGCCTCCCTCGCGCGTCCGACGGCGCGACGCAGCTCCTTTTCCTCGGGCAACGTCTGCGGGGCGGACCGGAGTTGCGGAACGCCGCGCCCCAGCAGTCGCGTGCGCACCAGCGCCAGAGAGCGCACGATGCGGTCCTTGGCCACCGTGGGATGGCGGCGCCTGGCGACGCGCTCCACGAGCCCGGCCGTAAGATCCCCTATTCGCCAGCGCGCCGAACCCAGCAGCGCGTGAAAATCCTGGTCAAAGCCGGAGAGCCAGCGCCACGCATGAGCGTGGGACGCGGCAAGGGACGCCTCATCCCGCCGCAACTGCTCCAGGCGCATGACAAGGCGCTCGTGCTCGCGCCGTGTCTCCTCCTCCCGCTCCAGCGCCCTGCGGCTCTCCCGCAAATCCTCGCAACGCGCCTCCAATTGCCGCAAAAGGGGGGCGCAACAAAGCGCCTGCCGCCATTGGCGCAACAGGGCTGCGGCCTGGGGGCGCTCCTGGTCCAAATCATGGGGAAAAACGAGGGAGAGCCCCCCCAATCCCGGAATGGTCAGGCAATGCAACGCGCCGCCGGCCTGCGCCGCAATATCCCGCAAGGTGCGGGAAACCGCATCGCCCGCGCCGGGAGCCGCTGTGGCGGGGTGCGCCGCGACCACCGGAAATCCCCGGCCGCACCTTGAGGCCAGATCGCGCAACAGAGAAATGTCACGGCGCAGGTCGCTCGTATGCGCCTGGCTCAGAAACACCGCGTCGGGACACGGCGAGACAGTTCCGGAGTGGTTGCCCGGCAGTTGCGCCGACGGAAAACCGGCCTCAAGCGCGCACTCCCGCTGCGCGGCGTACTGCGCAAGGAGCCGCGTGATGTCGTCCCGCTCTCTTGCGGCCAGCCACACGGCGCGCGGCTCGAGGGCGAGCAATAGAGGTTCGAGCATGCTGCGCCAAAAGCTATGCATAACGCCGTTCCTCGTTTCGGAGAAGAATTCCCGAAGGGAAAAACATCTTCATACCGCACATCGGGGCGATAGAGCAAAATAATTTTGCAATGGTTTGTTTTGGGGCTCCGCCCCAAACCCCGCCAAGAGGGAACGCCCCCCTCGACCCGCGACTATTGAAACAAAATTATCAACATACAAGCATGTTATACTAGGGCCTGTTTCTAGCGCATTTTCGCCTTGAAACAAGGCTCTCCCCTGAAACA